>CANHJV010000066.1 GCA_947461225.1 Gemmatimonadota bacterium | reverse complement strand
GTTCCACCCGTGACGACGTCCCCATCGCGGTGCTGCGTGTCGTACGCCACGTGGGTGAGCGGAGCGCCCAGCCCGCCATGGCCACGCTCTCGCGCCACGGGTCTGCCGCGGTTCGCGTGGCGGTCGTGATGCTGCTCGGGGACTGGTCGCGAGGCCTGGCCGACCAGGCAGTCATCGAGGGGCTGAGCACGTTCCTGTTCGACCCTGAGCCAGGAGTGCGTAGCCTCGCGTCGCACTACTTGCTGGCGTGCGGCGCCACGGTCCCCGATGAGGTATGGCACGCCGCCATGCGCCAGGAAACCCAGGTCGCCGTGGCGGAACGCTTACTTCGGCTTCGCCCGCAGGACCGCGTGGCTGATACCGGTCATCTCAGAACCATCGCCGCGATGATGAGCACACGACGGCCCGTTGAGGTGCTCAAAGTGCTGCTGGATGACCTGCGCTCCTTGGACGCGTCGCGCGCACTACAGGTGGCCAAGCACCTGCGCTGCCACCCGCGCACTGATTACGCGCGGCTCGGTGAATCTGTGGTGGCGTAGGTCACGCTATTTCAACAGCTTGTCCCCTTCCGAGTGCTCCGATAGCTTACACAGTACGCCGCAACAAGTTTTTCATCAGGCGCCACTCATGTCTGTCGCGCCGCCCCGGTCTCCTTGATGTTCTGGCCCTTCAGCAAATCGAATTCGTTCTTCCCGGCGAATGCCATCGCAGTCGATCTCGGCACCGCCAACACCCTGATTTACGTGAAGGGCGAGGGGATCGTGCTGAACGAGCCCTCCGTCGTCGCGCTCGATCGCGAGACCAAGAAGCTCAAGGGCGTCGGTCTGGAAGCAAAGCGCATGCTCGGTCGTACGCCTGACGGCATCATGGCCGTCCGGCCCATGAAGGACGGTGTGATCGCCGACTTCGATGTGACCGAGAAGATGCTGCGCTACTTCCTCACGCTCGTGATCGACAAGCACGTGTTCAAGGTCAAGCCGCGCGTGATCGTGTGCGTGCCGTCGGGCATCACCGAAGTTGAGAAGCGCGCCGTGCGCGACTCGGCACTCGGCGCCGGTGCGAAGGAAGTCTTCATGGTGACAGAGCCGATGGCCGCGGCCATCGGTGTTGGTCTTCCGGTCGAATCGCCGACCGGCAACATGGTGATCGACATCGGCGGCGGCACCACCGAAATCGCCGTGATCGCGTTGTCCGGAATCGTGAGCGACACGTCGATCCGCACCGGCGGCGACGAGCTCGATATCAGCATCGTGCAGTTCATGCGCAAGAACTACAATCTCCTCATCGGCGAGCCGACGGCGGAGCAGATCAAGATTCAGATCGGCTCGGCCTATCCCGTGGGTGACGAACGCGAGATGGAAGTGAAAGGGCGCGATCTCGTGTCAGGTATTCCGAAAACCGTGCGCGTGCACTCCAGTGAGATCCGCGAAGCGATTCAGGAGCCCATTCAACAAATCGTCGACGCGGTGCGTCGCGCGCTCGAAATCACGCCGCCCGAGCTTGCGTCGGACATCGTGGATCGCGGCATCGTGATGACCGGCGGCGGCGCATTGATCCGCGGACTCGATGTGTTGCTCAGCCAGGAAACCGGTTTGCCGATTCACGTCGACGAAGATCCGCTGACGTGTGTCGTGCGCGGCACCGGTAAGATCCTCGATGATGAGGAGAAGTACTGGTCCGTCCTCACGACCTGATCGCGCGGTGGCCCGAAGCGTCCGATCCGATGGGCGACTCGACACCGGCTTGGCGCTGGCGTGTGTCGTGTTGGCGGTCTTTGTTCTTATCCTTCCGCGACGCACGCGCGAAGGATTCGCCGCCACGTTACGCACGACGGTGTTGTCGCCCCTCGTTGCGCTGGAAGGACGGGCGTCATCGGTACGCGCAGCCATCGTCGCGCGCAACGATGTGCTGGTCACGCGTGGCCAGGTGGCCACGCAGGCGTTGCAGGTGAGGGCCGTCGCCGATGAGAACCTGACCCTGCGTAAGTTGCTCGGCCTGTCCGCCAGATTGCGGGACGGATTTGTGCCGGCCGAGTTGCTGCCACCTCGCGGCGCCGGCGATGAATTCACCCTCGCGCTGGCAGCGGGATCTGATGCCGGCGTGCAGCCATTCCTTCCCGTCGTGACGGCGGATGGACTCGTGGGCATGGTGCAGAGCGTGGACCGCGCTACGAGCTTTGCGATCACCTGGGCGCACCCCGACTTTCGCGTGAGCGCGATGAGCGTGGACGAAGGTGCGTTCGGTATTGTGCAGCCGCATCTCGGCGCCGGCGCCGAGCGCTGGTTGCTCGAGATGCGTGGTGTGCCGTTTCGCGCGAAGCTCGAGCCAGGTACGCTCATCGTGAGTTCGGGGTTGGGTGCGACGTATCCGCGCGGCATTCCCGTGGGCACCGTGCTCGGTGAACTCTCCACGCCGGAGAAGTGGGCGCGCACGTATCTCGTCAAGCCGTCCGTGCTGCCCGAAGCCATCGGGCCGGTGCTCGTGCTGCTGTCGTCGCGCACTCAGCGCGGGGTGAACGGCGTGTGGACCACCGTCAACGCGGCGGACAGTGCCGCACGCGCCGTCGCGGCCGCTGGTGATTCACTGGCCCGAGCCGCGGCGCTCGACGAACTTGCCGCGCGCCGCGCCGCCCTCGATGCCGCCGCCGACACATTGGCCGATTCGACCCTGGCCTTCGTCGCCGCTGGGCGCGGTATGGCGGCCGATAGTGCGCGTGCCGACAGTGCGCGTGTTCGCGTCCGCGCGGACAGTGCGGCACGTCTGCGCGCTCGCCGAGGCACCACGAAGGCTCGGGTGACCGTCCCGGCGCCGCCCCCGCGCACTGGCCCCCCGCCGGCGGCTCGGTAATGACGTCATCAAGGGGGCGCTGCCCATGAGTCGTCCGCAGCAACAGGCACCCGGGGTCGGCAGCGCACTGCGCGCGTGGCTGGGGTTCGCAATTCTGCTGACCGCGCATTTTGCGGTGCGTCCGCTGTTTAGCGGACGCGCCTCGATCGATTTCATCGTGATCGCGATCCTCTTCTCCTCGGTGCGTATGCGGCCTGGGTTGGCGGCGGTCACGGGCTTTGTCACGGGGCTCGCCGTGGATGCGCTTGCGCCGGGGTCCTTCGGTGCCTCTGCGCTCGTGCTGACCGTCGTGGCGTTCGCTGCCTCGTGGCTCAAGGCCGTGTTCTTCGCTGATCACGTGGCCCTTACCGGACTCTTCGTCTTCGCCAGCAAGTGGCTGTTCGACATCGCGATGACGTTGCTCACCGGTGGTGCGTCGGGCGCGTCGCTGGTCGTGACGTTGTTGCTGTGGTCTCCGTTGTCGGCCGCGCTGACCGCGCTGCTGGCGGTGCTGTTGCTCACGGTGTTTCGTCCGTTGTATCGACCGCACACCTACTGAGGCTGACCATGTGCGTCATCCGGATCGCCCGGACGTCAGGCAGCGTGTGAAGTCGTGAGCTACCATCCCAACGCGATTCTTCGCCGGGCTCGTCTCGCGCGCGTGCTGCTGTTCGCCTCGTTCATGGCGCTCGGCGGCGCGTTTTTCCGTGCGCAGGTGCTGCAGAATGCGGAGTATGTCCTGCAGTCGGAGAACAACCGGTTGCGCGAGGTGCCGCTGCCAGGGGCTCGTGGTACGGTATACGACCGACACGGCGAAGTGATTGCGGAGAATCTGCCGGGATACTCGGTGTCGATCTTGAGTCCGACCGAGGACTCCCTCCGTTCGGCACTGACCACCTTGTCGAAGGTGATTCAGATTGACTCGGCGCAGCAGGAACTCGCCGTGCGGCGGTTCCGTCGCGCGCGTACGCGGCCGGCGGTGATCTTCAATGATGCCTCGTTTCAGGTGGTGTCGGTGCTCGAGGAACGTCGTGTCGAGTTCCCGGGACTGATCATTCAGAGTTCGCCGAAGCGGTATTACCCGGACGGCGCCGCGATGGCGGCGCTGATCGGCTACACCGGTGAAATCTCGGAAGAGGACCTCTCGAAACCGAAGTACGAGAGCTACAAGGCGGGGCAGCAGGTCGGAAAGACGGGGCTCGAGCTGCAGTACGAAGCGCAGTTGCGCGGCAAAGAAGGCCGGCGGTTCGTGGAAGTGGACGCCCGCAATCGTGTGGTGCGCGACGCCGGTGTGCGACCGGAAGAGCAGCCTGAGGCGCCGCCGGCGTTGCGCACAAACATCGACCTCGACTTGCAACGTTATGCTCACGAGTACTTCGGCGATTCTCTGCGCGGCGCGGTGGTCGCCCTCGATCCCAAGACCGGCGGCGTGCTCGCGTTGTACAGCGCGCCCAGCTACGACATCAATAAGTTCATTGGTGGCGTGTCGAGCAGCTTTTACGAGAGCCTCCGCGTCGATCCGCACAAGCCGCTGGTGAATCGTGCGGTCACCGGCATGTATGCGCCAGCCTCCACCTGGAAGCTCGCCACGGCGGTGATTGGTATCGAGCGGGGGCTGGTCACGATGGATACGCGCATGCCCGCCCCGTGCACGGGCGGGTATTACTACGGCCGCGTGTTCAAGTGCTGGGACAAGCGTGGGCACGGTGACATCACATTGGCGCAGGCCATCGCGAAATCATGCGATGTGTACTTTTACCAACTCGGCCTCAAGATCGGTCTCACCAATTTGCTGGCAGGCGGCATCAGCCTTGGATTTGCCGACAAGACAAACATCGATCTGCCGAGTGAACGCAAGCCGACGTGGTTCGCGAACACGACATACTTTGATCGTAAGTACGGCGCGCGCGGCTGGAATCGGTCGGTCGTGCTGAGTTTGTCCATTGGGCAGGCCGACAACGCGCAGACACCGGTGAGCATGGCGCGATTCTACACCGCGCTGGCCACCGACGGATCGGCGGCGACGCCGCAGATTGTCTCACGGGCGCCGGAGCGGAAGCAGATTCTCAATCTCGAGAAGTCACAACTGGCCGGTATCCAGCTGGCGCTGGCTGATGTCGTGTCCCGCGGCACCGCCGCCGGTGCGCAGATTCAGGGGCTGACGATTGCCGGCAAGACCGGTACGGCCCAAGTGAACGGCCAGCTCGACAACGCCTGGTTCGTCGGGTATGCGCCGGCCAGCGATCCGAAGATCGTGGTAGCGATCATCATCGAGGAGGGGCTGCATGGTTCCACGGCGGCTCGCGTGGCCACGAAGTTAATGGAACGGTATCTCAAGGCGCGGTTAACGATGACCGCCGTCATCAACGACTGAGGCGGAGACGACTTGGCTGGAATTTCCGTGCTGCGTCGGCAGAGTATCGACGTTCCGCTGCTGGTGATTGCGTTGCTGCTCACCGGCTTCGGCCTCGCCATGGTTTTTTCCGCCGGGCAGATCGACAGCCCGACGCCGATCATCGAGAATGCCTGGAAGCGGCAGCTTGGCTGGTTCGGCGCGGCGCTGGTGACGACGTGGATCATCTCGCGCGGATCCGTACGCCTGATCGAATGGAGCGCGTGGCCGTTGTATGGCCTGAGCTGCACGCTCTTGCTGCTGGTGCTCTTCGTTGGCACCGGTGCGGGAACGGCGTCCAGCGTGAAAGGGTGGCTGAGTATCGGCGGCGTCCGTATCGGACAGCCTGCCGAGCTGGCCAAATTGGCCACTACGCTGATGCTGGCGCGGGTGCTCGCGGCGCAGCGTGAATCCATTCGATCGCTGGTCGACCTGTGGCGACCGCTACTCGTCGTCGGAGTGCCGTGGCTGCTGGTTATGGCGCAGCCGGACCTTGGGACCGGGATCGTCTTTATCGGTATCTGCTTCGCCATGCTCTTTTGGGCGGGCGTATCGTGGCCGCTGCTGCTGCTGTTGGCGAGTCCGGGCATCAGTCTCGTGCTCGCATTCAGCACGGGGATCTGGGGGGCGTGGTTTCTGATTCTGGTCGCGTTGGTGCTCTGGTATCGCCCGTATCTCCTCGAAGGCGTCGTCATTGTGTTGATGAACGTCATCATGGGTGGCGTCGCGCCGATTCTGTGGGACAAGCTCAAGCCGTATCAACAGAAGCGATTGTTGGTGTTCCTCGATCCGAATGTCGATCCGCAGGCCTCCGGCTATCACGTCACTCAGAGTAAGGTGGCGATCGGTTCCGGTGGGCTTTTCGGCAAGGGCTTCACGCTGGGTAGCCAGAAGCGGCTCAAGTTCCTGCCTGAGCGGCACACCGACTTCATTTTTTCGGTGGTTGGCGAGGAGCTGGGATTCATCGGCGTCAGCGTCGCCCTGTCCTTGTTCCTTGCGTTGTTCCTGCGGAGTACGCGCGTGGCCTCACGGGCGAACGACGCCTTCCCGAGTCTCGTGGCCTTCGGTCTGGTGTCGGCGTGGTTCGTGCACGTCATGGTGAACGTGGGGATGACGCTCAACCTCATGCCCGTCACCGGTATTCCGCTGCCGTTCTTCAGCTACGGCGGTTCGTTCCTGTTGGTCAGCTGGACGGGGGTCGCGGTCCTGCTCCGAATCTCCGCCGAAGGGCGCGGTCAGCCGGACGCGATCGGCCTCTGAACGGTCGGGACACCGATCTCGGCTGCGCGCAAGGTCTAGCCTTCGAGGGCCTGACCGCCAACATTACGAGTCTATGGCCTGGTTCCGGAAGGAGAAAAAGCCCCGACAGCCGCGACGCGAGCGTCTCGAGATTCCTCCCGACACTTGGGAGAAATGCGAGGCGTGCGGTCATACGGATATCCGCGACAAATTCTTGCGGAATCTGAATGTCTGCCCCGCGTGCGATTTCCACCGCCGTGTGCGGGCGTGGGATTACGCCGCGATGCTGCTCGATGAAGGCTCGACCGTCGAAGTGGGAAGTGAGCTGCGCTCCGTCGATCCGCTCGGATTTCCCGATTACCCTGCGCGCCTCAAGCGCGCCCTGACGAACGCTGGCGACAGCGATGCCATTCTCACCGTCACGGGGCTCCTCGAAGGGCTTCCCGTCGGGATCGGCATCATGGATTTCGCGTTTATGGGTGGATCGATGGGTTCGGTCGTCGGCGAGAAGATCGCGCGACTCGGCCAACGGTCGCTGGAGAAGAAGCATCCGTTGGTCATCGTCTGCGCCTCGGGCGGCGCACGCATGCAGGAGGGCATTCTTTCCCTCATGCAGATGGCCAAGACCTCGGCCGTGCTGTCGCAGCTCGCCGAGCGTCGCATCCCGTACATCTCGGTGCTCACCAACCCGACCACGGGTGGCGTGAGTGCGAGCTATGCCATGCTCGGCGACGCGATCCTGGCGGAACCGGGCGCGGTCATCGGCTTCGCTGGCCCTCGCGTCATTAAGCAGACGCTCGGGCAGGACCTGCCGGAAGGATTCCAGACGGCGGAGTTTCTGCTCGAGAAGGGCATGGTCGATCAGGTCGTGCACCGGAAGGAGCTACGCGACACGCTCTCGCGGCTCATGCGGCATATGACCGGGCGTCCCGCCTCGGCGGGGCACGCGCAGGAAAGCTGACTTCGAATCCGCTGGCCCCACCGCCGTCCTCAGCGGCGGAGCGGGTCTCGATGGCCGATTCGGCCTACCGCGACGCGCTCACCCGGCTGTTCTCGCGCACGGGTGGCGCGTGGCGGCTCGGCCTTGAGCGCGTGGCGGAATTGCTCGCGTTGCTGGGCAATCCGCAGGGCGCGTACCCGGTTTTCCATGTCGCAGGCACCAACGGGAAGGGGAGCACGGTCGCGACACTCGACGCGCTGCTACGTGGGTCGGGACTGCGCGTCGGTCGGTATACGTCACCGCACCTCGTCGATTTTGCCGAACGTGTGGTCGTCGACAGCGTGCCGATGCCGCATGACGCGATCACCGCGTGGCTGAATCAATGGGAGCCTGAGCTGACGCGCCTCGGCGCCACGTTCTTCGAGGCGACCACGGCCATGGCCCTCGACTGGTTCGCTGCACAGCGGGTTGATGTCGCGATCGTGGAGGTCGGCCTCGGGGGGCGCCTCGATGCCACCAACACGGTGCAGCCACTCGCCGCCGCTGTGACGCAGATCGGCTTTGATCATCAAGAGTTTCTCGGCGACACCTTGGAGTCGATTGCCGGTGAGAAGGCTGGTATCTACAAGCGTGGCGGGGCGGCGGTCATCGGCGAGGCGCGACCAGAAATTTGCGCACTGCTCACGGCTCGCGCCGATGCCGTGCGTGCCGAGCCCGTATTGGTCACCGGTCGCGACTGGCAGGTGCGTGACATTTCAGTTGGTGCTGCCGGGACGAGCTTTACGCTCGTGACGTCGGAAGGGGAGCGTCGGCTCACGACGCCCCTGATCGGCGAGTTCCAGGCGCACAATGCCTGCGTCGCACTGGCGATGCTCCGGGGGGCCGGCGGACGCTGGCTCGAGATCGAGCGGAATGCGGCGGCGCTGTTGCCTGGGGTACGACTGTCCGGTCGGTTTCACCGTGCCGATCGGTGGCTCTTCGACGTGGCGCACAATGCGGATGGCGCGGCAACGGTGGCGGCCAATCTGCTCGAGGTTGGGGCGCCCTTGCCGGTGAGCGCCGTCGTGTGCGTGCTGCGCGATAAGGACTGGGCGGGGATTCTCCGGGCGGTGGCGCGGGTCGCGACGCACATCGTGGTCACCATGGCTCCCACCGCTCCGGCATCGCGCGCCTGGAATCTGGACGAGGTCACGGCGTGGGCGCAGGTCGAGGGGCTGCCTGTGCAGCGTGTCGACGATTTCGCCTCGGCGCTCGACCATGCGCGTGAACGGGCGGCGACCGTGCTGGTGACCGGATCATTTCATACGGTCGGCGATGCCATGGAGCGGTTGCAGGTCGATCCGCTCGCTCGGTAACTTTCACGGATGCCTCCAAAGCTCCTCCCGGGTTTCCGCGATTTCTATCCCGAGCAGTTCGCCGAGCGAGCCCACATCTTCGAGACCTGGCGCCGCATCGTGCGGCGCTATGCGTTTCAGGAGTACGATGGGCCGCCGCTCGAACCGCTCGAGCTCTATACACAGAAGAGCGGCGACGAGATTGTCGGCCAGCTGTTCGAGTTTGTCGACAAGGGCGGTCGCGCGGTGGCGATGCGTCCGGAAATGACGCCGACGTTCGCCCGGATGGTCGGTGCGCGCGCGCAGGCGCTGCGCAAGCCGGTCCGCTGGTTCTCGATGCCGCAGCTCTTCCGTTACGAGCGCACGCAGAAGGGACGGCTTCGCGAACACTTCCAGCTCAACGTCGACGTCGTCGGCGAAGCCGACGTGCTCGCCGACGCCGAGTTGCTGTCGGTGGCCGTGGAGATCATGGCGGCCTTCGGGTTGACGGCTCGTGATGTCCGGGCGCGCGTGAGCGATCGGCGCTTGTTGAACGGATTGCTCGCGCACCTCGCGATCGACGAGCCGACCTGGCCTGCGGTGTATGCCGTGCTCGACAAGCTCGAGCGTCAGCCACAGGAGATCTCCGCCGAGAAGCTGGCGGCCGCCGGTGTGCCGCCGGACACGGTGAACGCGATTCTCGGATTCGCGTCGCTCGATTTCGCGACGCTGCAATCGCGGTACGGGCAGGCACCTGACGTCGCCCCGCACGTGGAGCGGTTCGCGCAGTACGTGGCGCATTGCGAGGCGCTGGGGATCGGCGAATGGCTGCGCTTCGATCTCACGATCGTGCGTGGGCTCGCGTACTACACGGGCATCGTGTTCGAACTGTTTGATAACGTCGGTGAGTTCCGCGCGATTTGCGGGGGCGGTCGGTACGACAATCTGCTCAAGTCGCTTGGCGGGACGGATCTCCCGGCCCTCGGATTCGGCATGGGTGATGTCGTGCTTGGCGAACTGCTCAAGGCGCGCGGACTGATGAAGGCGCCGGCGCCGGCGGTTGCCCTGTGGGTCGCGCAGGCACCGGACAGCGCGTCCTATCCCACCGCGATGTTGCAGGCCGCGGCGCGACTGCGGGCCGATGGGCATGCGGTCGAGTTTGCGTTGCGCGAGCAACGGTTGGAGAAGCAGTTAGAAGCGGCCCGCAAAGCCGGCACGCTCGCCACGATCGTGGTGGATACGACCGATGCGGTGCCGAGTTACCGCGCCCGCGCGGCTGGCGCGCAGGAAGAGATCGTGCACACCCTTGATGCCCTGAGCACGTGGGCATCGTCGACGTTGAATCGAACGGATACCACCCATGAGTGACGACAAGAAGCTGACCACGCGCGCTGACAACTTCAGTGAGTGGTACAACGAGTTGGTCCTGCGTTCGGAACTCGCCGACTACTCGCCGGTGCGTGGATGCATGGTCATCCGGCCGCACGGTTACGGTATCTGGGAGCGCATGCAGCGCGCGCTCGACGACATGTTCAAGGCCACTGGTCATGTGAACGCCTATTTTCCGCTGTTCATTCCGGAGAGCTTCCTCTCGAAGGAAGCAGAGCACGTGGAAGGCTTCGCGCCGGAGTGTGCGGTCGTCACCATGGGTGGCGGCAAAGTGCTCGAGGAACGTCTCGTCGTGCGCCCCACGTCGGAAACGATCATCTACTCGATGTTCGCGAAATGGGTGCAGAGCTATCGCGACCTGCCGTTGCTGTACAATCAGTGGGCCAACGTCGTCCGCTGGGAAATGCGCACGCGGCTGTTCCTGCGCACGATGGAATTCCTCTGGCAGGAAGGCCACACCGCGCACGCCACGCACGATGAGGCGGAGGAAGAGACGCGTCGCATGCTGGGCGTGTATCGCGAGTTCATGGAAGGCTACATGGCCATGCCCGTGATCACCGGTCAGAAGACGAACTCCGAGAAGTTTGCCGGTGCGCTCCGGACGTATGCCTGCGAAGCCATGATGCAGGACAACAAGGCGCTGCAGGCTGGCACGTCGCACAATCTCGGACAGAACTTCGCGAAGGCGTTCGACCTCAGTTTCCAGAACGAGCAGGGCGAGCAGGCGTTCGCGTGGAACACCAGCTGGGGGGTCTCCACCCGGATGATCGGTGGCTTGGTGATGACGCACGGTGACGACGCAGGGCTGCGACTGCCGCCGAAACTCACGCCGATCCAGCTCGTGATCGTGCCCATCTGGAAAACCGAGGAAGAGCGTGCCGCCACGGTGGAGATGGCCAAGCGCATCGCCGACGATCTGGGCAGCTTCAAGCGTCCTGACCATGAGCGGATCCGAGTGCATGTCGACGACCGCGTCGGCGTGAAGCCGGGCGCGAAGTACTATCACTGGGAGCTGCGCGGCATTCCGCTCCGCATGGAAATCGGTCCGCGCGATCTGGCGTCGAATACCGGCATGCTGGCCCGTCGTGACACGCGGGAGAAGCGTCCCATCAGCTTCGACACGCTGCGCACCGAGTTGCCCGTGGTGCTCGACACGATTCAGGCGGACATGCTCGCCGCCGCCCGCGCTCGCGTGGAGGCGAACACGATTCGTGAGCGCATCAGCTACGGTAAGTTCAAGGAAGTGATGGACGGCCCCGGTGCGTTTGTGTATGCGGGCTGGAATGGTGATCCCGCTGTGGAGCAGCAGGTCAAGGAAGAGACCAAGGCGACGATCCGCGTCATCCCTGATCCGGAGTACCGTTCGCCGGACGCGCCGACGACCTGCATGGTGACTGGTGAGCCCGCGAAGTACGAGGTCGTGTGGGCTCGCTCGTACTGAACGACGTGATGCCATCGTCAGGATCTGAACCGGCATTTCCCCGGCGGGGCGGTGTCCTGCATGCCGAGCAGGTGCCCATTCCGGCTATCGCGGCGGCCGTGGGCACCCCCACGTATGTGTACTGCGCGAATACGATCCGTGCACGGCTCGCACGCCTTGAACGGGTGTTCGCGAGCGTGCCGCACCGCATTCACTTCGCCATGAAGGCGAATTCGAACTTGGCCGTGTTGCGTCTGCTCCAGGAACTCGGGGCCGGGGTCGACATCGTCTCCGGGGGCGAGCTATACCGCGCCCGCGAGGCTGGCTTCACCGGACGCGATGTGGTGTTCAGCGGCGTCGGCAAGATGGTACGCGAGATCGAGCAGGCGCTCGAAGAACGGGTCCTGCTGATCAACGTCGAGTCGGAAGCGGAGTTGGTCACGATCGATGCCGTGGCGGCCCGGCAGGGCGTCGTGGCGCCGATCGCGATCCGGGTGAACCCGGAGGTCACGGTCGACACGCCGCACGCCTACATCAAGACGGGCGAGAAGGGACAGAAGTTCGGTATCCCGCGTGACGATGTGTCGCGGCTCGTTGCCATGGTACACGAACTGCCGCATGTGGCGCTTCGGGGCCTGGGGATGCATCTCGGTTCGCAAATCGGGAACGCCGACCCGATGCGTGATGCGTTGCCACGGTTGCTCGCGGCCATCGCCGCCGCGCGCGCCGACGGTCACGCCATCGCGTACATGGACGTTGGTGGCGGATTGGCCGTGCCCTATCACGCCGATGAGCAAGATGCCGACGTGGATGACTACGCGGCGATTGTGCTTGCGGCGGCGCGCGAAACCGGTCTCACCTTGCTGCTCGAGCCGGGGCGGTTTCTGGTGGCCGAGTCGGGCGCGCTCATCACGGAAGTGCTGTATCGGAAACATGCGGCCGGGAAGGATTTCATCGTGACCGATGCCGGCATGAACGATCTCGTGCGACCGGCGCTCTATCAGGCGTATCATCAGATCGACGCCGTGGAATCGATCGACGGCACGGTCGTGGCCGACGTCGTCGGACCGATCTGTGAATCCGGTGATTTCTTTGCCAAGGACCGGTCGATGCCGGACGTGGCGGCTGGTGCCTTACTCGCGGTTCAGACCGCGGGCGCGTACGGCTATACGATGTCGTCCAACTACAACTCCCGTCCGCGTCCCGCCGAAGTCATGGTGGATGGTGATCGCTTTGCCGTGATCACCGAACGCGAGCGCCTCGAAGACCTCGTACGCCTCGAGCGTGCGCACCTCCAGTGGAGAACTGCCTGATGCGGATCGGCTTACTGTCGGATACCCATGACCGCGTGCCCGCCGTCCGCGAACTGCTCGAGCAGATGATCGCCGGTGGTGTGTCGATCGTGATGCACGCCGGCGACTATTGCTCGCCGTTCACGTTGCAGCCGTTTCACGACTTGTCGGTTCCCCTGCTTGGCGTCTTTGGCCGCAACGACGGCGACCACGACGCACTGCAGGCGGCGGCGAAGTCCGGCTTCGGCGCGACCGAATTATACGAATCGCCGCATAGCTTCGATCTCGGTGGCAAGTCGGTGCTGTTGATCCACGATCTCGCCGATGTGCACCAGCGCTCCATCGACGGGCATGAAGTCGTGGTGCACGGATTCTCGCACATTCCCGAAATGAAATCGCGCGGCGATTCGCTGCTCGTGAATCCTGGTGAAGGGTGTGGTTGGTTGCACGGTGCGCCCACGGGTGCCATTCTCGATCTCGACACGAAGGCCGTCGAGTTTCTCAAGCTTACCGGTCCGGAGTGGAAGTACTGATGAACAGCCGTATCCTGATCCTCGATTGCGGTTCGCAGTTTACGCAGCTCATTGCCCGCCGCGTGCGTGAGGCCCGCGTCTACTCCGAGATTCATCCGCCCACGAAGTCGCTCGAGTGGATCCGGGCCTGGAAGCCGGATGGCATCATTCTGTCAGGGGGGCCAAGCTCGGTCACCGACGACGATGCGCCGACGATTGCCCGCGCGCTGCTCGACGTCGCACCCGTGCTCGGTGTGTGCTACGGCATGCAACTCATCGCGCATCTGGAAGGCGGCGCGGTGGTTGGTGGCGGTCGGCGCGAGTATGGACGCGCCGAAGTCACGGTGGACGAACCCGCGGGACTGTTCAGCGGCTTTGGCGCCGGTGAGCGGACCACCGTGTGGATGAGCCACGGCGACCATGTGGAACAGGTGCCGCCAGGCTACGTTGCCACGGCGCACAGCGGCAATACGCTCGCGGGCTTCCGGCACAGCACGCGTCCCATTCACGCCGTGCAGTTCCACTCGGAGGTCGCGCATACCGTGCGCGGTGCCGAGATCATTCAGAATTTTCTGTTTGGTGTGTGCGGTTGCACGCCGGATTGGACGCCGGGGCACTTCATCGATCAGGAGGTCGCGAAGATCCGTGAACTGGTCGGCGACAAGCAGGTCATCTGCGGGCTCTCCGGCGGTGTGGACTCGAGCGTCGCGGCGGCGCTGGTTCACAAAGCGATCGGCGATCAACTCACCTGCATCTTCGTGGACACCGGATTGCTTCGGCTGCGCGAGCGCGAACAGGTTGAGCGCACGATGCGCGCGCATCTCGGCATCAAGCTGATCACCGTTCGTGCCGAAGACCGCTTCTTGAATGGATTGGCCGGGGAAGGGGATCCAGAGAAGAAGCGCAAGATCATCGGGCACACGTTCATTGACGTGTTTGAGGATGCGTCGGCGGAGGCGGGGCAGGGCGCCGAGTTCCTGGTGCAGGGCACACTGTATCCCGATGTCATCGAGTCGGTGAGCGCGAAGGGCGGGCCGTCGGCCACGATCAAGACGCACCACAACGTGGGTGGCCTCAAGCCAGACATGAAGTTCCAGCTGATCGAACCCCTGCGCGAACTGTTCAAGGATGAAGTGCGCAACGTCGGTCGGGAACTCGGCCTCCCTGAGGAGATGGTGGGACGGCATCCATTCCCGGGCCCGGGGCTGGCGATTCGCGTGCTTGGCGAAGTCACGCCGTATGCCGTTGATATCCTGCGCCGGGCCGACGCGATCTATCTCGAGGAGATCCGCGCCGCCGGGCTGTATCAGGAAATCTGGCAGGCCTTTGCCGTGTTCCTGCCGGTTCGGTCGGTGGGCGTGATGGGGGACGGACGGACATACGAGCATGTGATTGCCTTGCGCGCCGTCACGAGTACTGACGGTATGACCGCCGATTGGTTCGCGTTCCCGCACGAGGTGCTCGGACGGATCTCGAATCGCATTATCAACGAAGTCGATGGCGTGAACCGCGTGGTCTACGACATCAGCTCGAAGCCGCCGGCCACGATCGAGTGGGAGTAGCCTCATGCGCCTGATCACACATCGTACGATCCTCACGCTCACCGCGACGACGATCGCGTTCGCAACCAGTATCGCTATGGGGGCGCAGTCGGCGCCGACACACGGCGTGCGTCCCACGCGCTTGGTGATCCGCGGCGCCACTATCATCGAGGGGAACGGCACGCCGGCCGAAGGCCCGAAGGATATCGTCATCGAGGGGAACCGCATCGCGCAGATCGTGTCGCTCGATCCGGTGGCGCTCAAGGATGGTACCGCGCGTCGTCCCGCGGGCGATGTGATCATCGATGCCACGGGAAAGTACGTGATGCCTGGGCTGATCAACGCGCACGGGCATGTGCAGGACGAGCGCGCTGGCATTGCGCAGCCGCTCGAGTATCAGATGAAGCTGTGGCTCGGCATGGGCATCACCACGGTGCGCGATGTGTCGAGCGAAACCCCGAAGACGATTCAGCTCAGGGCGCGCAGCCTGAGCGGTGATCTGATCGGTCCGCGCTTGTATGTCTACGCGCGCTACGCCTACATGCCGGTGCCCCGCAACGAGGTCGAAGCACGACAGCGCGTGCGCGATCTCAAGGCGCAGGGGGCCGACGGCCTCAAGCTGTTCGGCATGGACAAGGATGTGTATCCGGCGGTGCTCGACGAGGCCAAGAAGCTCGGAATGAGAACGGCGCATCACATGGCGGTCGATGAGACGAACGCCTGGGATGCGGCCGCTGGCGGTCTGACGAGCATCGAGCACTGGTATGGCGTTCCGGACGCCGCCATCACCGATGGGTTGCAGAGCTTTCCGTCGAACTTCAATTACGCCGACGAAGGCATGCGCTTCCGCTATGCGGGACGGCTGTGGCGCGAGGCCGATCCGACGCGGCTGCAGGACGTGCTGAAGGCGATGGTGAAGGGAAACGTGGCGTGGAATCCGACGCTCGACATCTATGAAGCGAGCCGTGACCTGCAGCGCGCGGAAACGCAGCCGTGGTTCGCGGAGTACCTGCATCCGACGCTCGACAAGTACTTCAAGCCGGATCCCTCGAACCACGGTTCGTACTTCGCGAATTGGAGCAGTACCGATGAAGCGTACTGGAAGGAGAACTATCGGATCTGGTTCCAGGCCGTTCGCGATTTCGAGCGGCTTGGCGGCGTGGTCGGTGCGGGAGAAGACGCTGGCTTCATCTATCAGGTCTACGGCTTCGGATTGATTCGTGAACTCGAGTTGCATCAGGAGGCGGGATTCGCGCCGCTGCGCGTACTGCAGCATGCGACGGCCAACAATGCCAAGATCCTTGGCGAGGAGTCGCGTCTCGGGCGCGTGCGTCCTGGATTTCTCGCCGATCTCGTGGTGATCAACGGCAACCCGCTCGAGGATCTCAAGGTGTTCTATCCGCCCCGCGCTGATGCGGCCGCCGGTCCTGGGGGTGGGGTGGCGTGGACGATCAAGGACGGTATTCCGTACGATGCCCCGCGCCTGCTTCGCGAGGTGCGAGAGCTGGTGTCCTCCGCGAAACGCGCCAACGGCCGTTGAACCTCGCGGTTGAGTCCAGCCGGGACTGGCGGGGCGATCTGTGGGACATGGCGCGGATCGCCATGCCGATTGTGTTGATCAATCTTGGCATTCAAGCCATGGGCGTCGTCGACGCAATCATGGTTGGCAAGCTTGGTGGGGCGGCGATCGCGGCGGTGGCGTTGGGGAACTTCTATTTCTTCAACGCCAGCGTGTTCGGCATGGGGCTGCTCTGTGCGATCGATCCGGTCGTGGCGCAGGCAATCGGTGCCGGTGATCAGGAGGGTGTCGCACGCGGCGTACAGCGCGGATTCGTGCTGGCAGCGCTCGTGTCCGTGTTCGTGCTGTTAGCGCTGCTCCCGGTGGAATGGTTGCTGCTGCGGCTCGATCAGCCGGCCGATGTGGTGCGAGAGACGTCCGTGTACACGCATCGTCGGGCGTTGGCCATTTTGCCGTTTTTTGCGTTCAACGTATTCCGGCAAACGCTGCAGGCGATGGGGCCTGTCCGCCACATCCTCATCGCTGCGGCGGTCGCCAACATCGTGAACGTGTTCGTGAACTGGCTGTTGATCTTCGGCAATGCGGGGGCGCCGACGCTCGGTGTCGAAGGGGCGGGCTACGCGACCGCCATGTCGACGTGGGTCATGGCGCTGGTGCTGCTCGCGTTGGCGTGGCCGCTGCTGCGTCCGGCCATCCGGCCGTGGCGCCGAGAGACGCTGCATTGGGGGCCGTTTATGCGCATGCTGCGTATTGGTGTGCCGATCGGTGTGCAGTGGTTCTTCGAGAGCTTCGCCTTCGGCGTGACAGCGCTCTTCATGGGCTGGATGGGCACGGCGTCGCTGGCCGGACACGAGATCGCCCTGAATATGGCCGCGATGACGTTCATGGTACCGCTCGGTATTTCCGGGGCAGCGGCCGCCGTGGTCGGTCGAGCGATCGGTCGCGGGGACATGCCGTCGGCGCGTCGCGATGCGGTGGCCGCAATCGCCTGTGGCGGCGGTGTGATGTGCATCAGCGGCGTGATCTTCATGGTCGCGCCGGAATGGCTCGCGACGCGCTACACCACAGACAGTGCCACGGTTGCGGTCGCGGTATCACTGATTCCGCTGGCGGGCATGTTTCAGGTGTTCGACGGTCTGCAGGCCGTCACCAGCGGCGTGCTGCGCGGTACCGGAGATACCAGGGTGCCCGCCATTCTGCATCTCGTCGCGTTCTGGGGCGTCGGCATCCCGCTCGGGATGTATCTGGGATTCCGGACACCGCTGCGCGAACGCGGGCTCTGGTTGGGGCTCGTGGCCGGGTTGGCCGCTGCCGCACTCTTACAGAGCCTCCGCGTCGCGAATCGCTTGCGCTTGGATATTGGCCGCGTCGTCGTCGATCAGTGATCGACGACGACGCGGTCAGGTAACGACGGTCAGACGCGCTTTTCTTCGAGCAGCGCCATGAAATCCGCTGGAGCACTGATCTCTAGCAGGCGGCCCGGTACGTCGCTCTCCTTGCTGAACTGCGCGATCTTACCCAGTACCGGCAGGTACTGGTTCGAGACCTCGAGCGGCGGCGCGACGATGAGGAAGAAGAAGTTGACGGGCTTGTCGTCGATGGCCTTGAAGTCGACACCGTCTGTCTTGCGACCAAAGGCCACGCGCAGACGGTTGACGACGAGGCTGCGGCAATGCGGGATCGCGATTCCACGGCCGATGCCGGTGGATCCGAGATTTTCGCGCCGCTTGAGCATCTTGAACAGCATGCCCTCGGACTTTTCATCGAGCTTGAGCAGCCCGATGAGTTCCTTGAGAATTTCGTCCTTGCTCGTACCCTGAAGCTCGAGCTGGACAGCGTCTTCGGAGAAGAACTCGCGCAGTTCCATAGCCTTCTATCCTAACCAT
>CANHJV010000065.1 GCA_947461225.1 Gemmatimonadota bacterium | reverse complement strand
CCGTGGAACTCGGCGATCATGTAGCCGGCCAGCGTGAACGCGGCCACGTGCTCCAGCAGTCGATACACCACGGGCTGGGTGAGCTCCACCGGCGCCGGCGCCAGCGCGATGATCCAATGCCATACCGGCGGCGTGGCGTCGAGGGGCCAGAGCGACGACAGCGCCAGATACGCGGCGAACAACGGCATCACGAGCCGCAGCGTGGGCAGCTCGAATCGCCGATGGACGTCCGTGGCGCGGTCGCGCGTGGTGGCAATGCTGCGCAGCAGTGCGATCCCGATGGTGAGGGTGGCGCCGGCGCTGATCAGATCGAGATTGCCGCCGGCACCCGGCACGACCGCCACGATGACCCAGCCCAGACTCAGGGCCACCAGCCACCGGCGGTCCTGCTGCCGCTCGGGGGCGAGATACGCCGCGTGCACGGTGCCCAGCACCGCCCCGGCGAAGGCGGCCACCGGCAGCACGAAGATCCGACGCGCCCCACCTTCGCTGCCGAGCCCGATCAGCCAGCAGAGCGGGATCAGCTGGTACACCAACCCCATGAGGGGCAGCTCGAGGGCCAGCGACTGCACCGCGGTATCGTCTTCCAGGCGGCGGGCCAGCTGGGCAAAAGCCCACGCCCCGAGGGCCGCGCCGGCCGTATTGGTGGCCAGGTCGAGCAGCGACGTATACCGCGTGGGCGAAAAGAGCTGCAGCGTCTCGATGGTGCCACTGAGCGCGGCACCCAGAATCACCACGCGCGGCCAATCGGGCGGCGCGCCGCGGGGCCGGGTGAGCTGATACACGAACCCGAACGGCACGAACAGCAGCACGTTCATCACGAGGTCCGACCAGTTCCAGATGCTGGTCAGGCCGTGCGCCGGCGTCCACTGAAAGCGGAAGGGCGCCATCGTGATGATCGAGGTCACGAGCGCGAGGTAGCCGAGGACCGCCCGTCCAAGCCGGAGGGCGGTGAAATCGGCGGTACGCCGGAATCGGAAGCGGGTGGCCTGCATGCTCCGGGAAGTGTCGGCAGGTAGTAGTTTTTTCTGGTCCTTTTCCCCCCTGCCAGGCGTATTCCGATGCGTTTTCCTGCTCTTCTCACGCCGCTCGCCTGCGGCGTCCTGTTCCAGACGATGGCCGCTCCGTCGGTTGCCGATGCTCAGGCCCCGCGAGCGGCGGCGGCCGGACTCTCGGCGCTCGACTCGACCACCTTCACGGCGCTCTCGTGGCGCAACATCGGCCCGTTCCGCGGCGGTCGATCGGTGGCGGCGGTGGGCCTGCCGTCGCAGCCGCTCACGTACTTGGCCGGCTACACCGGCGGCGGGCTGTGGCGCACGGACGACGCCGGCAACAGCTGGCGCAACATCTCCGACGGCTTCTTCAAGACGGGGTCGGTGGGTGCCATTGCCGTGGCGCCGAGCGACGAAAACGTGATTTACGTGGGCATGGGTGAGCACGCTATCCGCGGCCAGTCGTCCACGTACGGCGATGGCATGTACAAGAGCACCGATCAGGGGCGCACGTGGACGCACATCGGGCTCGCCGCCTCACGGCAGATCTCGGCGGTGCGCGTGCACCCGAGTAACCCCGACGTGGTGTACGTGGCCGTGCAGGGCGATCGGTGGAAGGGGACGAGCGACCGCGGCATTTACCGCACGACCGACGGCGGCAAGACGTGGACGCAGCTGCTGAAGGGCGAGAACGCCTTCAGCGGCGCGAGCGACTTGTCGATGGACGCCACCAACCCGCGCATTTTGTACGCGGCCATGTGGGATCATCAGCGCACGCCGTGGATGGTGCGCAGCGGTGGCGCCGGCAGTGGCATCTGGAAGTCGGTGGACGGCGGCGATACCTGGAAGCGTTCACAGGAAGGACTACCGAAGCTGGTGGGCAAGATCGGCGTATCGGTGTCGCCGGCCAATCCCGATCGCGTGTTCGCGATTGTGGAAGCGGAGAACGGTGGCCTGTTCCGCAGCGACGACGCCGGCAAGACGTGGCGTCAGCAGTCGGGCGACCGTCTGATCCAGACGCGCTCGTGGTACTACATGAACATCACGGCCGATCCGAAGAACGCGGACGTGGTGTGGGTGATGAACGCGCCGGTGATGAAGTCGATCGACGGCGGCCGCACGTTTGCGAGTGTGTCGGCCACGCACGGTGACAATCACCAGCTGTGGATCAACCCGACCAATCCGAATTACCTGATCAACGCGAACGATGGCGGCGCGTCGATCTCGCTGGATGGCGGCAAGAGCTGGAGCACGCAGGACAATCAACCCACGTCGCAGTTCTATCACGTGGCGGTGGACGACGGCTTCCCGTACAAGCTCTACGGCGGCCAACAGGACAACAGCTCGGTGATCATCCAGTCGCGCAGCGACGGCGGCAGCATCGGTATCCGCGAGT
Source organism: Gemmatimonadota bacterium (assembly GCA_947461225.1). Lineage (GTDB taxonomy): Bacteria > Gemmatimonadota > Gemmatimonadetes > Gemmatimonadales > Gemmatimonadaceae > Gemmatimonas. The sequence continues at coordinate 17,261 of CANHJV010000065.1, read as the reverse complement.
GGACCGAAGGCCCTGGCTGCGAGAGCGCCAACATGGGAGTGAGCGCGAAGAATCCGCGCTACGTGTACGGCGGCTGCTATCAGGGGCTCATCGACGAGCAGGACGCGACCAACGGACTGATGCGCACCATCATGCCGTGGCCGGAGATGAACCTCACCGAGCCGACCGACAAGACGAAGTACCGCTTTAACTGGACGGCGCCGATCGAAGTGTCGATGCACGACGATAAGGTTGTGTACCACGGCGGCAACGTGCTGTTCAAGACGACGACGCGCGGACAGAGCTGGACGCCGATCTCCGGCGACCTCACGCGCAACGACAAGACGCGCCAGGGTTGGGGCGGCGGACCGATTACCAACGAAGGCGCCGGCGGCGAAGTGTACGCCACGATCGTCGTGATCGAAGAGTCGCCGCATGACGTGAACACGTTGTACGTGGGCACCGACGACGGCCTGATTCAGCGCACGCGCGACGGTGGCAAGACGTGGGCGAACATCACGCCGGCGGCGTGGGGCGATGGACTGGTGAACGAGATCGCGATCTCACCGCACGATGCGGGCACGATCTACGTGTCGTTCCGCAAGGACCGCGTGGGTGACCCCACGCCGCACATTTTCGTGTCGAAGGACTACGGCGCCACGTTCACGCGCATCGTGAATGGCCTGCGCGATGGTGAGCCGGTGCGCGTGGTGCGTGAAGACACCGAGCGGAAGGGACTCCTGTTCGCCGGCACGGAAACGGGTGTGTATGTGTCGTACGACGCCGGGGCGCAGTGGCTGCCCTTCCGCGGCAATTTCCCGGTGGTGCCCGTCACCGACTTGCAGGTGAAGCAAGGCGATCTGATCGCGGCCACCGAAGGGCGCGCCTTCTGGATTCTCGACGATCTCTCGGTGTTGCGTCAGCGCGCCGATGCGATCGAAAAGGCGGCGGTGCATCTGTACGCGCCGCGCGCCGCGGTGCTGGCCGGTGGCGGTGGGTTCGGCACGCCGCGCGGCGCCGGCAAGAACCCGCCGTACGGCGCGGTGATCAACTTCCGCTTGGCCGCGGCGCCGGATACGGCCACGACGTTGCTGCTCGAGTTTCTCGATGCGAAGAACACCGTCGTGCGCTCGTTCGCCACGAAGGGCGACACGGTGAACAAGCTCACGGTGAAGCCGGGGCTCAACGCCTTCAACTGGAACCTGCGTCGCGCCGCGCCGGCACGCTTGGCCGGTGTACTGCTGTTCGGCGCACCCAGTGACGGCGGCGCGCGCGTGGTGCCGGGCATGTACACGGTGCGTCTCACCATGGGCGCCACGGTGCTCACGCAGAAGCTCGAGGTGAAGCAGGACCCGCGTCTCGACGTGCCGGCGCGTGTGGTCGCCGAGCGGGATTCGGTGGCGAACCTGCTGTCGAACCGCATCAATGAGATTCACGAAGCGGTGCTGCGCGTGCGTGATCTGAAAAGCCAAGTGCAGGGCTTCGTGACGCGTGCCAAGGAAACGAGCGCGCCGGATACGATTGCCAAGGCCGGCCGCACGCTCACCACGAAGTTGGGCGCACTCGACCCGAAGATGACCACCAAGGCCGGCAACGGGCAGGACATCATCAACTACGCCAACGGCATCAACGGCCAGTACGGCTTCTTACTCGGTCAGGTGGAAGGCAACAGCGAGCTCACGCAGCCGGTGAAGGATCGGTTGGTGGAGCTCGAGAAGCTGTGGCAGACGCTCAAGACCGAAGTGGAGCAGGTGGAAACGGTGGATGTGAATGCGTTCAACGCCCTGCTGCAGAAGTTCAACGTGCCGGGTGTGATCGGCGGCGCGAAGAAGAAGGGGCCGATTGCATGAACGCAGTTCTGCGTGTTGGGTTTCGGGTTCTGAGTGTGACGGCGCTGGTGGGGGGGCTGACCTCACCGGCGGTGGCGCAGAAGAAGGGTGCGGCGGTGGCACCATACGTGCCGCCGGCGGGGGCGTGGGAACGTCGTTCGCCCTCGACGATGGGGATGGATTCGGTGAAGCTGGCCAACGCGATCGCCTACGCCATCGAGAAGGAGAGCAAGACGCCGCGCGATCTCGAGCTCAATCACTATCAGACGTTCGGTCGCGAGCCCTTCGGGGCCGCGATCGGACCGCTGGCGCCGCGCGGTGGCGCCACGGGCGTGATTCTGCGCAAAGGGTACGTAGTGGCCACGTGGGGTGATCCGAGCGCGGTCGAGATCGTGAACAGCGTCACCAAGAGTTTCCTGAGCACGGTCGTGGGGCTGGCCGTCGACGCGGGGCGTATCCGCAGCGTGGACGACACGGTCTCGCAGGTGATGCCGCCGATTCTGCGCGCGTATCCCAACGGCACCGGACTCGGCGCCGATTGGCCGGGCGATGCGAAGTGGCTGCGTCCGTTCGACAGTCCACACAACAAGCGGCTCACGTGGGATCACCTGCTGCGTCAGGTGAGCGACTGGGAAGGCACACTGTGGGGCAAGCCGGAGTGGGCCGACCGTCCGGCTCAGCAGGTGAATACCTGGACCACGCGCCCGCGCGTGGAGCCGGGTTCGGCCTACGAGTACAACGACACACGCGTGAATGTGTTGGCGCTGGCGGCGTTGCAGGTGTGGCGTCAGCCGTTGCCGGAAATTTTGCGTGACAAAATCATGGAGCCGATCGGCGCGTCGAACACGTGGCGCTGGTACGGCTACGACAATTCGTGGATCGTGCTCGACGGCAAGCTGGTGCAGTCGGTGAGCGGTGGCGGCCACTGGGGCGGCGGCATGATGATCAACGCGTGGGACATGGCGCGCTTCGGATTGCTCACGCAGCGTCGCGGGGTGTGGGGCGGCAAGCAGCTGCTCTCCGACGCGTGGGTGACGAAAGCCCTCACGCCCACGCCGGCGCAGCCCACGTACGGCTACATGAACTGGTTTGTGAACACCGACCGCGCGTACGTGCCGGCCGCACCGCCGCAGGCCTTCGTGCATGTGGGCGCGGGGAACAACATCATCTACGTCGATCCGGTGAATGATGTCGTGGCCGTGGTGCGGTGGATCGACACCAATGCCTCGGTGAACGGCTTTGTGGAACGTTTGCTGGGTTCTCTGGCGCCGGCGAAATAGCCCGCCTGACGTCACGGTCCGTCGTGTCGCAGTGTAGCTTACGGATGAGTTCGCTTTGTCGGACCATGATGGCAATGATGCGCCGCGCATGCGGATGGAGTCGGATCGAACCATGGTGGAGGCCACGTGGTTGAACAGGGACGCGGGAGCGAAATGACCGTGCACGCCGCGGAGACCGACCGGGAAGCGACCGCAGACTCCTCTCCGTCGAGTGACCGGGGCGATGCGTCGATGCTGAGTCGTCGGGCCTGGCTTCGGAGCGGGATTGCGGCGGCGGCCGGGGCGGCCGCGGTCGGTGCGGTCCCGGAGCGGAGCGAGGCACAAGCGTCCGCCAGTCGCTACGGCTCCGTCTTCAACCAGCTCGGTCAGCAGGTATCCTGGCGGTCACCGGAACTGCGGTTGCTCCGCCGTATTTCGCTGGGCATCACGGCGACCGAGGTGTCGCGCGTTCAGCGGCTGGGGTACGCGGCGTATCTCGAGGAGCAGTTGGCCTGGGAAGCGATCGACGACCGCGCCTGCGAGGAGCACCTGGCGCGTGGGTTTTCCGATTTTGAAGCGCTGACGCCTCGGGACACGCTGGTCCACCAGCAAGACAACACGCTGGCGCCGTACGTCCTGGATCCCTACCAGCGGTACGTGGCGGAGCGCGCGATTCTGGGTAAGCGGCAGCTCCAGGAGCGCATGGTGGAGTTCTGGACCGACCACTTCCACGTGAATCTGTGGGTGTTTGGCGGTCTCAAGCCGTTTCATGATCGGATGGCGATTCGTCCGTTGGCCCTCGCGTCTGTCGGCGCGTTGGTGCGTGCCACCATGCGGAGCCCCGCCATGCTCTACTACCTGGACCAGGTGTGGAGTACCAAATGGGGGGTGAACGAGAACTATGCCCGCGAGCTGATGGAGCTGCACACGGTGGGCGTCGAAGGCGGATACACGCAGCAGGATGTGCATGGGCTTGCGCGCATCCTCACGGGGTGGTCGGTGGATGAGCGCGGCGCGTTCGAGTACAAAGCGCACAACCATGACTTCGGAGCCAAGTCGTGCTTTGGCATGACCTTTCCTGAGACGACGCCGGGCCCCCGCACCACCGGCATGGAGGAGGGCATCGCCTTCGGCGAGCACCTCATTCGTCATCCGAAGACGAAGCGGTATATCGCCACCAAGCTGTTGCAATGGTTTGTGTCACCCACGCCGAGCGCGGCACAGGTGCAAGCCGTCGTGGACGTCTACGGTGACGAGGGCGACATCAAGGCCATGTTACGCGTGATCTTGTCACCGGCGAACGTCCAGCGGGCACCAGCCAAGCTGAAACGGCCATTTCACTTTGTCGTGTCCGCGTTGCGGGGGACCGGCGCCGAGATCAGGTCGCGTGTGAACTACCGCACCGACAACGATGGTATCGGGTGGATTCTGGGGCCGCTGGGGCATGCGGTCGGCAACTGGCAGACGCCGGATGGCTACCCCGATCGCGCGGATTTCTGGGCGGGTATGATCGTGGATCGCTGGAATGCGACACAGCAACTCGCGCAGAACGGGAACACGGGCCGCGGTAGCGTCATCACCGACTTCGCGGGGTTTGCCGAGGATGGCACGGTGGACGGCGTGGTCGATGGCATGAATCGGCGCCTCTTCGGTGGCGAGATGTCCGCGCCGCTGGCCACCGAGATCCGCAATGCGCTCCGCTCCGGGGTGACGACGAACCGGCTGCAGAACGCGGTCCGTCTCGCGCTCATGTCCCCCGAATTTCAGTTTTACTGAGGTGCCACGCATGCCCGATCGTGACCAGCGCCCCGTGGGGTGCAACGAGTATCAGCAGGTGCATCGTCGCCGGTTCCTTCAGTGGGCGGGCGCCGGTGCCGCGGCGACGGTGGTGCCGGCGTGGATGCCGGAGATGCGCTTCGCCGAGTCGGCGGACAGCGCCCGCGACATCGTCGTGTCGATCTTCCTGCGTGGCGGCGCCGATGGCCTCTCGATGGTGGTCCCGTTCGCCGATGCGGCGTATTATCGCGGCCGACCCAACATCTACGTGCCGCGGCCGGATTCGACATCCCCCAATCGGGGCACTGCGCTCGACGATCACTTCATGCTGCCGCCCGCGATGCGCGCCTTGCTGGCGCCGTACCGGGCGGGCGACCTGCTGTTCGTCCAAGCGGCGGGGCAGCGGTACACGAAATCCCGGTCGCACTTCGAGGCGGAGCGGTACCTCGAACAGGGGAAGCCGGATGATTATCTCATCCAGAGCGGGTGGCTCGCTCGGCATCTGGCGATGGTCCCCCCGGTGAATGCGGACGCCTCTCTCCGGGCGATCTCGGTCACGTATGGCATCCCCCACACCCTGACGGGGGCGCCCCGCACGCTGTCGATCGCCAGACCCGACCAGTTTCAGGTCAACACGCCGTCGGAGCTGGCGCTCCAGCGACTGTATGGCACCGCGTGGGCGCCGCTCCGTGACAGCGCCATGGACGCGCTGGGCACGGCCAACATGCTGCGTATGCTGGACTTCGACGGCTACCGTTCCTCGAACGGGGCGACGTATGGCAACGACAATTTCGGACAGGCGCTCAAGTCGATCGCCGTGCTGATCAGGGGTGACGTGGGGCTCGAGGCGGCGCACGTGGATCTTGGCGCCTGGGACACGCATGCCAATCAGGGCGCCGTCGGTGGTTCGATGGCCGGCATCATGGAGGAGCTGGCCTCGGGGCTGGGCGCGTTCTGGCAGGACGTGATGCAAGGCGCCCGGTCCACCCGGGTGACGCTGGTGGTCACCACGGAGTTCGGGCGCAACGCGCGCGAGAATGGCTCGATGGGGACAGACCATGGCCGGGCCAGCGTGATGTTCGTGATGGGTCCCGCGATCGCCGGCGGTCGGGTCCTCACCGAATGGCCGGGGCTCGAGCGGGAAGAGCTCGAAGACGGTCAGGACCTTCGGGTGACCATCGATACGCGCGACGTGCTTGCCGAGATCGTCCAACGCCGTCTGAACAATGCGAACCTGTCCGTGGTGTTCCCCGATTATCTCCCGCGTTTCCGTGGAGTCACACGATGAAGGCGATGCGCGTGGTGTGGTTCGCGGCGAGCCTGTTTGCCGCGACGGCCTGTGAGGGGGCGATGGGCCCGGCTGGCCCGCAGGGGCCGGCGGGTCCGGCAGGACCACAGGGGGCGACGGGGGTTCAGGGGCCGACTGGTCCGGCCGGTCCTACCGGTCCAACCGGACCGCAGGGGCCGTCCGGTCTGGTGAACCGATCCGAAGCCAGCGGCGCGTTTGACGCATCAGGTGCGTACACGATGACCTTGCCGTCCGCCTCCGTGGCCAACAACAAGCTGCCCTTTGTGGCGTGCTGGATGTCCATCGACGGCAAGGCCTGGATTTCCGTGAGCCAGGCACCGGCGCTCGCGGGTGATGTGTTTTGCGGCCTCACGGGTATTGGGACGGCTCCCGGCGTGACCATCGTGAATGGCGTGGCGGGTTGGCGGTACTATCTGCTTGCCATGTGGTGATGTCACGCCCGCGCTTGTCCGCCCGCGTCGCGCGCCGGTGGCCCCTCGGTGTGCTGATCGGCGGGATGGCCTGCACCTCGGTCACGGATACGCCCTCGCCGGCGCTCCAGACCAGCGCGGAGGTGACCGTCACGCTGCCGGCGGTCCACCTCGGTCCCGATGCGATCCAGGCCGCGAGTGCGGACATCCAGCTGGTCCCGGCCAATCGTGCCCAGGCCGTGTTGGGCCGGCAGACGCGAGCCGCCGACCAGTTTACGCAGGCGGTCACGGTACCGGTCAACATCGCGCCGTGCGGTGGCGCGACCACCAGTTGCTCTGCGGTCCTGGTGGTGCGCTTCCTGAATGCCGCGGGGGTCATGATCGACTCCACGGAGGCCGGTCCGTTCACGATCATCGGTGGCGGCCGCACCGCCGCACCCAGCGTGCAGCCCAGGGTCACCGCGCGGCTGGCCAGTCGGGACACCGTCCTGCGTGCGTCGTTCCGGGGGGTCGTGCGGGCCTCGATCGAGGCATTCGACGCCACCGGGGCCGTGCTGACGGGACGAATCTTTCAGTGGCGATCGGCCGATGCCGCGATCGCCACCGTCGACTCCACCGGGGCGGTCACGGCGCGCGCGGTCGGGCGCACGGTCGTCACGGCGACGCGGGAGGGCAAGACCATGTCACTCCCCGTGGAATCGCCCGCGGTCGAGCTCTTTTCGGTCTCGGCGCCGAGCGCCCCCGTCATGGCGCAGGCGTCCGCCGCGTTGTCGATCACCCTGCTCACCGCGCCCGGGCAATCCCAACGCCTGCGTATCGAAAGCAGTGATTCCAGCGTGGCCACTGCGGATGCCGCTGGGGTCATCACCACGTTGCGGGAAGGGGTGGTGCAATTCACCGTGCGCCCCGAGGCCGACGTAACACGCCGTGCGTCGGCGACGCTCATCGTGGATCCCTTTCGCGCCGCCGTCTCCTGGCGCTCGATGGCATCCGGACCGCTTGGGAACGTGCCCAGCACGGTGCAAGGCGTGTGGGGCGCCGATGATCAGGCGGTGTGGGCGGCCACGTGCGGTGCCATTTCGTTCTACGACGGTAACAGCTGGCGGGCCGACGTCTACCGCACGGTGCAGGGGTTTTGTGCCTCTGGCATCACCGGCACGTCGCGCACCGACGTGTACGCGGTGGGCAACCAGATCTGGCGTTATGACGGCGCCGGCTGGGTGCGCCAACCCGTCACCTTCAGTGGGAATCTGCTGGCGGCGGCGATGGTCGACGGGGAGGTGGTCGCGGTGGGTGACAACGGCTTGATCGTCCGAGGCCGAGGATCCAGCTGGCGTACCATGCCCTCGGGAACGAACCGGACGCTGCGCCGCATCGCGAGTGACGGGCGCACGGCGTACATCGCCGGGGACAACGGAACCCTGCTGCGTCTCGAGAACGATCAGTGGGTGCGTGTCACGTTTCCGAATGCCCCTGAGTGGACGGACGTGCTCGTGAAGAGTGCCACGGAGGTGTATGTGGCCGGCGCCGACCACTCCCTTGCCTGGCACTACCTCGTGCAGCGCTATGACGGACGCACCTGGACGACGATCCCGGTCGATCGTCCTGCGGCGTGCTGCAACATGCGGTTGCTCTTCAACACCGGTGGCAGCATTCGGGCCCTGGGTGATGGGGATTGGATCTTCCGTCTCGAGGACGGTCGTCTGGTGCAGGAATTCCGAGGACAGTTCGGCGGGATCTTCACCAGCTGGGCGAATGGGAACACCGTCATGCTGGGCGGCCACAACTCCACCACGATCGTGCGTCGCAACGGGACGTGGACCCGACTGTCCTCGAATACGAGCTACAACGCCATCTGGGGGGCGTCTCCCAACGTCATCGTGGGCGGCGGCGAAGGTGGCATCGACCTGTTCAACGGCACGTCCTGGACGTCGATGCGCGGAGACGTCTACCGACCGATCAGCGCGATCTGGGGGAGTGGCCCGACCGATATCTGGGCCGTCGGGTCACCCGACACGTTCATGCGCTATCGCGGTGCGGCGTGGGAGCAATGGCCATCCGTCAGTACCGCCACCGCCACCGGCATCTGGGGCGTTGCCCGGGACACGGCCTGGGCCGTGTTCAACAATGGTGACATCATGCGGTTCAACGGCACCGCATGGCAAACCTTGTTCCGCACGCGTACGCCGCTCAATGCCATCCACGGCAGCGGCGCTCGCCATCTCATTGCGGTCGGGAACGAGGGCCGTGTGTGGGTCTACGGGGGCCGCCTCTGGCAGCAGGAGGACAGCGGCATCGACGAGCATATCCAGAAGGTGTGGGTGTTCGACAGCCTGACCGCGTTTGCCACGGCCGGCAACAAGATGTTGGAGCGCCGGAACGGCGTGTGGCGTTCGTGGCTGTTCCCGTCGAACTTCTCCTTCCAGTGGGTGATGGGTACGGGACCGCGGGATGTGTATGCTGGTGGTTGCGGCTCACCGATCGTGCGGTACGACGGTACCGCGTGGAGTCCCGTGGAGTCACAGAACATCACCAACTGTGCCCTCGGTGCACACGTGTTCCCAACCGGTGGACTGATCGCTGGGAACTGGAACCGCACCATCATTATCGGCACGAGCCCGTTCGGTGTGTCGCCCGGGCTTCCGCGGTAGGATCGCAACGGCAAGCGGCGCGACGATCGCGTGCTCGGTTCGATTAGCTTCCACGTATGACTACCGATCGCGTCGTGAGCCTCCGCGAGGAGGTGGCCAACGCCGTGACGCACGGCGTTGGTCTCGTGCTCAGTCTGATCGGGATGCCGATCCTGATTTTCGCCGCGCTCGATCGCGGCGAGCGCGCGACGGTGATCGGCGCCAGTGTGTTCGGCGCCACCCTGATCGCCTTGTATGCGGCGAGTACGCTGTATCACGCCATCGCGCATCCCGCGATCAAGCAGAAGCTGCGCGTGGTCGATCACGCCGCGATCTATCTGCTCATTGCCGGTACGTACACGCCGTTCACGCTCGGCGTGCTGCGTGGCACCTGGGGCTGGACGCTGTTCGGCATCGTGTGGACCCTCGCCGCGCTCGGTGTGCTGTGCAAAGTGGTGTTCGGCAGCGGTGCGATGGCGAAGGTGTCGACGGCGATTTACGTGGCGATGGGCTGGGTGATCATCATCGCGATCAAGCCGCTGATGGCCTCTATGGAGCACGCGGGATTGATGCTGCTGGTGGCCGGCGGGCTCTGCTACACCGGCGGCGTGATCTTCTACGTGGACCGTCGCCGCACGTGGACGCACCCGGCGTGGCACCTGTGCGTGATGGGTGGCAGCCTCTGCCATTACTTCGCGGTGCTCTGGTACGCCGCTCCTGCGAAATAGCCGCGTGATTCCCACGGCGGTCCTCGGTCCGGCGTTGTTGTTCTTCACCGCCGGCGTGCTGCACTTCGTGATGCCCGGGTTCTTCGACCGCATCGTGCCGCCGTGGGTGCCGAATGCGCGGGTCGCCACATACGTGAGTGGCGTGTTCGAAATACTGGGTGCGATCGGATTGCTCATTCCCGCTACGCGGGTGGCGGCCGCGTGGGGGCTGATTGCGCTGCTGGCCGCGGTGCTACCGGCCAACATGCACATGCTGAATCAGGCGCGGGCGGCACAGGCGTCGGCCGGGTACATCGTGGGCCTCTGGCTGCGGCTGCCGTTGCAGCCGCTGCTGATGTGGTGGGTGTGGCGAGTGGTTCGTCGGTGAGCGCTCCACAATCCGTCGTGTGCTCTGGTGGCGCGGTAACTGCCAGCCGCCACGGTGCTTCACGCGCACCACAGTTAATGCTTGATGAACGTCCCCGCCTGCAGTTCGCGCATCGCGACCTGCAACTCGGCCTGCGTGTTCATCACGATCGGGCCGTACCACGCCACCGGCTCCTTGATCGGGGCGCCGGACACCAGCAGGAAGCGAATGCCGTGTTCGCCGGCCCGCACCACGACTTCATCGCCGCTGTCGAAGAGCACCAGCGACCGATTGCCCGACATGTCCCGCACGAGATCGTCGTCGTTACCAGCGGTGCGCTCCGTCAGGATGCCCATCGGGTCGGAGGCATGACGGAAGGTGCCCGTGCCCTCGAAGATGTAGGCGAAGGTGCTGCGGTAGGCGTTAACCGGGAGCGACTTCTTCTTCCCGGCCGGCACGAACACATCGAGGTAGCAGGGATCGGCCGCGATGCCGTCCACCGGACCGCGCTTCCCCCAGAACTCGCCGCAGATCACGCGCACGGTAGTGCCGTCGTCGTCCACGATTTCGGCGATCTCCTTCGACTGCACGTCCTGATAGCGCGGCGCCGTCATCTTCAGCGACGAGGGCAGGTTGGCCCACAGCTGGAAGCCGTGCATGCGTCCCTGCGCGTCACCCTGCGGCATTTCGTGGTGCACGATGCCGCTGCCGGCGGTCATCCATTGCACGTCGCCGGCGCCCAGCATGCCGCGATTGCCCAGTGAGTCGGCGTGTTCGACGTTGCCGGCCAACACGTAGGTGATCGTCTCGATGCCGCGATGCGGGTGCCACGGGAAGCCGGCCTGATACTGCCGAGGCACGTCGTTGCGGAAATCGTCGAACAGCAGGAACGGGTCGGTTTCGGAGGTTTCCGTGAACCCGAAGGCGCGGTGCAAATGCACACCGGCGCCTTCCATGGTGGGCTGGGCTTGAACGATGCGTTTGACGGGACGGATGGACATCAGATTGGCTCGGCGTTGGGATACCCTTAATATATCTCAGCAATGAGCTAATGCAAGGGTGTTACGAGAACATCAACAGGTCTCCGCCGGAGCTGGCGGGGCGCGGTGGGGGCGGCGTGGGCGCCTCCCCGAAGATGTCGATGGAACGGAGCGCCGCGTCGATCGCCCCGAGCGCTGCCTGAAGCTCGGCCTCGCTCTTCCGGATTTCCCAGCGATACAACGGGCCGGTGAAAGCCAGCAAGGCGACACCAACGACCATGGCGCCGGCGAGCGCTGGTCCGCCGATCGCGGCACCGACAAGCATCATGGCCTTCTTTCCGATCGCGGCGCCAATGAGGCCTCCAAAGGCACTGCCGCCGCCAGCAATGATGCTGTAGCCGGCAATGTTGGCCGCGAGCCCTTCCCGCAGGCTGACGTTGATCGTGACCTCGCAGGCCTTGGTACTGCCCGGCGCGGCAGCGAGTGACACCCGCAGTTCTGGGGCATATACGCCGTAGCGTGTCCACGTCCACTTGTAGTTGCCGTCGACCATCGCCGGGAGATCGAACACCAGCACGCCACCATCGAGAGGGTGTCCCCCTAGTGTATCACGTAGCGCCAGTGACCATGGCGCTGCCTGGAGTGACCGGCCCAGCACCTGAAGCACGGCGCGCGGCGCGGCCGCGTAGCGTCGCGTGACGGACAGGGTGCGTTGTGCGGTGCCGAATAGGCGCGTGGCGAGGGCTTCCTTCCAGCGGGGCATCGGCTGCGCGCGCTGGACGGCCTTGGGCGATGCCCGGAGTTCGTCGAGGGCGAGCGCGACGTAGCGTTGGGAGATGCCCGCTTCGACGGCAGCGGCCTCGACATCGCGTAATCGATACGAATCCGTCGGTAATGCCGCAGTAGTGGCGTTAACATGACCTGATTCTGTTGCACTATCTACGGCGTTTACCGGCGCGATTGATGTCGCGACCAGTTGTTTGGTGCCGGCGGTCGCTCGCATGCGAGACTCCAACCGGGCCGCCGCTTCCGCTTGCAGCTCCGCCGCGCGACGCCAGATGATCATGGCATCGTCGCTCGACAGCGCGGTCTGCCCGCCTTCGTCGCGGGCCGCACTCTCGACGGCCTCAAGCGCCTTACCGAGCGCGTCGGCCAGCTCCTCACCGTTCGCGAACCGGTCAGTGGCCCGTTTGCGGAGGCACCGATCGATCACCGCAGCCAAGGCCGGCGGCACGGCGGGCGCCACCGATCGCAGCGACGGTGGCTCCTTGGTGGCGTGAGCCACCAGAATCGCCTGCGGCGCTGAGCCTTCGAACGGCAGCCGGCCACTGAGCGCCAGAAAGCCGATGCACCCCAGCGCGTACAGGTCGCTGCGGCCGTCGAGCGGTTCGCCGCTGGCCTGCTCGGGGCTCATGAAATGGACGGTGCCCAGCACGTAGCCGTCTTGGGTGAGCGCCGGATTGAAGTCCGATCGGGCGATGCCGAAGTCGGTGACGACCGACCGACCGCTGCCGCGTTCGATCAGCACGTTGTCGGGCTTCACATCGCGGTGCACGATGCCGCGGGCATGCGCGTAGGCCAGTGCCCAGGCGGTTTCGCGCAGCACCCGGACCACTTCGGCGGCGGGGAGGGCGCCGCGATCGCGAATCCGCTCACCCAACGTCTCGCCTTCCACGAAGCCCATCGCGAAGAAGGCGAAGCCGTTGATCTCGTCGGCCCGGTACACCGGCACGATGTTCGGGTGCGACAGCTGCGCCGCCATCCGCGCTTCCCGCAGAAAGCGCTCTTTCGTTTCCCCGTGCTCGGCCAGTCGCGGCGGCAAGACCTTGAGGGCGACCAGCCGGTCGAGGCGTTCGTCGCGGGCGAGCACCACGATGCCCATGCCACCACGGCCAAGCTCCCGATGGATTTCGTACTGGCCGCGCAGGGCGGATCGGACCGGGGCGATATCGCCGGGGGCGGAATCAGCGTGCTGTGACATGTGCGGGAAAGTACGTGCGCGCACTCGCTTCGGTTCCAGTCGCGCCATCGGACCAACGAAAACGGGGTGGCCGCGCGCTCTGCGCGACCACCCCGTTCCCCTGTCCGACCTTCGACGTTCCAGATGCGGGACTACTTGTCCGTGTCCAGCATCGTCTTGATCTGATCGCGCGCGTCCATGAGGTGGGCGCGGGTCGTGCGGTCACCAGCGCGACCAACGGCCGCCGCCAGCTCACGATCGAGCGTGCGCATCTCGTCCTTGAGCAACGGACGGAAGTCGCGGGTGTTCACGATGGCCTGCCCGAAGGCCGCGGCGAGCGCGGCTTCCTGCGGATTCGGAGCGGGCGGCTTGATCTTGGCGGCCATCGCCTCGAGGTAGGTGGCCTGCAGGCGACGACGGTACGCGTCGATCGGCTTGCCCGTGTAGATCTCGCTCCAGAGCCCCTTTCGCAGGTCGATGAGCATTTCGCCCAGCGAGTAGACCTCGTTCTTGTTCGTGGCCATTGCCTCGAACTCCACCATGCGCTGCAGCTTGGCGTTCTGCACCAGCGACGACAGGGTGCGCGCCTGCGCACCACTCACGCGGTTGATGTTGCCGTCCGACTCGATCTTGCGGAGGATGTCCGGCTTGATCATCGCGGTCGGCGTCGTGAACACCTCGTCGTTCAGGAACTTCACGGCGTCCTTCTGACGGGCGCGCGGCACCATCGTCCACACCGGTCCGCTCTGGCTGACGGCCTTTTCCTGCTTGTCGAGGCCACCGACCACGCGCGTGACGTGCTGTGCTTCGGTCGCCCACTGACCGAGCACACCGCCGTACGTGGCGCGGAGCAGCGAGTAGTCGGCGGTCTTGTCGGTAGTCGACGCGGGCACGACGAGATCCACGATGCGACGCAGGTTCTTGAAGCCAAGGCGCGTGGACTTCACGGCATCGGCATCACCGATCGCTTCCGACTGTTCGCCGGGATCGACCTGACCACCGCCGAAGCGGAACCACGGCACCGTGTCCTGCATGCGGGCCCACGCGTCGAGCATGGTCTTCTCATCTTCCGGCTTCTTCGCGCCGGCAATGGGCGAGTAGCCCCACTTCACCGCGAACATGTCGTACGGACCAACCTTCGGCACGAGATCGCCGAGGGGAATTCCGTCTTCCGGCTGCGCGATGTAGTTGAAGCGCGCGTAGTCCATGATCGACGGCGAATGCCCCATCTTCGCGACCCACGTCTTGCTGCGGATCGAGTCGACCGGGTACATCGAGCTGCCCTTCATGTTGTGCGGGAAGCCGAGCGTGTGGCCGACTTCGTGCGCCGCGACGAACTGCACGAGGCGTCCCATGAGCGAATCAGGGAACGGGAACGTCTGCGCGCGCTTGTCGAGGTGGCCCACCTGCGAGAAGTACCACTCGCGCTGGAGGTCCATGATGTTGTGGTACATCTGCACGTCGGCGTCGATGATCTCGCCGCTGCGCGGATCGACGGTGCTCGGTCCGACGGCGTTCGCCACCGGAGACGGCAGCCAGCGTACCATCGCCACCGACGCGTCTTCGCCGGAGAAGTCGGGATCGTTCGGCACGACGCCGGCCACGATGCCCTTGGCGAAACCGGCCTGCTCGAAGGCGCCCTGCCACTCTTCGATGCCGGCCTTGATCCACGGCTTGAGCCAATCGGGCGTCGCCGGATCCACGTAGTACGTGATCGGCTTCTTCGGCACGCAGAGGTTGCCGACCTTCTGGTCGGAGCACTCGAGGCGCCAGCGCGAGATGTAGCGACGCGGCAGCACGCGTTGCTCGGCTGAACCGAAATCGGTTTTGTTCGGGCCGAAGAAGCCGACGCGCGCGTCATTGAAACGCGGCATCATCGGCACGTCAGGGAGGCGCACGATGGAGAAGGTGTACGCTTCGGTGGTGGCCTGCGCGCCGCCGAGGTTGAGCCCCGGAATGGCAAGACCACCGCCGCCGCCCTGCGGCGTAAACGTCTGCGTGGCGGTCACGTTCACGTTGCGCGTGAACGCGGCGAACTTCTCGATGTACGAGCGCGACGCGTCGACCGCGGCGCGTCGTCCGCCGGCGGCGAACTCCTGAATACCCCCGGTGAACATGCGCGTCACTTCGACCACGGCCGCGCTGTCCTTGCCGTACGCTTCCACGTTGAGCGCGGCAATGATCGGATAGAACTCGATCAGCGACATCGCCCGACGCGTGGAGAGCGCGCTATCGGTGGCGACGTTGTCGTAGTTGATGTCGCGCACGAGAATGCGATTGTCGCGGCGCTCGAAGCGGATCACGCGATTGGGACCGAGCGTGCCGTTGATGCCGATACCCGCGGGCGTTCCGGCCAGCACGGTCGTGATCACGAAGTCCTTGCCGACTTCAGCGGCAGGAATTTCGAAGTAGAGGCGCGACCCCACCTGGTGCACGCCGAAGACACCGGTCTTCGTCTTAGCGCGCGGGGTGATCACCGTGGCGTACGGGCGCGGGGCGGGGTCGGCTCCTCCGCCCCCGATGCCGGCGAGTCCTGCGGCGAGTCCGGCCGGGAGTCCGCCGGCGGGGGGCTGACCGGGCGTGGGCTGGCCCGGTGTGGGCTGACCGGGGGTCGGCGTGCCATTCTGGCCAGCAGGGCGAGCGGCGGGCGTCGGGGCGGGCGTCGGCTTCTTGGCCGGCTGACACGCGGCGAGCGCGAGCCCTGCCGCGGCCAGCGGGAGGGAGCGAAAGCGCATTGGACCTGATCGGAAAAGGGAGGGGACGCCCACGCGTTCGGCGGGCTTCCCTAGAGTCTAGGGGAGCGCTCGACCGGAGGCGAGTGGCCACGCCGAGGTCTCCCCTCGTGGTACAGACAAACGGCGGCGCATCCCGAAGGACACGCCGCCGTTTTCGCTATCACCCGATCTGCCTAGTTCTTCGGGTCGAGCATCGTCTTGATCACGTCGCGCGCATCTTCGAGGTGCGCCTTGCTCATGCGGTCACTCGTTTTCGCGATCGCCGTCGCCAGATCGGCGTCGAGCGCGCGCATTTCACTCTTGAGGATCGGGCGGAAATCGGCCGTGCTCACCGGGGCCGCCGCGCCGCGCGCGCCGGCGGGCGCCTGCTGTGCCGAGGCGGCGGGCGGATTGATCTTGCTCGCCATGGCTTCGAGGTACACGCGCTGCAAGCGACGACGGAAGGCATCGATCGGCGCGCCGGTGTCGATTTCCTTCCAGAGCCCGCGACGGAGATCGGTGAGCATGTCGGCCACCGGATACACCTCGCTCTTGCTCTTGGCCATCGCTTCCAGCTCGATCATGCGGGCGAGGCGGTCGTTGCTGACCACCGACGCCAGCGAGCGCGCCTGCGCGCTGCCGACGCGGCTCAAGCTGCCGTTCGACTCGATCTTGCGCAGGATGCTCTCGTCGAGCAGCCAGGTGGGGGTGGTGTAGGCGTTGTCGAGCAGGAACTGGAGCGCGTCCTTCTGGCGCTTGGGCTCCACGTTCTGCCACACGACGCCCTTCTGGCCCACCAGCTTCTCCTGCTTGTACTCGGCGCCGATGACGCGCGCCACGTGGCCCATTTCGGTGGCCCACTGTCCGACCGTGCGGCCGTAGATCTCTTCGAGATCGTCGTACGTGCTGCCGTCCTTCCACGCCGTGGCCGACTCCAGAATGGCCATCGTGCGCTTGAGGTTCTTCACGCCGAGCGCGGTGGCCTTCACGGCATCGGCGTCACCTACGGCTTCCGACTGCTCACCCGGATCGGCACCCTGCGCGCCACCGTCGTTGGCAAAGCGGTACCACGGGATCGTGTCCTGCATCTTCGACCACTTGTCGAGCGTGGCCTTCTCGGCTTCCGGCGACTTGGCGTTCGGAATCGGCGAGTAGCCCCACATCACGGCGTACTTGTCGTACGGACCGACCTTCGGGATCAGGTCGTCGAGTGCGATCCCGTCTTCCGGCTGCGCCACGTAGTTGAAGCGCGAGTAGTCCATCAGGGTGGGCGTATGGCCCATCGTCTTCACGAACGTCTTCGAGCGCACCGAGTCCACGGGGTACATGGAGCTCGCCTTG
>CANHJV010000064.1 GCA_947461225.1 Gemmatimonadota bacterium | reverse complement strand
TGGGTGTACACGTTCGATCGCGCCACCGGTGAGCCCATCTGGCCGATCGTGGAAACGCCGGTCATGAAGAGCGACGTGCCGGGCGAAGTGTCGTCGCCCACGCAGCCGATCCCGAGCAAGCCGGCGCCGTACTCGCAGCAGGGGCTCGTGGAGGCCGATCTCATCGACTACACGCCGGCTATCAAGGACTCGGCGCTCAAGATGGCGAAGCGGTGCCGTATGGGTTCGTACTTCATTCCGCCGGCCGCGGCCGACGGCAAGGGAAGCACGGGGCTCAAGTGCTCGTGGTATGCGCCCGGGGCGAGCGGTGGCGTGAACATCGACGGTGGCGCCACGGTGGACGTGGAAACCGGCATGATGTACGTGGCGTCGATCACCGGCATGAGCACCGCGCAGTTGCAGAAGGATCCGTGCTCGGAGTTCGACTACAGCTCGCCGCGCAACAGCTGCGGCCTGCTCGGCGCGCTGCCCGCGCCCCCGGGCTACGACGGCAACGTGCGCGAGCGCGGTGGTGATTTCGCGGCGCGCGCCGGTGGTTCGATCATTGGTGGTGTGTCCATCGTGAAGCCCAAGGAGTACGGCGGGATCACGGCGTACAACATGAAGAGCGGTGACAAGTCGTGGTGGGCGCCGAACGCCGGCATGCTCAAGGTGACCAGTCGTGATCCGCTGTTTGCCGGTGTTACGCTGCCCCCGCAAGGTGGACGCGGACAGGCGCAGGCGATTACCACCAAGACGCTGCTGATTTACGGCACCGGCCGCAGCGGTGGCGCGCCGGGAGAGGCGCCTAAGCTGTTCGCGCTCGACAAGACCACCGGCAAGCAGGTGGGTGCTGTGGAGATCGCGTCGAAGACCACGGCGGTGCCGATGACGTTCCTGCACAAGGGCCGGCAGTACATCGTGTTTGCGAGCGGTGCGGAGAACGAAACGCAGCTCACGGCACTGGCACTTCCGGTGAAGAAGTAAGCACGCACCGTTTTGCCCGGTCGATCACAACGCCCTCAGCCGACTTCGTGCTGAGGGCGTTGTCGTTGGGCCTCGCTTCAGGCGACCGAAGCGGCCAGCCCCCGCCGGAACGTCACCACGCGCGTGAGGATGATCGTGGACCAGTACAGGTTCATCACCACCACGACCAGCGGGAGAAACCAGAACGGCGACCCGGCGAGGAGGCACACGATCAGCACGAAGGCATGCGTGCCGAAGCAGAGGGCGGAATTCGCGACCATCAGATTGCGATGGTCGAACCAGGCGTCGTTGGTCGGATGCAGCGGATCTGCCGGGAGTCCCGATCGCTCGCGTTGCCACCCGTCAAATCGGGCAATCATGCGGTCTTGCCAGCCGAACCAGAGGTCGTACACGCGGGCCAGCACGGCTACGATGCCGCTGTCGGTTTCCCCCCGCTCGTCGAGACGACTGGTGAGTGACGTACCCGACCGTCTCACGTAGTGCAGTTGGTGGTAGTTGAAATACGAACACTGGAGGAACAGCGACAGCCACGCGGCCACGCCGAAGCACAGCGTCACCGGCAGCGAGATGCCCGCCGATAAGCCGCGATAGGCGCCGGCGGCGATCCATGCCGTGAACACGACGCCGTCCCCGATGGTGTCCATGAAACGGCCAAGCCGGTGACCGGTGCCGGTGAGCCGTGCGAGCGCGCCGTCACAGGCATCGAACAGATCCTTGGCGTGCACCAGAAGCGCGGCGAGCAGGAAGCCGGACATCGTGCGCGCCTGAACGATCATGTACGCCGCTGCGAGCCCAGAACCGATCGAGGCCACCGTCGCCACTTCATGACGCACGCGCAGGCGATACAGCGCGAGGATGACTCGGTCGTAATAGAAAATCCAGAGGACGCTGATATTGAAGTATCGACGCTCGGCCGGGAGCTTATGTGGAGAGTCCGTCTCCGAAGAGGCGGACAGGGGTGCCAGGAGCGTCAACAGGATCGTCTGCGAATAGGATCGTCTGGTCGGGGCTGTGTTATGCCAGAGCTACGGCAATCTACCCGATCAGCGTTCTCAGGCGTACCGGCTACTTTTTCTTCTCGTACCGCTTCAGTGCCTTCTGTCCCACTTCGGCGCCGAAGATGTTGCCGGCGGCGTCGACCGCTACGCCCTCAGCCGAACTCGTGCTGGGGGCTTTGTCGTCGGGGTCGGGAATGAACGCGGTCACCTTGCCGTCGCGTGCGCTACCGATGCGCATGCCTCGCTTCCACGCCACGTGCGGCGGGTTCACCGAGCCGGATTCCGAATCGGCCACGTAGATCATGTCGTTCTTATCGATATAGATGCCGCTGGGCCGGCTGAACTGATACCACGTGTCGAGCACGGTGAAGTTTTGGTCCACGATGATGATGCGGTCGTTGCCGCGGTCGCCCACGAACAGGCGTCCCTTCGAGTCGAAGGCCAGCGCGTGCGGCTGATCGAGCTCCGTGGCGCCTTTACCCCATGTGCCCCACGTCTTCAGCAGCTTGCCGCCCTTGTCGAACTTGAAGACGCGCGCGTTCGGGTTGTTGCGCGACGAATGTCCCTCGGCCACAAAGATGTCGCCGTTCGGCGCGGTGATGACGGCATTGGGCTGCCAGAAGTACGCAGCATCGCGGCCGCCGCCCGGCGCGCCGAGTGTCATGAGCAGCTCGCCCTTGGGGGAGAACTTGTAGATCTGGTGCCCCTTCGCGGCATTCTCAGGCGCGGTGGCGGCGGTGCCGAGGGTGCAGGCGCAGTCTACCACCCATACGTTGCCGTCCTGATCCACGTGAATGCCGTGCGGCGACAGAATCATGCCAGCGCCGAAGCTGGCGACGAGCGTGCCCTTGTCGTCGAACTTGAGCACCGACGGCAGCGACGAGCCGGCGCAGTTGTTCACGCCGCAGCGTTCCGCCACCCAGATGCTCTTGCCGTCCTTGTCGATGGCCACCGCGCTGGTGGAGCCCCAGGTGCGACCCTCAGGCAGCTTCGCCCAGCCGGCTACGGTGCGATACGGATTCGGTAGGTCGTTGACTGCCGGCATCGTGGCGGACGACTGCGGAGCGGACTGCGCGAACAGTGGTGCAGCGGCACTCGACGAGGCGAGCGTGAGCAGGAGGGCGAGACGACGCATGAGGGCAGGGGCGGGAAGTGGGGCTGGGACGGCTTCGTGGAGGCGAGCGTGCCGTCGGGCTGCTGTAAGGTGCAGGCGGTAGTGGGGGGCACGCCAGCGCGCGCGTGTCGCGCCGGTGCCGCGCGGCGTGATGTGGCGGAGTGCGGGGCTGGCGTCAACGACTCTGACTCCGTGCCCTCACGGGCCGTGTCCATCGCACCGGCGCGGGCCAGCAATGTAACGTTGCGAAATCTTCATGTGGGGTCGTACTGTATCGCTCGCTAGTAAGGTTGAGACCGCGGACCACGAGGGCGACGTCGCCCGTCACCGACCGATCATGACTTCACCGCATTCCCGGGGCGCGAGGCGCGCCGTCCTTCTGCTTTCGCTGTTCGCCGCCTCCGCCAGTGCCGCCGGTTCTGCCGCCGCGCAGGGACCGGCGCCCGCGTTCGGTAACGCGTCCACCATCGTGGTGTCGGACTACGGAAGCGGTGGTACTGGCTATAACAATCCCCGGTACACGGCCGATCGCAGCGCCGGATCCAACTACAGTGGCGTGGTCAACCTGTGGTTTCGTGATGCGAACAATGTCGTGCAGTCCGCCTGCACCGGGTCGTTGCTGACGGGTGGCAAGATCCTGACGGCGGCCCACTGCATCAGCAACGTGGCCTACACGAGCTTCACTGCGCGCTTCTACGAGACGGGCACGGGGTGGGTGGACGTGCAGGGCACCGAGATGGTGGCCAAGACCGGCTACGTCACGGGCAACGTGGTGTCCGAGCACGACGTCGCGGTGTTGACGTTGAGCAGTGAGCCCCCCTCGTTTGCGCGCACGTACTCGCTGGCCGTCGGGGCGGTGCTGGGACAGACCATCACACTTGCCGGATATGGGCGTATCGGCCAAGGTGTCAGCGGCGACGCCTACAGTAGTAACCAGCTCAATGACAACGCGCTGTTGCGGACCGGTCAGAACGTGTTCGAAACCACCTGTATCACCGACCTCAACGACGGAACGGATACCGATAATTGTGCCACGTTCGCGAGCGGTCTCGCCGCGACGCGCGGGGGCATTTTGCTGGCGGACTTCGATGTCGGCGGAGTGGACCCCAGGTTCACTGACCCCACGCCCACGTATTCGGACGGGCTCTGCGGCCTCCTCGGCTTCTGCACGCCGAGCGTCGGCAATGCGTTCGAGGAAGTGCTGACGGGCCGTGGGGACTCCGGTAGTGCCAACTTCCTGAGCGATTGGACCGTGGCCGGTGTCACATCGTTTGGGTGGTCCAACGGGAGTGTGGTGGCTCGGCTCGGATATCAAGCCGGCTACACCTGCGTCGCGAACGTCGAAGGCAACGCGGGTTGCCAGTCGAATTACGAGTGGGTGAACGCGCAGATCACCACCGTGCCGGAGCCGGCGAGCTTGGCGCTTGTGGGCACGGGTTTGCTGGGGGTGTGTGGTGTGGCGCGTCGTCGTCGTGCTCTGGCGCAGACGTCCACCGACGCATAAGGTCGCGAGCGCGTCGTTCAAGGGGTCGCCGTTCAAGGGGTCGCCGTTCAAGGGGTCAGAGTCGTTGATCGGTTGCGTTCAAAGGATCCGTTCAAGGGGGCCGATTCGTTGACTCGGCCCCCTTAAACGGTATCAACGACTCTGACCCCTTGAACACATCATGTTCGGGCGCGGCAGCGTGACCACCGGCGTCCCGTGGATCCGCAGCTCCACCGACACCTCTGCGGCGGACAGTCCCGGCACGGCGTCGAGCACGGTGCCGCACAGCGCCGAGTACTGCGCCGCCGCGTCGGTCGGAACGGTCTTACGGGCGGGCCAGCACCCCCGCAACGCGCTCGGCGAGCAGGTGCAACGTGAAGGGTTTCTGCAACAGTCCCTCGTCACCCTGCTCGATCTCCGCCGCCAGTGCGGGATCATCCACGAACCCGCTCATGAACAGCACGCGCGTTTCGGGACGGACCTCCTTCAGGCGCTGGGCCAACATACCACCCCCCATGCGCGGCATCACGACGTCGGTGAGCAGCAGGGCGATCGGCCCCGCGTACTGCGCCGCCACCTCCAGCGCCGAGATCCCGTCGTGGGCCTCGAGGATATCGTACCCCAGCCCTTGGAGCCGGCGACGGACGAGGTTGAGCAGGAGCGTGTCGTTCTCCACCAGCAGGATCGTGCCTTTGCCACGCACCGGCATGCTCGCCGTCGACGGCGTGCGAGTGAGAAGATCCCGACGGTCGCGCGGCAGGATCACACGCACGGAGGTGCCTTCGCCAACCGCACTGGTGATGCGGATCGCGCCCTTCGCCGTGGAGACAATGCCATACACCGTGGACAGTCCCAGACCGGTCCCCACGCCAGCCGGCTTCGTGGTGAAGAAGGGTTCGAACACCTGCTGACGGACCTCCTCGGTCATGCCGTGGCCGGTATCGATGACCTGCAGCTCCACGTACTCGCCCTCGGCGAGCCCGAAGGAGGGTTCGGACAGTGACAGCGGACGGACCTCGATGGTGAGCGTACCACCCGACGCCATCGCGTCGCGCGCGTTGACGGCGAGATTCACCAGGACCTGTTGCAGTTGCGTTGCGTCGAGGGGGACGGCGTGCGATCCCGGGACGCAATGCACCCTAATCTCAATGGTATCGCTCACCAGACGGCGCAGCATCGCGACGGTTCGGTCCAGTACCTCGATGACATCGACGGCGGTGACCTGCTGCACCGAGCGCCGGCTGAAGGCCAGCAGCTGTTGGGTCAGGTCGGCTGCCCGTTTGCTCGCCTCGAGGATGGGGTCCAGTAGCTCACGCCGGTCGTCGCCCGCGTCGAACTCCAACATGAGGGCCTCACCACAGCCGGCGATCACGGTCAGCAGGTTGTTGAAGTCGTGCGCGATCCCGCCGGCCAGCCGGCCCAGCGCGTCCATTTTCTGCGACTGCCTGAGCTGCTGTTCCACCCGTCGGAGCTGCGTCAGATCGAGACCGTACCCCAGCACACGCTCCACCGTGCCGTCGGCCCCGAACATCGGCACCATATGGCGCTGGTAATGCCGAGTGCCACCATCTGCGCCCGACAACTCCTCTTCGTATTCGTCGATCGCGCGCCCCTCCACCACCCGGCGGATCGACGCCTCGCGCGCCTCGGCGACGCTGGCGGCGCGTCCGCGATACTCCGCATACTCGCGATCGGTGCGGCCGATGATCCACGATCGCAGGGCATCGTCGCGAATCGCACTGGGCGTGACGAACTCGTAGCGACCGGTGGGAGAGAGCACCGCCATCTGTCCCGGCAGCGCGGCAAAGATCGCCTCAAAGAGCGCCAGGCGGTCGTCCGCGCGGTCGTCCGCTGAGCGCGCCGCGCCGAATTGCCACAACGTACCGGTGCGCACCTTACCGTCGTGGAGCGGCACGAACGTACGCTCGAACGTGCGCCCTGTGGCGGTGGTCAGTACCTCCCGGTGTACGGCCTGACCGCGGCCGCGCAGGAACGTGACGCCCTCAAGGTAAGCGGCGCGGTCGAGAAAGACCGTGGCGACTGCCTCGTGGAGCGCGCTGGACGGGCGGCCACGATAGCGATCCATCTGCTCCGGCAATCCCACGTACCGCAGCACGGAAGACGTGCAGTGCTGCACGAAGCCGTCGGCATCCTCGAGCAGGATGCCGACATCGTCCGGCGTGCCCGTGCCGATATCGGGAAATGAACGCGCGTTCATGCTAGGCCGTCACGTTAGCATCGGGATTCCCCGGCGTCCAGCAACCGCCGCGCCACCGGGAACGCAACCGATCAACGACTCTGACCCCTTGAACGGACCCTTTGAACGCAACCGATCAACGACTCTGACCCCTTGAACCTCCGCCCACCGCCCCCGTCATCACCGCCACCGCCTCCGGCATGGTAATGTCGCGCGTGTTCACCAGCGCGGCACGCCGACCGAGTCGCTGGATGTGAATCCGATCAGCTAACGCAAACACATGCGGCATGTTGTGGCTGATCAGGATCACGCTCAACCCACGGTCGCGCACACGCGTGATGAGGTCGAGCACCATGCCACTTTCTTTTACGCCAAGGGCGGCGGTGGGTTCGTCCAGAATCACGACGTGCCGCGCGAAGGCCGCGCTGCGCGCCACGGCGATCCCCTGGCGCTGGCCGCCGGAGAGTGTCTCCACGGCCTGCGTAATCGAGCGAATGCCGATGCCGAGCTCTCGCAAATGTTCGGCTGCCTCGCGCTCCATGCGCGCTCGATCGAGCAAGCGCAGTAGCGAGCCCGCGAGTCCCGCCCGACGTTGTTCGCGTCCGAGAAATAGGTTTTCGGCGATCGACATGGCCGGCGCCAGCGCGAGATCCTGATACACGGTTTCGATGCCGGCGCGACGGGCATCACTGGGACCCGCGAAGTGCACGCGCGCGCCGTCCAGCCAGATCTCGCCGCTCTCGGGAATCAATGCCCCCGAGAGTGCCTTGATGAGCGATGATTTCCCCGCGCCATTGTCGCCGATCACGGCCATGATCTCGCCCGCGCGCACTTCGAAGTCGGCGCCGTCAAGCGCGGTCACGTGCCCATAGCATTTCACGAGCCCACGCGCCTCAAGCACCATGGGGGCGGTACGGTCGCTCATGGCCGCGCCCTCATGATGTTCTCGACCACTGATCCGTCGCCACGGCGAGAATCACCAGCACGCCGGTGACGAGAATCTGATACACCGACGACACGCCCATGAGCGTGAGTCCGTTACGGAATACGCCCACAATGAGCGCGCCGACGAGCGACCCGAGCACGATGCCGCGTCCGCCAAACAGGCTCGTGCCGCCCAGCACCACGGCGGTCACGGTATCGAGATTCTCCGTCTGACCACTTTGCGGATCACCAACGCCGGTGCGCGCGATCGACAACAGCGCGGCCACGCCGGCGCACAGCCCCGACAACATGTACACGCGCAGCAACAGGCGATTGGTGCTGATGCCGGCCAGTCGCGCCGACTCCAGATTGTTGCCCACGGCATACACGTGGCGCCCGGCCGCCGTGTCGCGCAGTACCACGAACGCGAGCGCGTACAATAGCAGCATCGCGACGGCGCCGTAGGCGATCGGCGTGTTGCCCACGCGCACGCTCTGCCCCAGCCACGTGAGCAGCGGCGGCAGGTCGGTGAACGTCTGCGCCCGCGACACGAGTTGCGTCATCGCAAAGGCAATGTTCATGGTGCCCAGCGTGACGATGAACGGCGGCAGTTTGATGCGCGTGACCAGCAGCCCGTTGATCATGCCGGCGATGCTGGTCACGCCCATGCCGCCGGCGATGGCCATGGCCGGATGCCACCCGTGCTTCACCGCGAGCATGCTCATCACGATCGATCCCAGCGCCATGATCATGCCGCAGGCGAGGTCGATGCCGCCGGTGAGAATCACCAGCGTCTGTCCGATGGCGAGCACGCCCACCACCATCACCTGACTCAGTACCAGCGACAGATTGGCGCCGGTCAGGAAGCGCGGCGACTGCAATGCGAAAAACGTACAGGCCAGCAGCAACGCAACCAGCGGACCGGCAACGGCCAGCCGCCGAGCGATCACTTATCGCCCCAACAGAGTCCGAGGGCCTTGTCCGCGCCGAGGCTGGGGACGCCGGCTACGCTGTCCTTGGCGATCAGTTGCACGCCGGTGTCCACGTAACCGCTCGCCTTGGTACCGCTCGTGATGAACGCCATGGCGGCTTCCACGCCCAACTCCGCCATCCGCAGCGGATACTGCTGCGCGGTCGCGGTGAGCGCGCCATCGAGCACGTTCTGCACGCCACGGCAGCCGCCGTCCACCGACACGATCAGCACGCCCTTCTCCTTGCCGGCCTTTTGCAATGCCGTGAAGGCGCCCGCCGCCGACGGCTCGTTCACGGTGTACACGACGTTGATGTCGGGGTGCGCCTGCAGGCAGTTCTCCATGGCCGTCTGCCCCTTCGCCTGATCACCCATCGCGTCAGTCATGCACACCACCTCCGGCGGCTGCGCGAGTTCGTTGCGCGCTTTTTCGTACGACGGGAGGCCGAATCCGCTCAGGAAGCCATTGTGGCGCTGCGCGCTGGTGGGATGCCCGGGAATGAGATCGAGCGTGGCGATCCTGGCTGCAGTCGTCCCCAGCCGCGCCTTGGCGTACTGGCCGATGAGTTGCCCGGCCTGGTAGTTGTCGGTGGCGAACAGCGCATCGGTGGCGCTGACCGGATCGGTCGGGCTGTCGAGTGCGATCACCAGGATGCCGGCGTCTCGCGCCTTTTGGATGGCGGGTACGATCGCTTTGGCATCGCTGGCGGAAATGAGAATGGCCTTGGCACCGGCGGCCATGAGATTCTCGATGGCCGTGACCTGACCGGCGTTGTCGCCATCGGTGCGCCCGGCGGCGGCGATCAGTGTCGCCCCCTGCGCGGCGGCGGCCTGTTCGGCGCCTTCCTTCATCTTCACGAAGAATGGATTCGACGCGGTCTTCGTGATGAGCCCGATCACGGGTTTCTCGTCGCCCTTGGGGGAACAGGCGACAAACAGGGGGACGGCCAGGGCGAGCAGGCGCCGCGGAGACAGACGGAGCAGGGCAGGAGTACGCATAGACAAGAAATCAGCATGCGATCGCGATTTGGGCAAGAGAGCGTACGGACGATTGCCAACGACGCTTTGGGCTGACAGCGTTCACCCGTGAACGATCTCACCACCGGCTCCATCCCCCGCCACATCGTGCGCCTCGCGGTGCCGATGGCCCTGGGGATGATCTTCCAGACGCTGTACTACCTCGTCGACCTCTACTTCGTGGCCCGTTTGGGCGATGCGGCGGTGGCGGGGGTGAGCGCGGCCGGCAACGTGCAGTTCATCATCATGTCGTTCACGCAAATCCTGGGCGTGAGTACCATGGCGCTCATCGCGAACGCGGTGGGACGTAGGGATCAGCCCGACGCCAATCTGGTGTTCAATCAGAGCGTGCTCTGGGCCTTGGTTTGCGGCATCGGCACACTGGTGGTCGGCTATGCGCTCTGCGGCCGCTACATGAGCGCACTGGGGGCGAACGCCGGCACGATCGCCGCCGGGACGTCGTACCTGCGCTGGTACATCCCGGGGCTCGCGTTGCAGTTCGCGCTGGTGTCCATGGGCAGTGCGTTGCGCGGTACGGGCATCGTGAAGCCGGGCATGCTGGTGCAGATGCTCACCGTGGTGCTCAACGTGGTCTTCGCGCCTGTTCTCATTGCCGGATGGGGCACGGGACGCCCGCTCGGTGTGGCCGGCGCCGGCCTCGCCAGTTCGCTGGCCATCGGCATTGGCGTCTTGGTGATGCTGCTGTACTTCGTCCGTCTCGAGCACTACGTGTCCTTCCAGCGCGAGCTGCTGGCGGTGCGTACCGACGTGCTCGCGCGTATGCTCAAGATCGGTGTGCCGCCCGGCGCGGAGTTTGCGCTGATGTTTCTGTTCACCGCCGTGATCTATACCGCCATCAAGCCGTTCGGTCCGGAAGCGCAGGCCGGATATGGGATCGGTTCACGCGTGATGCAGTCGCTTTTTCTGCCGGCCATGGCCGTCGCGTTTTCCGCCGCGCCGATGGCCGGCCAGAACATGGGCGCCGGTCATCTCGATCGCGTGCGCGACACGTTCACGTGGGCCGCCATCATGGGCAGCGTTCCCATGGCGTTGCTCACGCTGCTCTGTCAGTGGCGTCCCGACCTGCTGGTGCAGGGCTTCACGCAGGAGGCCGCCGTGCTTGCCGTCGCGACGCAGTTCCTGAGCACGATCTCGTGGAACTTCGTCGCATCAGGACTCCTCTTCACGTGCGGCGGCATGTTTCAGGCACTCGGCAACACCGTGCCGTCGCTGATCGCCAGCGGTACGCGGCTGCTCACCTTCGCCGTGCCGGTGTATTGGTTGTCGCATCGTGCGGGCTTTGAGCTCACGCAGGTCTGGTATCTCTCGGTACTCACCATGACGCTGCAGGCCGCCTTCGCGCTGTGGCTGTTGCGCACCGAGTTACAGCGGAAGGCGTTGGCGATGGCCTCAGCACGGGTGGCGGTATGACGGGTGGCGGGATGAAGCGGCGCGTCGGAGCGATCGCGATGCTGTGGCTGTGCGCCTCGGCCACCGCTGCGGCGCAAACTACGCGCGCCGAACCCACGCCGTGCCCCGAGGGCATCCCCGCCTCCGTGCACTGTTCGCTCGGGAAGGACAGCGCCGGTGCGTTCTACTGGGTCGCCATGCCATCGCCGTGGAACAAGCGGCTGGTGGTGCACGCGCATGGCGGACCAGACCTTGGCGCCCCCGATGCCAAGGGCAGTGCTGACGACCTCACGCGCTGGAACATCTGGACGCGCATGGGCTTCGCCGTGGTCGCGAGCACCTACCACCAGGGCGGTGTCGCGGTGCGTTCGGCGGCGGACGATGTCGAGCGTTCGCGCCAGTTGTTCATCGCGCAGTTCGGTATGCCCGAACGCACGATTCTGCACGGTCAGTCGTGGGGCGCCGGCGTGGCCGCGCGCACGGCGGAGCTGTTCGGGGCGCGTGATGCACAGGGCCGAGTGCCGTACGATGCGGTGTTGCTCACGAGCGGGGTGCTGGGTGGCGCATCGCTGTCGTACGACTTCCGGATGGATCTGCGCGTGGTGTATCAGGCGGTGTGTGGCGATCATCCGCGCGCCGACGAACCCCAGTATCCGCTGTGGCAGGGATTGCCGGTGAACGCGAAGCTCACGCGGGCGCAGTTGGCCGATCGCGTCGACGCCTGCACCGGAGTACGGAAGCCAGCGGCCGCGCGCTCACCTGAGCAAGCGCAGAAGCTGGCCGTGATTCTCGCCGCGGTGCAGGTGCCCGAGCGCACGCTGATCGCGCACCTGAACTGGGGCACCTGGCACTTTCAGGACATCGTGACCAAGCGGACGAACGGCGCGAATCCGTTTTCCACCACCGGCGTGACGTACGCCGGTGGTGCGGCGCTGAATGACAAGATCGCGCGCTACGCTGCCGATTCCGGAGCGGTTGCTACCCTCTCGGCCGATGCCGATCCGACCGGTCGTATTCCGGTGCCCGTGCTCACGATGCATGCCATCGACGATCCGACCGCGTTCGTGGAACTCGAGAGCACGTTCCGCCGCACGATGGAGCGCGCCGGACGCGCGAAGGCGCTGGTGCAGTTGTTCACGCAGGACAGCGACCACAGTTACCTCAGCGACGCGCAGTACGTGAGCGCCATTCGCGCGCTGTTGGCGTGGGTGGAGCGGGGCTCCGAGCCCACGGCCACGGGTGTGGCCGCCTCGTGCGCCGCCGTGGAACCGATGTACGACCCCGCTAAGGGGTGTCGCTTTGTGCCGTTGTACGTGCCCGCCGCGCTGTCGTCGCGGGTGCCGGCTCGCACAAAGCCGGGAGTGCCCAAGTGATCGCGCCGTTGCCTCATCGCCTGCGACTGGCGGCGGTATCCGCGGCGCTTGTACTCTCGACGGCCGCCGGCTGTCGCCCCTCCGCCCCCTCGTCGCCGTCGGAAACGGCCGCGCAGTTCTACACGCTGCTGGACGGCCTCGGGGTGAGCGGCGTGCCCGATTCGCTGGCCCTCGACGCGGTACAGCCCTATCTCGATTTCGCGTTGGTGTATTGGCTCGTCGAGGCTCGACATCAGCGCGATTCGGTGGCACGCATGGTCCCGCGGGAGAAGCCCCCGTTCATCGACGGCGACCTGTTCAGCAGCCTGTTCGAGGGGAACACGTCGTTCGGCATTCGTAGTCTCGCCAGGCGCGGCGACACCACGTTCGCCGTGATGGCCTTCACCAACGCGTCGCAGCCGCCGACG
Organism: Gemmatimonadota bacterium; assembly: GCA_947461225.1. Taxonomy (GTDB): domain Bacteria; phylum Gemmatimonadota; class Gemmatimonadetes; order Gemmatimonadales; family Gemmatimonadaceae; genus Gemmatimonas. The sequence goes on along the minus strand of CANHJV010000064.1, from coordinate 6,949 downwards.
GTAAAGTGGACGGATACGTTGGTGATCCTGCCAAGGGCCAATCCGAAGCCGAACAGCCCGCAGTTTGTGATTGCCGACCTCCGCTACGGTGCCAGCTGGGATTTCGGCAATCGTGGGTCGCTGATGCGCAACCTGCGCACCGCGCTCGCTCCCGACAGCGTATCCGGCACATCGCCCGCTACACCCGCTGCGTGCGCCACGCCCCCCTGCGGAACATCACCGCGCTGACCGCCGCCAGCAGCGTGTAGGCGGCGAGCACCGACACGAACACGGCATGCGAGCCGATGGCCGTCTGCGTGGTGAGTAGCCACGCCAACGGCAGTTCGAAGGCCCAGAAGACGGCGATGTTGATTGTGGTGGGCGTGCGCGTATCCCCGGCGCCGTTGAACGCCTGCGTGAGCACCATGCCGAAGGCGAAGAACGGGAAGCCCGCCGCCATCACACGGAGGCCGTACACGGCCACCTCGGTCACGGTCGGGTCGCTCGTAAATCCCGCAACGATCGGACGTGCGAAGATCATGAAGAGCGTGCCCATGAGGCCAAGAAATGCCACGTTGTAGCGGGCGGCCGTCCATACGGCGGCGTTCGCGCGATCGGCATTCCGCGCACCAAGCGCTTGGCCCACCATGGTGGCGGCGGCGTTGCCGAGTCCCCAGGCGGGGAGCATCGCGAACATGATCATGCGGACGGCAATCGTATAGCCGGCCATCGCCGCACTGCCGAACGAGGCCATGAGACGAATGAGCACCATCCAACTCAAACTGCCCACCAGCACCTGAAAGGTCGCATTCACCGACAGGCGCAGCATGGCGCGCATCGTGTCCAGTTCGAACACGAGGTGGGCACGCGTTACGCGCAGATGCCCGGAGCCACGCGTGAGTCGCCAGAGAGCGTAGCACACGCCTGTGCCGCGGCCGATGGTGGTCGCGATGGCCGCACCGGTGACCCCCAGTTCGGGAAACGGTCCCACACCGAAAATGAGCATCGGCCCCAGCGCGATGTTGATCGCGTTGGCCAGCCACAGCACGCGCATAGAGACGGCCGCATCACCGGCACCGCGAAACGCCGCGTTGATCACGAACAGCAGGAACGCTGTGCCGCTGCCGCCCAGCAACACGCGGGTGAACATCGTGCCGGTGGTCAGCACGTCGTTGGTGGCACCCATCGCGCGCAGCAGCGCGGGGGCCGCCAACGCGCCGATCACACCGATTACCACCGAGGCGATCACGCCAAGCGTGATCATCTGCACCGCCGCCCGCGCGGCACCGTCGGCATCGCGCTCGCCCACACGTCGCGCGACCACGGCCGTGCCGGCGATCGCCAGCCCCATGGCGATCGTGTACACCACGATCATCATCGACTCGGTGAGCCCAACCGTCGCGACCGCGCTGGCGCCGAGTCGCGCCACGAAGAACACATCAGAGAGCGCAAACAGGCTCTCCATGATCATTTCCAGCACCATCGGAATGGCGAGGAGGAAAATGGAGCGCCCGATCGCACCGGTCGTGTAATCGTGCCTCGTGCCGCGCAGGGCGCCACGCACCGCCTGCCACCACGACCGCGTGTCGTGGTCCGTCGCCATGTCGTGCATGGCGCGAAGGCTCAACTCCCACGTCGATCGGCGCAAGCGGACGGATCCGGATCCCGATGCGACCATGGTTGCGCGCGGCGCGACCCCGGCGGAACTTGAGGAGGCGGCAAGCAGGGGCTCATGGGAAAATTGAGACGAGCCTCAACGCTGGGATGCCCCGGTCCGTCAGCATGGTTTGACGGTCCCTCTACGTTTTCCTTTCCACTCGCCCTGCCATGCGTACGATGCGCACGCTCACCTCCCTGTCCGTTTCGGCCGTCGTCGCCGTGCTTACGGCGTCGCCCGTTCTCGCTCAGAGGCCGGTGCTTCCGCCGGCAGTCGCCCCGATCGATTCCACCGATCCGATTGCGCTGATGGTCGCGCGACTCGACCTCGAGAAGTACAAGACCACGCTAAAGGGCCTCACGCAGTTCGGCGACCGAAAGCAGGGTACCAAGCGCAATCGTGATGCGGTGGATTGGATCGAGGCACAGCTCAAGAGCTACGGCTGCTCGAACACCGAACGCATCATCTACCGCTACGAGCCGCCCACGTTGGCGGAGCGCCCGGCGGCACCGCCAGCCGCCGCGACGCCTGCCCCAGGGCAGCCGCCGCTGCGCCGCGTGGGGCCGCCGGCCACGCAGGCCTCGGGCGGTGGACGCAACCGCGGCATCCGGACGCGCACCGGGGTGAACAACGACTCCCTGTTGCAGCCAGACCCGAAGCTGCGCGCGCTCAACGCGGAGCCCAGCATGCCGGGTGAGCGGCAGGAAGTGTATTGCACCAAGATCGGCACGACGCATCCGGACGAGATGTACATCGTGGGCGCGCACATGGACGGCATCGGCTGGGGCGAGGCCGTGAATGACGACGGCTCGGGTACGGCGCTGGTGATGGAACTGGCGCGCGTGTTCAGCAATCCCGACGTCCAGACCGAACGCTCCATTCGCTTCGTGCTGTGGAACAACGAAGAGAGTGGTTTGAACGGGGCGCGGGCCTACATCGAGCAGCGCGAGAAGCTGCAGGGCATCGAGTCACCCAAGGGATCCGGGAAGTATCCGGAGCCCAAGTGGCTGGGCATGATCCAGCACGACATGATGATGTGGGATCACGGCATGCCGAAGGCCGATGGCACCATGGCCAAGGACCAGCGTCCGGAAGCCGACGTGAACATCGAGTTCCAGATCAACTCGAAGATGTGGAAGGCGTCGTCGGAGCTGGCGTGGGCGCTACACCAGTCCAACTCGAAGTACGCCACCGATTACCCGGCGCAGGTGGGTCCCCACATGACCAACACCGACTCCGGCCCGTTTCAGGACCTCATTCCCTCCATCAGCCTGCGCGAGAATGAGCGCGGCACGCAGACGGGGAGTGGCTGGAACCCGCATTGGCACCAGCCCACCGACGTGTGGTCCACGTACACGGACAAGGACTTCCGACTCGGACTCAATGCCGCGCAGACCACGTTGGGCGGCGTGGGCCGACTCGCCGGCGTGACGCTGAAGCCCGCGACCAAGATGTAATCAACGCCTGATCAGATCACGCATCACACGAGTGGAGGAATGCGCCCCGCCCACGGGCGGGCGCGCTCCAACTGACCGGCCACGCGGAACAGCGTGGCCTCGTCGCCGAAGCGCGACACGAGTTGCGTGCCGATCGGCAGCCCCGCGGCGTTCCAGTGCAGCGGCACCGACATCGCGGGCTGTCCGGTCACATTGAAGAGCGGGGTGTACGGAATGAAGCCGTACACCTTCTTCGCGGTCTCGTCGAGCAAGCCGGCCGCCTTGAGGACCCCGCCCAGGCCCAGCCCTGCCACCACGCGCAGCATGGCCCGCTCGGCGGCACTCGGCTGCAGCGCGCCGATGGTGAACGGTGGCGCGCCGAGGGTGGGCGTGACCAGCACGTCGACGTTCGTGAAGAAACGGCCTACGGTGCGACCGGCTAGCTGTAGCGTGCGCACCGACGTCGCGTAGTCGGAGGCACTGGCCGACTTACCCACGAGACCGAGCGCCCAGGTGGTGAGCTCCACGTCGTCGCTGCGCGGCGCGCGCTTGAGTTGCGCGCCGATCCATTCGATGTCCGCGCGCGCTTCAGCCGCCACGACCGTAAGAAACGCCTGCGCCAATACGTGGCCATCGACGACTGGTTCGGCGCGGATGACATCGTGCCCCAGCGATTCGAGCAGTGCGGCGGCGTCTTCGAGTGCGGCCACGCAGTCGGGATGCACGGTGCTTCCGAAGAACGGGGTCGTGGTCACGGCAATACGCAGACGTCCGGGCTCGCGCGTCACTTCCTCCAAAAACGGCCGATCCTGCGGTGGACAGGCTACCGGTGTCCCGGCGTCTTCGCCGGCGGTGGCATCGAGCATGGCGGCCGAGTCGCGGACGCTGCGCGTGATCACATGCTCCTGCACGAAGCCGCGCCACGCGTCACCGACGTCGGGACCGCTGGGCAGACGGCCGCGCGTGGGCTTGATGGCGAACACGCCATTGCACGACGCGGGAATGCGCAGCGATCCGCCGCCGTCGCCACCGTGGGCAATGGGCACGATGCGCGCCGCCACCGCCGCGCCTGAACCGCCGCTCGAGCCGCCCGTGGTTTTGGTCGGGTCCCACGGATTGCGGGCCGGACCGAGCGCCTCGCTTTCGGTGTACGGCGTGAGTCCCAGCTCCGGCGTGTTCGCCTTGCCGATGAACACGGCCCCGGCGCCCCGGTAGCGGGCCACGAGCTCGCTGTCGTGATCGGGGATGATGGACTGCAACACCCGGGTCCCGTTGCTGGTGGGGACGCCGGCGATGGTCGTCATCAAGTCCTTGATCAACATCGGCACGCCGGCAAAGGGCGCGTCGAGGTCGACCTTGGCGGCCATCGCGCGGGCCATCGCGTCGAGCGGCCGGACCACCGCGTTCAGTCGCGGGTTGCGGGCCGCCATGCGGGCCAACGCGGCCTCGGTGACATCGGCGGCGCTCAGTTCACGGCGGCGCACCAAATCGGCGATGGCGAGTCCATCGAGCCCGTCGTACTCGGGGAGGGGGAGAGACATGCGGGAAACTACCGCCCCTACGAGAGGAAGCGCGAGCGTTCCTCGGGGGTCGGCAGCAGGCAGGCCGGGGCGGCGATCGTGAAGCGACGGCGCGCGATTCGATCATACACGGCATCGCGGAGTGCGCGGGGGACCAGTCGGCTCAGCGTGGCGGCCACGGCCCAGAGGCCCCCGAGGTGAGCCACGGCGGCGAGGGCGGCGCTGCTCCGCACCCGCACGGCCGGAACGGACGGGTCGTACCACACGACGGAATCCACCCCCGCCAGCTCGGGGAACTGCGCCTGGATCCCGCACCCGAATCGCCCCTGCAGCGGCGCGAAGGCCAAGCGCGGCCGCGCCGACGGCGGTTCGTGCCTCAAGACGAACTGCACACTGCCCGCGCAGAAACCGCAGTCTCCGTCGTACAAGAGCACCGATCGGGTATCCGAGGGAGTGTCCGAACGTGGCGTGTCCGTCGCATTGGCCATGCCTCCAAGCTAATGTGCGGGATGTCGCTCGTATCATTGCAGGACGTCACGGTCGCCTTCGGGGGGCCCCCCGTGCTCAATCACGCCGATTTCGCCATCGCGCGGGGCGAGCGCGTCTGTCTGCTGGGCCGGAACGGCGCCGGTAAGAGCACGTTCATGAAAGTGCTCGACGGCACGCAGGTGCCCGACAGTGGGGCCGTGGTGAAACTCGGCGGCGTGACGATGGCGCGGCTCGATCAGGAAATGCCGCTGGCGCTCACCGGCTCGATGTTCGAAGTGGTGGCCGAAGGGCTGGGCGATCGTGGTCGTCTGCTTACCGAGTATCACGCGGCGTCGATCCGCGTGAGTGTGGATCACTCCGACGGGGCGCTGCGTGAACTCGACCGTCTGCATCGCGCGCTCGATTCGGCCGATGCATGGCAGTTGCACATCCGCGTGGAAACGGTGCTCGAGCACCTCGGGCTCGACCCCGAGGCGCGCATCGAGCAGGCCTCGGGCGGACGCACCCGTCAGGCGTTGCTGGCGCGCGCGCTGGTGTGCGAACCCGATCTCATTCTGCTCGACGAGCCCACCAACCATCTCGACATTGAAGCGATCGAGTGGATGGAGGAGTACCTCACCTCGCGCGGGCTCACGCTGATCTTCGTGACCCACGATCGCGCGTTCCTGCGCCGCGTGGCCACGCGCATCGTGGAGCTCGATCGCGGCCGCCTCGTTGACTTCGGCACCGACTACGACACCTACCTCGAGCGCAAGGACGCCATGCTGGCGTCGGAAGCGAAGTCGTGGGAAGAGTTCGACAAGCGGCTGGCGAAGGAAGAGGTGTGGATTCGTACCGGCATTCAGGCGCGTCGCACGCGCAACGAAGGCCGCGTGCGCGGTCTCGAAGCGTTGCGCGTGGAGCGTTCGCAGCGACGTGAGCGGGTGGGCACCACCCGTGCGCAGACGCAGGACGCCGAGCGCTCCGGACGGATGGTGATCGAAGCGAATGCCATCGGCTTCACGCACGGTACGAAGCCGATTGTCGCCGAGCTGACCACGACCATTATGCGCGGCGATCGCGTGGGGTTGGTGGGGTCGAACGGCTGCGGCAAGACCACGCTCATCAAACTCCTGCTCGGCGAGCTCACGCCGCAGCGCGGCTCGATCCGTCACGGCACCAATCTCGAGATCGCGTATTTCGATCAGCGCCGCGAGCAGCTCGATCCCGAGCGCAGCGTGTTCGACAGCATTGCCGACGGCGCTGAGTTCGTGTCGGTGGGCGGTCAGCAGCGGCATGTGAATGGCTATCTGCAGGACTTTCTGTTCAGCCCCGATCGCGCCCGTACGCCGGTACGCGCGCTCAGCGGTGGTGAGCGCAATCGCCTGCTGTTGGCGCGGTTGTTCACGCGCTCGTTCAACGTGCTGGTGCTCGACGAACCCACCAACGATCTCGACATCGAGACGCTCGATGTACTCGAGGCCCTGCTGACCGCGTTCACCGGCACCCTGTTGCTGGTGTCGCACGATCGTGCTTTCCTCGACGCCGTGGTCTCGAGCACGTTGGTGTTCGAGGGCAAGGGCGTGATCCGCGAGTACGTGGGCGGGTACACCGATTGGCTGCGGCAGCGACCGGTGTCGGCGCCGGTAGCAGCAGCGGCAGCGCCATCCAAGCGGGTGGAGGCGCCAAGCGCCGCCAAGCCGAAGAAGCGCAAGCTGTCGTACAAGGAGACGCAGGAGCTGGCCGCGCTGCCGGACCGCATCAGCGCCAGCGAATCGGAGCTGGAGCAGGGCTACGTGTCACTCGCCGACTCGGTGGTGGTCCGAGACGCGGCGGCGCTGGCCCGTGTGCGGAGCCGCGTGGCGGAACTGGAAGCCGCGATCCCGATC
>CANHJV010000063.1 GCA_947461225.1 Gemmatimonadota bacterium | reverse complement strand
GTTCTGGCTGCGCAGTCAGCGGCAGGTCGCGATCATGCGCGTGCGGCACGAGCTGGAGCAGGCGGTGCACGACTTCTTCTACGCGCGCGATTTTATCCGCTGCGACACGCCGATTCTTACCGCCGCCATCGGCGAACGGGCCGGCCTGTTTAGCACGGACTACTTCGACGAAGGCACGGCCTATCTCGCGCAGACGGGGCAGCTGTACGGCGAAGCCCTCGCCGCCGCGATGGGGCGCATCTACACGTTCGGCCCCACCTTCCGCGCCGAGAAGTCGAAAACGCGCCGTCACCTCACCGAGTTCTGGATGATCGAACCGGAGATGGCGTGGTACGATCAGGACGACAACATGGATCTGCAGGAAGCGTTCGTGCGCTACCTGGTGGAGCGCGTGGTGGAGCGTCGTCAGGAAGAGCTCAAAGTACTCGAGCGTGACACGAGCAAGCTCGATTGCGTGTCGCAGCCCTTCGTGCGTCTCGATTACGGCGATGCCGTGAAGCTTGCCCAGAGCAAGGGCAGCGACATCGTGTGGGGCGACGACCTGGGCGCGCCCGACGAAGCGCTGATCGTCGACGAGTATCAGCGCCCGGTATTCGTGGTGAACTATCCGAAAGAAGCGAAGGCGTTCTACATGAAGGAGAACCCCCTCGATCCGCGCACCGTGCGTTGCGCGGACTTGCTCGCGCCCGAAGGCCGCGGCGAAATCATCGGCGGTTCACAGCGCGAAGACGACTACGACAAGATCCTCGCGCGGCTCACCCACGAAGGACTCCCGGTCGAGGCGTACGGCTGGTATCTCGACCTCCGCAAGTACGGCACGTTCACGCACTCGGGCTTCGGGCTCGGCCTCGAGCGCACGATCGCCTGGATCTGCGGCATCGAGCACATCCGCGAAGTAATTGCGTTCCCGCGCATGATGGGACGGCTGGCGCCGTAACGGCGAAGTAGGGAGTGCGGAGTAGGGGGTAGGGAGTCGAACTCCATACCCCCTACTTCTTACCCCTTACTCGGCTGTTGTCCTTCCGCCGCTTTGACCTGATCCCAGTACCTGTCCTGCTCCTCCAACGACAGCGCCGTGAGCTCCACCCCATCAGCGCTCGCCAACGCTTCCATCGCGGCGTAGCGCCGCACGAACTTCGCGTTCGTGCGATCGAGGGCCAGCGCCCCGTGCACGCCGGTCTTGCGCGCCAGGTTTACGACCGCGAACAGCAGATCGCCGAGTTCGGCCTCGAACGCGTCCTGGTCGGCCACCTGACCGTCCGCGTTCACGTGCGCGGCCAGTTCGTCGATCTCCTCGCGTACTTTCTCCAGCGGCCCGAGGGCGTTCGGCCAATCGAACCCCACCCCCGCCGCGCGGTCCTGCAACCGGTGCGCCCGATGCAGCGACGGGAGCCCTGCCGGGAGCCCGTCTTCTAGCGTCGAACGCTTGGCCTTGGCCGCTTTCATCGACTCCCAGCTCCGCTTGATCCCGTCGCCGTACAGGTGCGGATGCCGCGCCTGCATCTTCGCCACCAGCGCCCCCGCCACGTCCTGCATCGTGAACGCGCCGCGCTCCTCGGCTACCACCGAATGAAAGAGCACCTGGAGGAACAGGTCGCCCAGCTCGTCGCGCAGGGTGGCGTCATCGCCCTGAGCGATCGCGTCGTCGACCTCGTGCGCCTCCTCGATCAGGTACGGTCGGAGGGAGCTGTGCGTCTGCACCCGGTCCCAGTCACACCGGGCCCGCAGATCCCGCATCAGGGCCAGCGCGTCGTCCATCGTCCGTTGCATCGCTTCTCCGTACGTCGTTGGCTGCTTAGGATGTGCGAGTGACCGCGACAATATATCCCGCCAACGATCGTGCCTGGCTCGACGTCGATCTCGACGCGGTGCGCCACAACGCGCGACTGCTGCGTGCGCGTGCTGGCGTACCGCTGATCGCGATGGTGAAGGCGAACGCCTACGGCGTCGGGGCCGTCATGGTAAGCCGGGCGCTCGGCGTGCCCTTCGATCGCACGCCGGCAGCCCCTGACGCCCCGTGGGGGCTTGGGATCGCGTCGCTCGACGAGGCGGCTGAGCTGCGCGACGCGGGCTGCCGCGGGCGGATTCTCTGTCTCACACCGCTGCTCGCCTCGGAGCTGCCACGGGCGCATCAGCTCGGCGTTCGTCCGGCCTTGCACCGCGCGCCCGATATTCGGGCTTGGGCCGCCGTGGGGCAGGGCGGCGAGCTGCGCCCGTACCATCTGGCGATCGACACCGGCATGGCGCGCGCCGGCGTGCGCTGGGATCGGGTCGAGGCGCTCGCGGACGTGCTGCGCGAACATCCCCCCGAGGGCGTGTTTACGCATTTCCACTCGGCCGACGACGACATCGACTCCCGCGACGAGCAGGACGCGCGGTTCGTGGACGCCATGCTGGCCCTCGGTGAGGCGCTGCCGGAGGCGGTGCTACGGCACAGCGACAACAGCGCCGGGATCGCCAGTCGCACGCGTCTTTCCCCCGGATCACTGGCCCGTCCCGGCATCGCCGTGTACGGCGGTATGTTCAGCGATCTGCTTGGCCTACGGCAGGTCGTGCACCTGCGGGCTCGCGTCATCGATCTCCGCGACGTCGCTCCCGGTGAGTCCGTGAGCTACGGCGCCACGTGGACCGCCGCGCGGCCGTCTCGCATCGCGACGATCTCGGCGGGGTACGCCGATGGATATCGGCGTCACCTCTCCAATCGCGGCGAGGTGCTGATCGGTGGGGTCCGTTGCCCCATCGCGGGTCGGGTCACGATGGATATGATCATGGTCGATGTCACCGACGTGCCGTGCGCCGTTGGCGACGTGGCGACGCTCATCGGCACCGATGGCGCGGCCACGGTCAGCACCGAGCAGGTGGCCGCGATGGCCGAGTTGTCGCCGTACGAGCTCTTGGTCGGACTCGCCCTGCGCGTGCCGTCCCGGCCACTATCCTCGAGTCCGCCATGACCGACACCATGAATCGCCGCGCGCTGTTGCTGGTGCTCGACGGCGTGGGATGCGGTGAGGCCCCCGACACGGCGGCATATGGCGATGCCGGGAGTGATACGATCGGCAACGTGGCGCGGGCGGTGGGCGGTCTCGATCTGCCGAATCTGGCCCGTCTCGGGCTTGGGCACGTGGCACCGATTCCGGGTGTCGAGCCCGCGGCCCATCCCATCGGGGCCTGGGGCACGCTGATCCCCCGGTCGTCGGGAAAGGACTCGACCACCGGACATTGGGAGCTCGCCGGCCTTCACCTCGCGCAACCCTTTCCCACCTATCCGCACGGTTTCCCTCCCGCGGTGATCCAGGCATTCGAGCAGGCGACCGGTCGTCCCGTGATGGCGAACTGTGTGGCCAGCGGGACGGCGGTGATCGCCGATTTCGCCGAGCAGGCCCGGGAGGCCGGGGCGTGGATCGTGTATACGTCGGCCGATTCCGTCTTTCAGGTCGCAGCCCACGAGGAGTGGATTCCGCTCGAGGAGCTGTACCGGGCCTGTGAAATCGCCCGCGAGCAGCTGGTGGCCCCGCACGACGTGTCACGGGTCATCGCCCGCCCGTTCGTGGGAACTTCAGGCGCGTGGACGCGTACCGCCAACCGGCGCGATTACTCCATCCAGCCTCCTGGTGTCACGCTGCTCGACGCACTCGCCGAGGCGGGCGTTCCCCGGAGCGGGGTCGGGAAGGTGGACGATCTCTTCGCCGGCCGCGGCATCGCCTCCCGGCATACCGTGGACAACGCCGACGGGGTCTCGGCGATCCTCGATTGGCTGAATTCGGCGCCTCGTGGGTTCTGCTTTGCCAATCTGGTAGATTTCGATCAGTTGTTCGGACATCGCAATGATGTCCGCGGGTTTCAGGGGGCGCTCGAAGCGTTCGATCGCGCCCTGCCAAGCCTGTTGGCTGTACTTCGGGAGGACGACCTGCTCTTCATCACTGCCGACCACGGCAACGATCCCACCACGCCATCAACCGACCACGCGCGCGAGCGCGTGCCGCTGCTGGTGGCCGGCGCACGTGTGCGCGGCGGGAGCGTGGGGGCGCGGGACACGTTCTCCGATCTGGGCGCCACGGTGGCTGAATGGTTCGGTCTGTCGTGGCGCGGCCACGGCACGTCGTTTCTGTCGGGCCTGTTGCACGCATGAGCATCGCCCATCTGCGCACCGCGGCTGACGCCGCGCGCGCCAATGCCTGGTGCCCGTACTCGCACTATCCCGTGGGTGCCGCGCTGGAATCGGACGACGGGCGCGTGTTTGCGGGTTGTAATGTTGAGAACGCGTCGTATCCGGCCGGGACCTGTGCGGAGCGCGTCGCGCTCGGCGCGGCGATCGCCGCCGGGGCGCGTCGGTTTGTACGCATCGTGATCACGTCGGCGGCGGTTGCGCCGACACCACCATGTGGAATCTGTCGACAGGCGCTGGTGGAGTTCGCCCCAGCGCTCGAAATCTTCGCCGTGACGCCCGATGGGCTCACGGCGCGCTGGTCGCTGGCGGAACTGTTGCCCGCGCCATTCACGCCTGCTTCGCTCGAGAATGCCTGAGCGCGTTCGATTTACCTCGTGGCCGCGTTTCCGCGGCCCTCTCCTGCTGTGCGGACTCGTGCTGGCGGCCGTCACGGCTGCGGCATGCACGGAGTCCCTCGATGGTGGCGCTGCCTGCCCGTCGTTGTGTCCGTCGAAGGCGGAGTCCTTCCGCGACACCATTGTCGATGCGGTCGTCCTCGACAGTTCGCTCGCCGGCTATCCGGCGCTCGGCCTGTCGCCCTTCGTCCTGATCGCCAATCGCCCCGACACGGTCGTCACCAGCACTATTCTCCGGTTCGATGTGTTGCCGGCGGTGTTCAGTCCGAACAAGGGGACCACGGTCGACTCCATCACGGCCGTCGACTCGGTGTACCTGCGATTCCCGCTCGATAGCACGGGCCGTCGCGGCAACACGCCCGTGACGCTCGAGGTGTACGACGTCGATACCACCGCGTCCGATTCGGTCGCCGCCGTGGTGCGGTCGCTCTTCCGGGCGGATCGCAGGATCGGTTCGTTGGTGGTCACGCCCTCCGCGCTCGGTGACTCGCTCCGCATTCCGTTCTCCAAGACGGTGATGGCTGCCAAGATCGCGGCCAAGGGTCGTCTGCGACTCGGCGTGCGCATGCGTGGTGGATCCGGACAGCTCCGTGCGGTGGCCTTCGTGGCCGGCGCCGGTGCGCCGACGGTCGTCTTCGATCCGAGCACCGACACCACCTACGCGCCGCAGCAGATTTCGCCCAGCACGATCGTCCCCAACTCGACCGCCGACGCCGAGCTGGCGTACACGGTCTACACGTTGAGCGATCTCTCGTCGCCGCCGCCCGGCGCGAACACGTTGGTGGTGGGAGGGTTCCCGGCCTACCGCTCCTATCTGCGCTTCAACGTGCCGTCACGCATCACCGATTCCAGCACGATCGTGCGCGCCGAGGTGTTGCTTACGCAGCAGACGTCGCGCTTCGGCAATGCGGCGGATTCGGTGGGTCTCTTCGCGCTGGTGCCGACCACGACCAATCTCGTGACCGACCTGCGTCGTATTCTCGATCTCGCCGCAGCCGGTTCGTTTGCCGGCGTCGACTCCACGCTGCTGGTGCCGTCGTCGGCCGGTGTTCGTGCGGTGAATGTGCTGGCGCTCGCTCGTACCTGGCGCACGTTGCCCACAAACGTGCCGCGGGCCATCGCCTTCAAGATCGGACTCGAAGGCGCGCAGCCTGCTGAACTGCGCTTCTACTCCAGCGAAGCGCCGGTCAATCAGCGCCCGCGTCTGCGAATCACTTATCTCCCGCGTACGGAGTTTGTCCTCCCGTGATCCGCATTCGACTCCGCTCCTTCGTTGCGCCTGCCTCGTGGGCACTGCTTGCCGCCCTGGCGGTGTCGCAGTCGGCCAGCGCGCAGGGCTCCATCAGTATGCTGGGCTTCGGATATCCCGTGGGCGGCGGCAGTGTGCGCACCAACGGGACCGGCGGCGCCTTCGCGGAATTCGACGCCCTCACGCCGACCAATCCGGCGGCGCTTGGTGGCCTCGGCCGCACCGTCATTACGGCGCAGGCCGAACCGGAGCTGCGCAAGCTCACCGTGAATGGCGTGAGCGAGAAGAGCAGGCTGCAGCGCGTTCCGCTCATCATGCTGATTTTCCCGGCGCGTCATGGCGTGGCGGTTGGCATCAGTGCCACGAGCTTTCTCGACCGGACCTTCGCGTCCACCACGACCGGTACTGCGCTGATTGACGGCAAGTCGGTGCCCACGAGCGATCAGACCGAAGTGCGCGGGGCCATCAACGACCTCCGCGCTGGCGCCGGCTGGCAGATCTCGACGCGTTTCCGTGTCGGTGTGGCGGGCCATCTCTACACCGGCGAGAACAAGGCCACACGTGAGCGCAAGTTCGCCGATACGCTCGCATTCGGCAGTGTGCTCGACTCCTCCCGCGTTACCTATTACGGCACGGCGTTGTCGGTCGGTGGCGAGGCCACCCTGGGTAAGGGATTCACGGCGCTGGCGTCCTATCGTCGTGGGAACGAAATGAACGCGCGCATCCGCGACACGATTGTGTCGCGGGCCAGCGTGCCCACCCGCACCGGCGTCGCGTTGCGCTACGACGGCATCGCCGGCTCGGTGTTCGCCGTCGGCATGGAGCAGATTGCGTGGTCCGAGATGGCCTCGCTCGGGTCGTCGTCGACCGTCGCCGCCAACGCCAAGAACTGGCACGCGGGTGCGGAAGTGGCCGGTCCGAAGTTCCGTGGCCTGCCGCTGCTCGTTCGCGCCGGTTACGCGCGCAACGAGCTGCCGTTCGGTCTCCTGGGGCAGATCGCCAAGGAGAACCGTCTTACGGCAGGGCTCGGAGTGCCGGTTGCCGCCGATGACGCGACACTCGACCTCTCGGTGCAGCACGCCAGCCGCACGTTGTCCGGCAGCGGCGTCAAGGAATCCGCGTGGCTGCTCGGTATCGGCATCCAGATCCGTCCGCGGAACTGACCATGAGTGACACGACCGAGCGCGGGGCCACCGAAGCCGGCTCGACCGAAACCGGCTCGACCGAAACCGGCTCGACCGAAACCGGCTCGACCGAAACCGGCGCTCCGCGCCCCACGGTGTACATCGAGACGTACGGCTGCCAGATGAACGTGGCCGATTCGGAACTCATGTACGGCAAGCTCGTGGCCAGCGGCTACGACGCGGTCGATGTGCCCGACGGCGCCGACGTGATTCTCGTGAACACCTGTGCGATTCGCGAGAATGCCGAGACGCGCGTGATCGGTCGGCTCGGTGAACTCAAGAAGTTCATGCGCGCCGGCAGTGTCATGGGCGTGACCGGCTGCATGGCGCAGCGCCTCGGGCCCCGTGTCCTCGAGCAGGCGCGGCACGTCTCGATCGTGGTCGGTCCCGACGGCTATCGCGCGTTGCCCGAATTGCTCGACGGTGCGCGGCGCGGTGAGAAGTTCACCGCCACCGACTTCGACCTCGAAGAGCACTACGAGGATGTTGTCGCCCGTCGATTCGAAGGCGTGAAGGCATGGATCCCGGTGCAGCGCGGCTGCGACTATCGCTGCACGTACTGCATTGTGCCGACCACGCGCGGCCCCGAACGGAGCCGCAAGCTCCACGAGGTCGTGCGTGAAGTGCACGAGGTCGTGAATCAGGGGCTCACCGAAGTGGTGCTGCTTGGCCAGACGGTCAACTCGTACAACGACGGGACGCACGATTTTGCCGACCTGCTGCGTGCCGTCGGCGCGGTAGATGGGATCCGCCGGGTGCGCTACACGAGCCCGCATCCCAACGATTTCTCCGATCGCGTGATCGCCGCCATGGCGGAAGTGCCCACTGTCTGTGAGCACATCCACCTGCCGATGCAGAGCGGCTCTACGTCGATGCTCAAGAAGATGTTGCGCCGCTACTCGCGCGAGGACTATCTCGCCTGCGTGGAACGGATGCGCGCCGCGATCCCGGGCTTGGCGCTGACCACCGACATCATCGTCGGTTTTCCCAGTGAAACCGACGAAGAGTTCGCCGATACGCTCTCGTTGTGTCAGGACGTGCGCTTCGACGATGCCTTCATGTTCAAGTTCTCGCCGCGCGAAGGCACGCCGGCCACACGCATGCCTGCCGAGTGGACGATCCCGGACGATGTGGTGGCCGCCCGCTTCGAGCTGCTGCTGAAAACGGTGCGCGGCATTTCGCGCGAGAACAACATGCGCCGGCTTGGCGATACAACCGAAGTGCTCATCGAGAAAGTGGCCCGCGACGGCGAGCTGCTGCAGGCCCGCTCGCGCGACTTCAAGACCATCATGGTACCCGCCGATGCCGGGAAGATCGGCGACTACCTCACGGTCAAGCTGAGCGGCACGACCGGGGCCACGTTCATGGGAACGCCCGTCGTCGAGCAGGCCGAGCGCAAGCCGCTTCCGATGATGGCCGGGTAACGCGCCCGTTCGCTCGTTGGCGTGGGCCGGCGTTCCTTTGCACCTGCGCGGGTAGTTCCGATGCGGCATCACCAACGGGTATTCCACACCGTGCGTGATGCCGCTTCTCATTCACGCCACGGGTTGGTGGCTGGCTGGCCTCGTCACCGGCGCGATACTCGGTCCGTGGGCCACGCGTCCGGCGTGGCTGGCTTGGGTCATGTCGGCGCCGGCCCTTGCGGGGAGCGTGCTGTTCGTCGGCATCGTGGTGCTGTTGGCGCTGCTCCAGGCGTTCCGCACGCCGCGTCGACGCGTGTTCACGGGCCTGCCGCTGGCCGGCATCGGCCTCGCCGGCGTGCTGGCCGGCGCGTCCGCCGCTGACGAGGCACGCCTCTGTCGTGCGGCCGCGGTTGACCGGATGGCCCGCGGCGAGTGGGTCTCGATGCGGTTTGATGGCCCCGCCACGGAGCGCGCCGGCCCCGCCCGTCCACGGCGTCCGCGCGCCGCCGACGCCGTGGGTCCCGCGACGCCCTCCGCGATGGGCTCCGGCATGCGAGGTCGTGGAGCCGTGCGCTTCGCACTGGGTGGGCGACGCTGCGCCGTCCCGGCGTCGGTGCGGCTGCCGAGCGCCCTGAGCGCCGGCGATATCGCCAACGTGCGTGGCGCCGCGATGGCGACCGATCGTGGTGTGAGGCTGGCTGTCGATTCCGTGCGCGCTCCGACCGGCCGAGACTGGCTGCGTGCTTCCCGTGGGCGCGTCGGCCACACCATCGATCGCCTGTTCGGCGATCGGGCGCCACTCGTGCGCGCCCTGGTGATCGCCGATCAGGATGGCATCGCCACCGCCGTGCGCGACCGGTTTGCGGACGCGGGGCTGGTGCACCTGCTGTCGGTGTCGGGCATGCATGTGGCGATCATCGCGTCCGCGTTGCTGACGATCACGGCCGCGATGCGACTCCCGTCGACGGTCGGCGCGGCGGCCTCGCTGGCGCTCATTCTCGCCTACGTCGCGATGCTGGGGGCGCCCGCGCCCGCGGTGCGCAGCGCCGTCATGCTGCTCACGGTGATGCTGTCCACCAGGTGGCAACGTCCGCTGCATGAATGGACGGCGCTGGCCCTAGGCGCGGTGATCCCCACGGTGCAGCCGCTGGTGGTGCTCGATCTTGGCTGGCAGCTAAGCGTGAGCGGGATGGCCGCGCTGGTGGCCGCCAGAGCGATCCTGCGGCGTTGGCCTGCCTACGCCCTCTCTCGGCCGGCACCGTCGCGCGGCGGCCCCGTGGCGGCCTGCGCCGGGGCGCTCCGGCAGACCCAGCGCTGGCTCGTCACCCGTCGCGGCGTGTCACGCTGGCTCGTGCGGGAAACGATCACCGGCGTCGTCGCCACGATCGTTACCGCACCACTCGTCGCCTGGACGTTCGGCCGCGTCAGCCTGCTGGCGCCGGTCACGAACCTGTTGGCGGGGCCGGTGGTCGCGTTTCTGCAGCCGGCGCTGTTTCTCGCGCTCATCGCCGCTCCGCTGGATCCGCTGGCGCAGGTCATCGCCGACGCCAGTGTGCTCCCCATTGCCCTCCTCGATCGGATCGCCGAAGCGGCCGCCGCGCTCCCGTTTGCCGTCCTCCATGTCGCGCCCACGTTGCCCACCGCGCTCGGCGCGGGACTCGCCTCAGTGGCGGTGGTTCGGGCCACCGCCGCGCGCCGCCTCGCCCCGTGGCTGCGAATGGCCGCCGTGGCACTGATCGCAGCGCTCTGGCTTCCTGTGGTCAGGGGGGGGCCGGGGGTGCTCGAAGTGCACATGATCGATGTGGGGCAGGGTGACGCGTTCGCGCTCCGAACGCCGAGTGGCCGGTGGGTGCTCATCGACGCCGGGCCGTCGTGGGACGGCGGTGACGCCGGTCGTCGCGCGGTCGTACCCTACGTGCAGCGTCGTGGGGGGGCGGTGGCGCTGATGGTGCTGTCGCACGCCCATGAGGACCATGTGGGTGGAGCGGCGAGTGTCATTCGCGCGCTGGCTCCCCGGCAATGGTGGGAGCCCGCCTTCGTCACCTCGAGCTCGGGGTATCGCGGCGCCCTGATGGCGCTGCGTGAAAGCGGCCAGCTCTGGCGCCGGGTCCATCCCGGACAACACTGGCAGCTCGACGGGGTGTCGATCGACGTGCTGGCCCCCGATTCCAGCTGGACGGCGGCGCAGCACGACGCCAATGAGACCTCGGTCGTGCTTCGCGTCGGGTACGGCCGTCGCCGCTTCCTGTTCATGGGCGACGCCGAAGATCACGAGGAAGCGTGGCTCCTGGCACACCTCTCCGCCGAAGCGCTTCAGGCAGACGTGCTGAAGCTGGGGCATCACGGCAGCCGCACCAGCTCGGGGGCGGCGTTCGTGCACGCCGTCAATCCGCTCGTGGGTCTGGTGTCGGTGGGCGCCGGCAACAGCTACCGGCACCCGTCGCCGGAGGTACTCGAACGATTCGCCGCTCGGCAGGTGCCGCTCCTCCGCTCGGACCTCGAGGGCTCGGTCGTGCTCTCCACGAATGGCCAATGGCTCGACGTTGTGGCCCATGGCGACCGGTGGCGCATCCCTGACCGCTCAGCCGTTGGGCGTCCGTAGCGCGGCGCGGCTCTTGCCTGAGCTTGCCCACGTAGGCCAGTTTCTACTGCGTGCGAATGGCGGCGTTGGATCGCCGCACGCTGCGACACGCCGCTTGACTGTACGCGCGACGTATCGCTCGTCTTGCTTCACTCGTCTTACGTGCGTCTCGCTCCGATCCTTCCCGGATAGAGGCGAGCCGCTGCTGCTGCGCTCCTGCGCGCCCGTCTCCCCCCAGGAGTAGAACCGTGGTCAGGCATACTGCGACGTCCGTCGTCACGATCGAACGTTTCATCATCGAGCAGGAACGCATGTTCCCAGAGGCCACCGGCGAATTGTCCGGTATCCTCTACGACATGGCCCTCGCCGGCAAGATGATTGCGAACAAGGTGCGCAGCGCCGGACTCGCGGACATTCTCGGCGCCACCAGCGACGTGAACGTCCAGGGCGAGGTGCAGCAGAAGCTCGACGTGATCTCGAACGAGATCATCGTCAAGGCGTTCGATCATGGTGGCCGGTTGTGTGCGATGGCCTCGGAAGAGGAGCCCGACATCATCCACATTCCCGAAGGGTTCCGGGCCGGCAAGTACGTGCTGTTGTTCGATCCCCTCGACGGGTCGTCCAACATCGACGTCAACGTGCCCGTGGGCACCATCTTCTCGGTGTACCAGAAGATCACCCGTGGCGCGCGCGGCGAGATGGAAGACATGCTGCAGCCGGGGCGCCGTCAGGTGGCCGCCGGCTACGTGATCTACGGATCGAGCACGATGCTGGTGTATACCACGGGGCAGGGCGCCCACGGCTTCACCCTTGATCCCTCGATCGGCGAATTCTTGCTGTCGCATCCGAACATCCGGATTCCGACGCGCGCACGGTATCTGTCGGTGAACGATGCCTACGAGCAGGATTGGCCGGAGCCCACGCGTGCGCTCATGCGACGCTATCGTGGGTTGGACGGTCAGCGGTCGCCGTTGAACGTGCGCTACGTGGGCTCGCTCGTGGCCGACTTCCATCGCAACCTCCTCGGCGGCGGCGTGTTTTGCTATCCCGCCAACGCGAAGGCGCCGAAGGGCAAACTGCGTCTGCTGTACGAGGCGAATCCGTTGGCCTTCATCGCCGAGCAGGCGGGCGGTCTGGCCACGAACGGGTACGGCCGCATTCTCGATGTGCAGCCCACCGAGCTGCACGAGCGCACGCCGCTCTACCTCGGCAGCAAAGCCGAAGTCGAAACGGTTGCCGAGTTCCCGTTGCCCCAGTACGTCGCCCCGGGAATTTCCGAACGGCGTGGCACAGGATCCGCAACGCCGGCTCCGACGCCGGCGTCCTGATCGCTACATTGGGGGGATGAGCGAGCGACTCTCCCCCTCCGGCATTCCAATCCCCGGCGTCGTCCGTCCGGACGACGCCCACGTTGACTACGCGCGTGACCTGGCCGATCCCGGTCAGTTTCCCTTCACGCGTGGCGTGCAGCCGACGATGTACCGCGGTCGTCTCTGGACGATGCGCCAGTACGCGGGCTTCGGGACGGCGCGGTCGACCAACGAGCGATTCCGCTTGTTGCTGGAGGCGGGGCAGACCGGCCTCTCGGTCGCGTTCGATTTGCCCACGCAAATGGGCATCGACTCCGACTCGCCTCGCGCCAGCGGTGAAGTCGGTCGGGTCGGTGTCGCCATCGATACGGTCGACGACATGCACGTGCTGCTCGACGGCATTCCGCTCGACAAGGTCTCGTCGTCGATGACCATCAACTCGACGGCCTCCACGCTGCTCGCGATGTACATCGTGGTCGCGGAAGAACGCGGCATCGCGCGCTCGGCGCTCTCGGGCACCGTGCAGAACGACATTCTCAAAGAGTACATCGCGCGCGGCACGTACATCTATCCGCCCGATCCCTCGCTCGCGCTCACGGCGGAGATGTTCCGCTTCTGTGCGGCCGAAGTGCCGCAGTGGAATCCGATCTCCATCTCCGGCTACCACATTCGCGAAGCTGGCGCCACGGCGGTGCAGGAAGTGGCGTTCACTTTCGCCGATGCGATCGCCTACGTACAGCAGGCCGTCGACACTGGGCTCGCCGTGGATGCCTTTGCACCGCGTCTGTCGTTCTTCTTCGCCGCGCACAGCGATCTCTTCGAGGAAGTCGCGAAGTTCCGCGCGGCGCGTCGGTTGTGGGCGCGCCTCATGCGCGATCGCTTCGGCGCCAATGACGCCAGCTGCAAGCTGCGCTTTCACACGCAGACCGGCGGTGTCACGCTCACCGCGCAGCAGCCGCTCAACAACGTCGTGCGCGTGACGGTGCAGGCGCTGGCCGCCACGCTCGGTGGCACCCAGTCGCTGCACACCAACGGCTACGACGAAGCGCTGGCACTGCCCACCGCCGAAGCGGCCACGCTCGCGCTACGCACGCAGCAGATCGTGGGCTACGAGTCGGGCGTCGCGCAAACCGCCGATCCACTCGCGGGCAGCTGGTATGTCGAGCAGCTCACCGACGCCGTGGAAGCGCGCGCGCTTGAATTGCTCGAGAAGGTCGATGCGCTCGGTGGCGCGGCGGCCGCGATTCGTGCCGGGTTTTTCCAGGAAGAGATTGGGCGCAGCGCGTACGAATACCAGCTGCGCGTGGAAGCCGGTGAAACGGTCGTGGTGGGGGTGAATCGCTTCGGCGACGGTCAGGATCCGCCGATCATTCCGGCCCCTGACTTCAGCGCGCTCGAGATCGGACAGGTCGCCGGCTTGAAGGCGGTGAAGGCGTCACGCGACAACGCCGCCGTCCAGTCCGCGCTCCAGGCCATCGCCGAGATCGCCCCTGAGTATCTGCCGGCACATGTCGGAGCGCGCACTCCGCTCATGCCCCGCATCATCGACGCTGTGCGGTTGCGGGCATCGGTCGGCGAGATTTCCGATACGCTCGAAAAGGTGTGGGGACGGTACCAGCCGAGCATGTGAGATTTTAATGCAAAAGCCAGAACACGGATGACGCAGATCACACAGAACCAACAGGGATAAGCAAAGCGCGTTTTTTTGCTGTTTGCTTATCCGTGTTGTTGTCCGCGTCATCGGTGTAATCCGTGTTCTGGCTGTTGCTTTTCGCTGTTGCTGTTGCCGGTGCGGTATTCGTTCCGTCGCAATCACCTTCGCCTCCGGCTCGAGCGTGGTCGTGACGAACCGCCGGGTGTGCGCTACGTTCATACGGATGACTCCAATGCGATGGATTCTGCTGAGCCCCGCGATCATGACGCTCGTTTCGAGCCCCTGCAAGACACGGCGTGACGGCGTGACGCTTGCCTCGTGGCCCCCTCGTGGCTGAGACTCCGCGGCCGCTGCCGGTCGTGCGCGCCATGATCGACGCACTCGATCGGGACCTGTTGCAGATCATGGCCAAGCGCATGGCGCTGGTGGCTGAGGTGGCCGCCTACAAACGTCAGCATGGGCTCAAGATTCGCGATGCGGGTCGCGAGCGCGAACTGCTGCGCGACCGGCATGAGCGCGCCAGAGAACTGGGGCTCCCCAGCGAGGAGATCGAGTCGATTTTCCGGTTGCTCATGCGATCGAGTCGTGATCACCAAGCCGCGCTCCGGGCCGAAGTCCCGATGGACGCCGCCTCCTACACCATCGCCATCATCGGCGGACACGGCCGCATCGGCCGCGTGATGGCACGGCTCTTCGGCGACTTGGGCCATCGGCTCCTGCTGGTCGACACCGACACCGACCTGCGCGCCGAGGAAGCGGCGGCGGTGGCCGATGTCACGATTGTAAGCGTGCCGATCGATGCAACTCAGGCGGTCATCCGTGCCGTTGGTCCGCACGTGCGCGCGGACGCGTTGCTCATGGATGTCACGAGTGTGAAGGAAGCGCCCATGCAAGCCATGCTCGAGGCCACGGCGGCCAGCGTGGTTGGTACCCACCCCATGTTCGGACCCAGCGTGCACACGCTGCAGGGGCAGCGCGTGGTGCTCTGCCGTGGGCGCGGCGACGCGTGGGCGGATTGGGTGACGCAGTCGTTTGCCGCCCGTGGTCTCGTGATCACTGAAACCACGGCCACCCAGCACGATCGGGCCATGTCGGTAGTGCAGGTCCTCACGCACTTTCAGACGCAGGTGCATGGGCTCACGCTCAGCCGCCTCGGGCTGCCCTTGGCGGAGACACTGCCGTTCACGTCACCGGCCTACCTGCTGGAGCTGTACGTCGCGGCTCGCCATTTCGCGCAGGACTCTGCGCTGTACGGATCCATCGAGATGCGAAACCCGCGTACCGCGGACATCACGTCGGCCTTCGGGCAGTCGGTGCAGGAGGTCGCCGACATCCTCGCCCGTGGTGATCAGGCAGCCTTCTCGCGCCTCTTCGACGACGTGCGCACGTTCTTCGGCGACTTCACGGCTGAAGCGCTCGAACAGTCCAGCTTTCTCATCGATCGCATCGTGGAGCGCGCCTGATGTCCGAACTCGTGCTGCCGCAGGGTGTCATCGAACAGATCTGGCTCAAGCGCGCCAAGCGCGGCCCCATGGATCCCGTCGCATCCGCTCGGGTGCGCTCGCAACGTGGGCTCGTGGGCAATGCCAATCAGGGCGGCCGCCGGCAGATCACCCTGATCGAGGCCGAGCGCTGGGCCGAACATCTGGCCGCCGTCGGCCGTGAGGGCGATCCGTCGATCGGCCCCGTTCGGCGACGTGCCAACGTGCTCGTGCGCGGCATCCCGCTGGTAAACTCCCGCGGGCGGGTCCTGCGCATCGGCTCGGTACGGGTGCAGATCGCCGGCGAAACGAAGCCGTGTCACCAGATGGACGAGGTCGTTCCCGGGCTGCAGGCCGTCATGAAGTCGGCGTGGGGCGGCGGTGCGTTCGCCATGATTCTCGACGACGGCGAGATTGCTGTCGGCGATCTGATCAGCTGGGATGAGGCGTCGGAACCGCCATCGCTCTTCGATCGGGTCCCGGCATGAAGACTACGATGTGGGCGCAGCTCACCCGCGTACCGCCCGTGCGCTGGTTCCTGGCGATCGAGGATGGTGTGTTCCGCGTAGCCGGCGAAGCCGAGTATCGGCTCGGGATCACGCCGCGCACCACCAAGATCGTGCCAGGTCCGTTCGATCGACGCGTGATGCGCGTGGTGCTGCTCTTCGTGCCGGTGCTGCTCGGGACCTTCGTCCTCACAACTGGCGCCACTCGAACACGTGCCTTCTTGGCCATCATCGGCGTCGCCGTGCTGCTCTTCACCGCGATGTTGGTCATCGAAGGCGTGCGAGGCGACCGCGGCACCACTCGGCGACCACCAAGCCCACGTCCAAGCTCTCGGCCTCCCGCTCGGCCTCCCGCTCGCCGTCCGTAGGTTTTCTCTCGTCCCCGCTCCGGAGTATCGATGCCCCGCCGCACGACCTTTCGCTGGATGGCGCTCAGCGCCGCACTCGTCGGCCATAGCGCCGTCCTCTTCGCCCTCGCCCGGCCGATCGCCGATTACGCCGCCACGCTCGCCGGCAAGGACGGCCGTAAGGTGCACGGCACCGCGACCGTCACGCCCACCAAGGACGGCACCGGGACCGAGATCGCCGTCACGCTGGCCGACGACACGCCGGGGGCCACGCGCCCGTGGCACATCCACACCGGGACCTGTGAGAAGAGCGGTGGGGTAGTGGGCGGTGGACGTGCCTACGCGCCGATCGTGATCAACGACAAGGGGCAGGGCACGGGCAAGGCCACGCTGGCCGTCGCCTTAGCCGACACCACCACGTACTACGTCAACATCCACGACGCCTCGGCCGCCATGGGGATCATCGTAGCCTGCGGCGACTTGAAAAAGAAATAGGCGCCTGAATCCGGTGCCGCCTGCCCCGTCCACCAAGCGGAGAGCGTGTCTCGCTATGATTCAGCCATGAGCAAAACGTCCGTAACCTCGTCGCGCGTCCGCCATTGCCTCGCCATCGGCGCGCTCGTCAGCGTCCCGTTCTTCGCGACAGATCTTGGCGCCCAACAGCGCACCACGGTGCTCGATCGCGCGGCGCAGGAACGCGATCGCGCGGCCGCCGCGGCCCGTCGGCTGGCCGGCGCCCAATCGGTGATCGACGGCGTCGTGACCGACACACTGCTGCGGCCGCTCGTGAGTGCCGACATCTCGGTGGTGGGTACGGCCGCGCGCGTCGTGACGGGAGAGAATGGCCGCTTCCGGATGCTGCAGGTGCCGCCCGGCCAATACCTGATCGTGGTCCGGCGCATCGGTTTCGCGCCGACATCCGGCATTATCGATGTGCGCGACAACGACACGCTGCGGCTGACGTATTCCCTCGCCCGTTCCAACAGTCTTTTGGACACGTTGCGCATCAAGGAGCGCCGCGTCGGCATGCGCATGCTGGGATTCGAGAAGCGCCGGCTTGTTGGCCAGGGACAGTTCATCACGCAAGACGAGATCGATCGTCGTGGTTCCCGGGAAGCCTCCGATTATCTGCGCAACACGCGCAGTGTCGAGGTGTCACGTATCACGGATCAGCAGTTCGCCGGAACCGTGGCCCTGTCGCGTCGGGAAGGTGGGAGTGTGACCGGCGAAGGGGCCGGCGCCTGTCCCATGCAGGTGCTGTTGGACGGCATTGTGCTACCGCGCTTCTTCAATCTCGACCTTCTGCCGCCACCGCGGCAAATCGCCGGTATCGAGATCTACAGCGGACCGGCAACTACCCCGCCCGAGTTCAGCGGTCCCGACCGACGATGTGGGATCATCGCCGTCTGGACCCGAGACGGATACTGATCGACGACCCCCGGGTTCGAAAAACGCCCCCGTGAGAAGACTCTCACGGGGGCGTTTCGTACTTCGTACTCCTTACTCCGTACTCCTTACTCCGTACTCCTTACTCCGTACTCCTTACTCCGTACTCCTTACTCCGTACTCCTTACTCCGTACTCCTTAGCATCCCGGGGCAGCAATCGGCGCCGGCTTGCCAGCGCGGACCAAGCACTCCGCCTGCGGGATTGGCATCACGCGCGCGACAAAGTGCGTGTTCACGCCGGAGGTGATGTCCAGCGGGAGCTGGTTCAACCGGCCGTAGCGACGCATGTCGATCCAGCGATGTCCTTCGAGCATCAGCGAGTAACGCTTGTTATACAGGATCTCCGTGAGCACATCGGCATCACTCGACGAGGCCGTCAGTGCGGTCGGTGCCAATCCACCAGAGTTCACCCGGATCTGGTTGATCACGGCGATCGCGCCCGCCTTGTCTGCGGTGGCCAGCAACGCCTCGGCACGCAGGAGCATGAGCTCCTCGTTCCGGATGATCGGAATGCTGCTGGTCAGCGCCGGGTAGATGTTGAAGCCCAACGAGGACGCGATACCGAGTCCCTGCGGGGCATTCCGAGTCGCCCGCGCACCGATTTTCGTCGTGTACCGATCGTCCGGCTGGCCACTGGCCTTGTTCTGCGCGTCCGTCTGGAACGACGTGTGCGCGTAGATGTCGGTCGCCGTGACCACGTTCAACGGGTTGTTGGCGTCGCCCGTGGCGGCCGAGTACACGTGCGACGGCCCGACATCGAGCTGCGCACGCGTGGACGCGGTCGTGTTCAGGAATGACGCGGTGAGTGCCGTAAGGGCACGCTGCCACGCCGCCGCGCCGCCGCCGCTGGTGGCGTAGTACGCTGCCGCACGCGCCGCGATCGCCCGGTTGAACTGGCGGAACGTGGACGGCGTGTTGAAGCCGTTGAAGCCAGCATGGATGGTGAACGGGAATGCGCTGCCGCCCGCCGCCAGATTCGCCGCACCGTCATCGAGCGTGGCCAGGATGTACTTGTACGTGGAGTCACGCGACACGAATGCGGCGAGGTCCGACGCATTCTGCTTGATCTCCACGATCGCCCCGAGGGTGTCGCGCGTGCTGATCACGTACAGCAGCTCCAGCCCTTCGAGCGTCTTGGCAAAGCCCTGAACCGCGCTCTTCTGCTCCGCGGAGAGCGAGGTCGACGAGGTCGCGGCGTTCTTCAAATTGAAGATGTCGCGCAGGTTGCCGTACTGGCCAGCCCAGTTCCCCGTGGCAAAGCCGGCCGGATCCAAGCGATTCTGCCCGGAAATTCCGATCAGGTACGCCGACGTGTTCCGACCCTCCTGCGGCGTGTAGTTGTATGCCTCGCGGCCGAAGATGCCCGTCGAGGTCATGAACCCACCGCGGCCGCCACGCAGCTGTCGCAGCAATCCGGTGGCCTGCAGCTGAAGCGCCTGCGGATCAGCAGCCGCCGCCGCGACCGTTGGCGTGTTGGGGTTGGTGATGTTGAGCTGGTCGGCGCTACAGGCGCCAAGGGACAAGGCTGCACCAAGTGCAGCGATGCTCCGGACCGATGTCAAAGTCGTCTTCACAGAGGACGAGGCCGTGTTAAGTGAGATCGTCATGGATTAGAACCCCACGTCGACGCTGAAGAAGAACTGACGGCTCGCCGGGAACGGCGCGAGATCGATGAAACGGTTGAAGTTCGAGTTGCCGAAGTTGCTGAACTCCGGGTCGAAGCTCCAATACTTGGAGATGATCGCGAGGTTGCGGCCACTCAAGTTAAAGCGCAGCGAGCTGGCGCCCGGAATCTTCTTCGCCAGCGCATCCGGCGCCTGATAGTTCACCGTCACTTCACGGATCTTCACGTACGAACCGTTCTGGATGTACGGCCGGATGTCGCCGCTGTTGAAGGTCGCATAACGCTGCTTGCCCTCGGCCACGAAATCGCGCGACTGGCCACCTTCGTCCCACAGGTTGTTCGTCATGTTCGAGACGTAGCCACCGTTCCGCCAGTCCAGCAACGCCGACAGCGTGAACCGCTTGTACGAGAAGTCGTTGTTGAACGTGGTGGTGTGGATCGGATTCGAATCGAACAGGATCGTGTCGCGCACGGCGCCGTTCGCGCCGAGCGGAGCGTTGCCCCAAATCAGGGTGGAACGCGTCGCGTTCTGGATGCGGTTACGGCCGTACGACGCGCCGAAGGAACCCGCGGCGGCGAACGCCGGCACCGGGATGGAGTCGGTGAACTGCGCATTCTGATTGTAGATGATGCGCGT
>CANHJV010000062.1 GCA_947461225.1 Gemmatimonadota bacterium | reverse complement strand
GGTGCCGTTCCACCGATAGATGTCGCCCTGCAGATCGATGGCGAACACGTTCGTGGCGCTCACGGCATAAATCGACAGCAGATCGTCGCGCAACACGCCGCCCAGTCGCGTGGCAGTCCACGCGGTGCCCAGACGGGGCACCACATTCAGCGTGACCGTGTCGCGCTTGGTGCCATCGGCTAGCGACGTGGCGGTAATCAACGTGCTGCCGAGGCTCACCGCGCTCACGACGCCCTGGGCGCTGATCGTGGCGATACCGCTCGCGCTCGAGCTCCACGTGACACCCGTGGCGACACCGGGATCGACATTGGCCACCGCTGTGAGCGTGGTGCTGGTGCCGGTGTTGAGGCCGACGTTCCGCTGGATGATGCTGACCGTGCCCGGACGAGGCGCCACCGTGATCACGCTGGTGGCGCGGCGGAGGGTGTCGGCGGTGGAAAGCACGGTGACGGTGGTGGTGCCCAGTGCCACCGCGGTCACGAGGCCCGTGGCGCTCACGGTAGCCGCGGCGGGATTACTCGAGCGCCACGTCAGCGTTTGCGCGACGCCCACGTCGGCCGTGACCGTTGGCGTGAGTTGTTGCGTGGCATTGATGAACAGCGAGGCCGTGGTCGGTGTCACCGCGACGGCGCGTACGACGGGCACCACGTTCACGGTGGTGGTGGCCCGCAGCGTCGTGTCACCCACCGAGACCGCGGTGATCGTCGCTATGCCCTGCGCGACTCCTGACACCACACCCGTCGCCGACACGTTGGCGATCGTGGCGGCACTCGTGCGCCAAGTGACGGTGGTGGGGAGTCCGGCTTCGATCTGCACGGTGGCCTGCAGCGCCTGCGTTTGTCCTGTGCCCAGTGAAACGGTGGCCGGGGTCACGCTCACGTTGCGCGCCGCCTGCACCGTGATGGTGGCCGTCGTACTCACCCGGGTGTCGGCCACGGAGGTCACGCGGATCGTAGCCGACCCGATCGCAATCGCCGTCACGAGCCCCGTGCCGTTCACGGTGGCGACCGCGGGGGACTCACTACTCCACGTGACGCCGGTGCCGGCGCCGTTGATGACGTCGACGACGGCGTTGAGCGATTGCGTTTCGCCCACGCGGATCGTGGCGACGGTCGGCGTCACCGTGACGCCTCGCACCGTGGGCGGATTCACCACCACCGGTGGACCCGAGGGGTCGCCGCCACCGCCGCACGCCGCCAGCGCGAGCATGAGCGTGATGGCCCGGGAACGACGCAGGATCGACAGGAGGCGAGTCCGAGACGACGAAGCTGTGTGCATGGCGTGGCGAAAGTGACAGGCGAGCCGACCCGGACGAGCGAAGGGACTCCGAGAGCCGGAGTACCCGACGCTGCCTACGCCGACGGAATGGTGACGGTGTTGAATTCCTGCGTGTCGCGCGGCGCGGTCATCGCCGACGGATTGAGAATCTCATCGAGCTGCTCGCGTGTGAGCAGCTTTCGCTCAAGGACGAGGTCGAACACCCCGCGTCCGCTGGCGAGGGCCGTTTTCGCAATGTCGGTCGCGATTTCGTAGCCGAGCACCGGTACCAGCGCCGTCACGATCCCGATGGAATGCTCAACGAAGTACCGCATGCGGTCGGCATTGGCGGTGATGCCGGTGACGCACCGCTCGCGGAGTACGATACACGCGTTGCGTAACATGTCGAGACCACGCAATAAACGATACGCGATCACGGGCTCGAAGGCGTTCAGCTGGAGCTGTCCCGCCTCGGCCGCCATCGTCACGGTCACGTCACCGCCGATCACTTCGAAGCATACCTGATTGACGACTTCGGGAATGACCGGATTGACCTTGCCCGGCATGATCGACGAACCGGGTTGCATGGCCGGCAGGTTGATCTCGCCGAAGCCGGCCCGCGGCCCAGACGACAGCAGGCGGAGATCGTTGCAGATCTTCGACAGCTTGGTGGCGGTGCGCTTCATGACGCCGGAGAGCTGCACGAAGGCGCCGGTGTCGCTGGTCGCTTCCACGAGATCGAAGGCGGTGATCACGGGGACTTCGGCGATCACGGCGAGATGCTTGCACGCCAGCTCGGCGTAGCCCGGCGGGGCGTTGATGCCGGTCCCGATCGCCGTCGCGCCGAGATTGATCTCGCAAATCAGCGACTGGGCTTCGCCCAGACGGTCCACGTCTTCCTGCAGCGTGTGCGAGAACGCCATGAACTCCTGCCCCAGCGTCATCGGCACGGCGTCCTGCATCTGCGTGCGACCCATCTTGATCAGCGGCGCGAACTCCACGCCCTTGGCGCCAAAGGCGTCGGCCAGACGCGCCAATTCGACACGGAAGCCCGAGAGGCTCTTGTGCAGGGCAATCCGGACGGCGGTCGGATACACGTCGTTCGTGGACTGGCTCAGATTGACGTGATCGTTCGGCGAGATCACCTCGTACGCGCCACGTTGCTGATTGCTAAGCTCGAGCGCGCGGTTCGCGATCACTTCGTTGGCGTTCATGTTGGTGGAGGTGCCGGCACCTCCCTGAATCATGTCCACCAGAAAGTGCTCGTGATGTCGTCCGGCGCGAATTTCGCGGGCGGCGCGGATAATCACGTCGGCATGCTCCGGTTCCAGCAGGCCGAGCTCGAGGTTGGTTTGCGCGGCAGCTTCTTTCACCGACGCCAGCGATTCGATCAGCACCGGGAATTCGCGAAGCGGAATGCCGGTGATCGGGAAATTTTCGAGGGCACGCAAGGTCTGCACGCCGTACAGCGCCTCGTAGGGCACGTCGCGCTCGCCGAGGAGATCGTGTTCCTGGCGGGTGCGATGACCGCCGAAGCCGAGCGTGCGTCCTCGACCCACGAGCGTGGCGTCGGCGCGGCGCAGGCGCATGGAAATCGCGCGGGCGGCGCGGGCCACGAGCGCGGCGTAGAGCTGCGGTGCTTCGCGCGTGATGTCGTCGAGCTGGGCGCGGGCTAGCACCATCGCGATGCCGGGCATGATCACGCGCGCGGTGGTGCCGTGGGCGGAGTCATCGAGCAGTAATCCCTCGCCCACCGCTTCGCCGGCGCCGAGTGTCACGAGGCGGGTGGTACGGCCGTCGGACGACTTCTCGATGGCCACGGCGCCGCTGATCAACATCGCGAAGCGCTGGCGGGGTTCGCCTTCGTTGAAAATGGTCTCGTCAGGGACGAGGGTAAGCGGCGTGACGTGCCGCGAAAGCTTCCAAAGGTGCGCGTCGGTGAAGCCCTCGAGGAACGAGGTCGCGCGCAGCGCATCGGCGATTTCGGCCGGAGTGGTCATGGAGGGGAGTAAAGGTGGGAAACTGCTGTACGGAAGCTGCCGAACGAACCTGCCTCTCGCCACCAGTCGCTGGCGGCGATATCGTCGGTCTGA
Organism: Gemmatimonadota bacterium; assembly: GCA_947461225.1. Lineage (GTDB taxonomy): Bacteria > Gemmatimonadota > Gemmatimonadetes > Gemmatimonadales > Gemmatimonadaceae > Gemmatimonas. Next base: position 16,956 of record CANHJV010000062.1, on the reverse strand, counting down.
TCATGAAGCAGACCATTCGTGGTACCACGTCGTCACCCGACCCTGTTCCGGAGCCTTACGTGTCCTTGTCCCGTCGCGACTTCCTTGAGCGCTCTGCCGCGCTGACCGCTGCTGGCTTCGTTCCCCGTCTTCCCGAGGACTTTGGGCAGGAACTGGGCCAGACGGCCGGCCCGGCGACCCAGCGCCCGGGATTCCGCGGGCGTCCCCTGGTGGTGTCGTCGTCGAACGGCATCAAGGGGGTGAAGGTCGCCTACGACAAGATGCTGACCGGTGAAGACCCGCTCGATGCGGCCATCGCCGGCGTGAATCTGGTCGAGCTCGATCCGACCGATCAGTCGGTGGGACTGGGTGGTTTGCCCAACGAAGAGGGGGTCGTGCAGCTCGACGCCTCCTGCATGCACGGCCCGACCCGCCGCGCGGGCTCGGTGGCGGCGATTGAGGGGATTGCGACCCCGTCGCTGGTGGCCAAAGCCGTGATGGACTACACCGACCACGTGATGCTGGTGGGTGCCGGCGCCACGAAGTTTGCCAAAGCCATGGGCTTCAAGGAGCAGAATCTGCTCACCGAGCAGTCGCGCCAGGATTGGATGCGGTGGAAGTCGCGCCTGAATGCCAACGACGCGTGGCTGGATCACGACCAGGACATCAAGATCAAGTTCACGACGGGCACGATCAACATGAATGCCGTGAACGGGGCGGGCGACATCGGCTCGGTGACCACCACCAGCGGCATGGCGTGGAAGGTGCCGGGCCGCATCGGCGACTCGCCGGTGATCGGGGCCGGGCAGTACTGCGATAACCTGGTGGGCGCGGCGGGCAGCACGGGACGCGGCGAGGCGAACATCAAGACGTGCGCCTCGTTCCTGATCGTCGAGTTCATGCGTCAGGGGCTCGGTCCGCAGGAGGCCTGTCTCAAGACCCTCGAGCGCGTGGTGGCGATGACGGAAACCCGTCTCATGGGCCCCAATGGTCGCCCGAAGTTCGACCTGGAGTTCTATGCCCTCACGAAGGACGGCCGCTTCGGCGGCGCCACCCTGTATTCGGGTGGAAAATTCGCGGTGTGTGACGAGAAGGGGGCGCGGCTGGAGGCGGCGGCGTACCTGTTCAAGCGGTGAGGGTTGGGTGCTGACGATCCTTGGGTGAAGACACCCTAGGGAGCAGGGGGGAGGGTATCAGGGGGCAGGAGGCAGGGAACCGCGCGCTGTTTCCCTGCTTCCTCTTCCCTGATACCCTCCCCCTGCTCCCTAGGGAGTTCGCAGTTGCAGTAAGTTGCGGTATGTCCGAACCCACCCTCCCGACCCCCTACGCCCCCGCGCTGGTCGAGCCCAAGTGGCGCGCCCGCTGGGCCGAACGTGGCACGAACCACGCCGCCCTCGACGGCGCCGAGCGCCCGTTCTACGCGCTCATGATGTTCCCCTATCCGTCGGCCGAAGGGCTGCACGTGGGGAACTTGTTCGCGTTCACCGGCAGCGACATCTCGGCCCGCTATCACCGCCTGCTGGGGCACGATGTGTTCCAGCCGCTGGGCTACGATGCGTTCGGCATCCACTCGGAGAACTATGCGCTCAAGGTCGGCGCCCATCCGATGGAGCTCACGCCCAAGAACGTCGCGAATTTTCAGCGGCAGCTCGAGCGCGCGGGGTTGATGGTTGATTGGCGGCAGAAGGTCGACACGTCGCGCCCGGATTACTACAAGTGGACGCAGTGGGTTTTCCTGCAGCTCTACAAGCAGGGCCTCGCCTACAAGAAGGCCGCGGCGGTGAACTGGTGCCCCACCGACATGACGGTGCTCGCCAACGAGCAGGTCGAAGGCGGGTTGTGCGAGCGGTGCGGCACCGCCGTCGAGCAGCGGTTCCTCGAACAGTGGTTCTTCCGCATCTCCGCGTACGCCGAGCGGCTGCTGAACAACCTCGAATGGCTCGATTGGTCGCCGATCACGAAGTCGGCGCAGAAGAACTGGATCGGCCGCTCCGAGGGTGCCGAGCTGTCGTTCCGCGTGAGCGGGCACAACGACGCGGTCACGGTGTTCACCACGCGCCCCGACACGATCTTCGGTGCGACGTACCTCGTGCTCGCGCCCGAGCATCCGCTGGTCGCCACGCTCACGACCGACGCGCAGCGCGACGCGGTGCAGGGCTATCAGGACGCGACCCAAAAGCAGGATCTGATCGCGCGGAAAAGCAGCAAGGAGAAGACGGGCGTGTTCACCGGCGCGACGGCGGTGAATCCGGCCACGGGCGCGAATATTCCGATCTGGATCGCCGACTACGTGCTCATGCAGTACGGCACCGGCGCGATCATGGCCGTGCCCGGTCACGACGAGCGTGACTTCGAATTCGCCCAGGTGTTCAACCTGCCCATCGTGCGCGTGGTGGCCGGTCCCGATGATACCGCCGACTCGCCGCTCGGCGAGGCGGCGTATACCGACGATGCGCAGGGCCGTCTGGTGAATTCGGGTGCTTTCGACGGACAGCCGGTGGCCGACGCGAAGCTCAGCGTGACCGACTGGCTTGCCGCCGGTGGCCACGGATCGAAGGTGGTGAACTTCCGGTTGCACGACTGGTGCATTTCCCGTCAGCGCTATTGGGGACCGCCGATTCCGATTATCTACTGCGACGCCTGCGGCACCGTGCCGGTGCCCGAGTCGCAGCTGCCGGTGGAGTTGCCGTTCATTCCCGATTTCAAGCCCGACGACTCCGGCATTTCGCCGCTGGCGCGCCACGAAGAGTGGTACCGCGTGCCGTGCCCCACCTGCGGCGCACCGGCCCGTCGGGAAACCGACGTGTCCGACACATTCCTCGACAGCGCGTGGTATTTCCTGCGCTATCCGAGTGCCGCGCGCAGCGATGTGGCGTTCGACCCCGAGCTCACGACGCGGTGGCTGCCGGTGGATTCGTACATCGGCGGCAACGAGCATGCGGTGTTGCACCTGCTGTACTCGCGCTTTGTCACCATGGTCATGAAGGACGCGGGACATATCGATTTCGAAGAGCCGTTCACGCGCTTCCGCGCGCACGGCATGATCATTCGCGAAGGCGCGAAGATGTCGAAGTCGAAGGGCAACGTGATCAACCCCGATGTGTACATGGAAGAGTGGGGCGCCGATGCGTTCCGCATGTATCTCATGTTCCTGGGACCCTACGAAGAGGGCGGCGACTTCCGCGATCAGGGCATCAGCGGCGTGCGCCGTTTCCTCGACCGCTTGTGGGCGTCGGTCCGTGACGCGCGCACGGATGTGGCGATCGATGCGAACGTCACGCGACAGATCCACCGCACGATCAAGAAGGTCGGCGAAGATACGGCGAGCCTGAGCTACAACACGGCGATCGCGGCCATGATGGAATGCCTGAATCACGTGCGTTCAGGGGACCGTTTGGTGCACCGCGACGAAGTGTTGCCGCTGGTGCAGCTGGTGGCGGCCTATGCGCCCCATTTCGCCGAAGAATGCTGGGAGCTGCTGGGGCATACCGGCAGCGTGTTCGATGCCGGTTGGCCGACGTTCGATCCGGCCTTGCTGGTGGACAACGAGGTCGATCTCGTGGTGCAGGTGAACGGCAAGGTGCGCGGCAAGGTGCGCGTCGCGGTAGATGTCACGCAGGATGCCGCGATGGCTGCCGCACTCGCCGATGCTGGCATCGCGAGGTTTGTGGTCGGTGAGATAAAGAAGGTGATCTTCGTACCGAAGCGCCTGCTCAACATCGTGGTGTGATCCACGATCACGTGTGAACCGGCGCGATGGGCGGCCGGTTCACACGGAGCTGGGGTGAGTGTTCCGGTGGCAGGTCGTTGACCACGCGTGTGACGCCGTCTATCAGCTTCGGCATGCCGACGTTGATGACGAGACCGAGCGGGAGTTGAGCTCACCGAGTGCAACAGCTTTTCATTTTTCAGTTGTTGTTCCTCGCGTCCTCCGCCGACTTCGCGTCCTTCGCGTCAAGCTGTTCTGCTCTCCGCCGCCACGAACCTATCCGTACGCACACGAACCACTGTCATCAAACAGTTGCCGGCGGGAGCAGACGAGCGCCGTACTAAGCCACGACCCCGGTTCGCGTGTCAGACCAGTCGCCGGCCGAGTCCTCAAGCCCGGTGACAAGGTGGAGCGCTGGTAGGGCGACCCGACGGGCGTTTCACGCATTTTCCGTACGGAAACTCCGGTGCCGCGCTGGGGCTACGCCCGAGCACGCCAACGCCGCCGCAACGAATGGGCCTTGGGTAGCGTTATCTTGACGGATCCACTCCGTGACGCTTGCCGGCTTTCGAGTCGTATGTTGAGCGTCGTTTCTGCCCCGCCGTTCGCCCCTGCGAATGCCAGAACATGTGATGCCGCCGCGTTCCGCGCGCCGGTTCGCCAACGCCCCCTCGCGCCGACTGCTTGCCCTGTCGTCGGTCGCCCTGCTTGGACTCGCCGCCTGCAAAGAGCAGAAACGGCCCCCTCGCCCTGCGCCCGTCGTCTCAACCCAGACGGTGAAAAAGGGGCCGCTCCCGTATGTCGTGGCCGCGAATGGTCAGATCGAGGCCAATCGGACCGTCGCGGTCCAGTCGCTCGTGTCGGGCATGCTCACCCGGGTGGCCATCGCCGAGGGCGATGAAGTCGCCCAAGGCCAGGTGCTCTTCCAGATCGATCCTCGGCCGTTCCGCGCCGAACTCGAGCGGCTGCAAAGCACACTGGCGCGCGATCAGGCCACCCTGGTCCGCGCCCGCGGCGACTCGGTGCGCTTTGCCGGGCTGGCGAAGGACGGCTACGTGACCCGTCAGCAGCTCGATCAGACCTTTGCCGAAGCGGGGGCCCTGGCGGCCACCGTGGCGGCCGGCCGGGCGTCGCTGGAGCGGGCGCGGCTCGATCTCGAGAACACGACCATCAAGGCCCCGATCTCCGGGCGCACGGGACAGATCACGCTTCGCGTGGGGAGTCTGGTCCGCGCGCAGGCCGATCCGCCACTGCTCACGATCAACGAGCTCCAGCCCGTGCTGGTGCGATTCACGGTGCCGGAGCAGGCGTTCGAAGAAATGCGCCGCCGGTCGGGGCTCGATAAGGCGCTCCCGGTCAACATCGTCCCCAATGTGGGCGACAGCAGCCAGAAGATCACCGGCACGCTCACCTTCATCGACAACGCGGTCGATCGCGCCACCGGCACCGTGCTCCTCAAGGCCCGGGTGCCCAACGCCGATCGCTCGCTGTGGCCCGGCCAGTTCGTCTCGGTGGGTCTTGAACTCACGGTCGATCAGGATGCCATCACCGTGCCCTCGGAAGCGGTCGTCACCACGTCCAACGGCGCGTTCGTGTATGTGGTGGAGGGCGGCAAGGCCAAGCGTATTGCGGTCAAGGTCGGTCGTCCCGCCGGCACGCTCGTGAAGCTCGACAGCGGCCTGGTCGGCGGCGAGCAAGTCATCATCGAAGGCCAGAATCGCCTGCAGGACGGCGCCAAGGTCGAATTGCGTGGTTCGCTCTCCAAGGGCGGCCCGAGCGGCGCGAGTCGTGGTGCGGGCGGCCGCGGTAATCGCGGCGGCGGCCGCGGTGCTGGCGGTGCCAGTGGTGCTCCCAATGGCGCCGACGCGAAGCGAGGAGCAGCCCAGTGAATCTGAGCGCGATCTGGATCAAGCGGCCGGTCATGACCACGCTGGTCATGCTGGCCATCCTGACGTTCGGCGTGGTGGCGTACCGGGCGTTGCCGGTGAGCGATCTGCCCACCATCGACTATCCCACGATCACCGTATCGGCCGGTTTGCCCGGTGCGAGCCCCGAGGTCATGGCGACGTCGGTGGCCACGCCACTCGAGCAGGCCTTCTCCACGGTGTCGGGCATCGAAAGCATCACGTCGTCCAGTTCGCAGGGCAGCGCCAACGTCACGCTGCTCTTCGCCCTTGATCGCGATATCGATAAAGCGGCGGCCGACGTGCAGTCGGCCATCTCCAAGACGCTGCGTCAGTTGCCGCAGGGCATCAATCCGCCGTCGTACAACAAGGCGAACGCGGCCGACTCGCCGATCATGATGTTCTCGATCAACTCCGACGTGCTGAGCCGTCAGGAGTTGAGCGAGTACGCCGAAACGTTCCTCGCCCAGCGCGTGTCCACCGTCACCGGTGTGGCGCAGGTGCAGGTGTACGGCTCGTCCAAGTACGCCGTGCGCGTGCAGCTCGATCCCGGCGCCATGGCGGCGCGCGGCATCGGCATCGACGAAGTGCAGGCCGCCATCAACCAGGGGAATTCGAACTCCCCGGCCGGCGTCCTGATGGGTCCCAACCAGTCGTTCACGCTCCAGGCCTCCGGACAGCTCCGCAACGCCACGGAGTTCCGCAATCTCGTGGTCGCGATGCGCAACGGCGCGCCGATTCGTCTCGGCGAACTCGGCAACGTGATCGACGGCCTGCAGAACATGCGCGGCATGAGTGAGATCAACGGACGCGCCAATACGGCGCTTTCGATCATCCGTCAGCCCGGCGTGAACACGGTCGATGTCGCCAAGGGCGTGAATGCCGTGCTCAAGCAGCTCGAGCCGCAGCTGCCGCCCAGCGTCAGTATCGTGCCGATCTACGACCGCTCGATCGCGATCGAGGATAGCGTCAACGATGTGAAGTTCACGCTCATTCTCACGGTCGGTCTGGTCGTGATGGTGATCTTCCTGTTCCTCCGGAATCTGCGTGCCACGCTCATCCCGTCGTTGGCTCTGCCGTTCTCGCTGATCGGCACCTGCACGGTCATGTGGATGCTCGGCTACAGCCTCGACAACCTGTCGTTGATGGCCCTCACGCTCGCGGTCGGCTTCGTCGTGGACGACGCCATCGTGATGCTCGAAAACATCGTGCGCCACCTAGAGATGGGAAAGAAGCCCATGCAGGCGGCGCTCGACGGCTCGAAGGAGATCAGCTTCACGATTCTCTCGATGACGCTGTCGCTGGTAGCTGTCTTCATTCCGCTGCTGTTCATGCCGGGGCTCGTGGGGCGCTTGTTCCGCGAGTTTGCCGTCACGATCGGCGTGGCGATTCTCGTGTCGGGCTTCGTGTCGCTCACGCTCACCCCGATGCTGGCCGCGCGCTTCCTGCGTGAAGGCGAAGGGCATGCGCCAAGCGATGGCAAGTGGCGCTCGGTCGAGCGCATCTATCAGGCCACTGAAGGCGCGTACGTGCGCTCGTTGGGCTGGGTGATGAATCGCCGCGGCCTCACGATGATCTTCAGTGTGTTCACGCTGGTCGCGACCGTCGGCCTGTTCATGTACATCCCGAAGGGCTTCCTGCCCTCCGAAGACACCGGCCGGCTGTCCGGCTCGATCGAAGGACCGGAAGGCATCGGCTTCGAAGCGCTGCAGGTGAAGATCCGTGAAGTGGCGGCGATCATCGAGAAGAGCCCGAACGTGAAGTACACGCTGGCCTCGATCGGCGGCGGCCCCGGCGGTGGTGGATCGAACAGCGGGCGTTTACAGCTCACGCTCAGTGAAGATCCGAACCGTCCGCACGTCGACCAGATCATGCGCGAGCTCACACGCGCCACCTCCAAGGTGCCGGGCGTGCAGGTGTTCTTCCGCAATCCGCCGCCGATCAACATCGGTGGTCGCCGGGGCAACAGCGCGTATCAGGTCTCGCTGCAGGGCCCGGACATCGCCGAGCTGTATACCGCCGCGCGTGCGCTCGAGGCGCGTATGAAGGATCTGCCGGAACTCGAAAACATCTCGAGCGATCTGCAGGTCGGTAATCCGCAGGTGGGCATCCAGATCGACCGGGAACGCGCGTCGGCGCTCGGACTGAGCGCGTCGCAGATCGAAAACGCGCTCTACAACGCCTACGGATCGCGTCAGGTCTCCACGATCTATACGCAGACCAACCAGTACCAGGTCATTCTCGAACTCAAGGAAGCGTTCCAGAAGGACCCGGCGTCGCTGAGTCAGCTGTACGTGCGTTCGAACACCGGCAACCTGGTGCAGCTTGGCTCGGTAGCCACCTTCACGAAGGGCGTCGGTCCGCAGAGCATTCAGCACAACGGGCAGCTGCCGGCCGTGTCGATCAGCTTCGCCACCCGCCCCAACGTGGCGCTCGGCACCGCCGTCGAGGCGGTTCAGCGCGAAGCACGCGCCGTGCTGCCCCCCGATGTGACCTCAGTACTGTCGGGCGACACGCAAGCGTTCGCGCAGGCGCAGAGCGGACTGCTGGCGCTGCTCTTCGTGGCCATCTTCGTGATCTACGTAGTGCTCGGCATTCTCTACGAAAGCTTCATTCACCCCATCACGATTCTCTCCGGATTGCCGTTCGCGGCGCTGGGCGCCTTGCTCACGCTCTGGCTCTTCGGCAAGGATCTCGGCGTGTATTCGTACGTCGGCATCATCATGCTGATCGGACTCGTGAAGAAGAATGCGATCATGATGATCGACTTCGCCATCGAGGCCGAGCGCGATCACAAGATGTCGGCGCGTGACGCCATCGTGGAGGCCGCCCGCGTGCGATTCCGTCCGATCACGATGACCACACTGGCCGCACTCATGGGCACGTTGCCCATCGCCATCGGCTTCGGCGGCGGCGCGGAGTCGCGGCAGCCGCTGGGCCTCGCGGTGGTTGGCGGCCTCGCGTTCTCGCAGCTGATCACGCTCTACGTCACGCCGGTCGTGTACACGCTGCTCGATCAGTTCCAGTCACACAAACGCGCGGCCACGTCAGCAACGGTACGCAACAGCAGCGGCATGCAGCCGGTGCCCGTCGCCGGCGACTGATCGGCGTCGTTACCGACAGGATGGGCGCACTGAACGGCCGCTGGCTCCCGCTAGCGGCCGTTCGTGTCGAGGCCCAGGCTTCGCGCCACGCTCGCGTATAAATCGTCGGCGCGAAACGGCTTTTGCAGAAAGCCGGAGAGACTCCGCCCTTCGAACATGGCCGTCACTTCCTGCTCGTTGTAACCGCTCATCAGCAACACGTTCACCGTGGGGCGCACGTCGCGCAGCGCCCGCACCGTTTCCTCACCGTTCATCCCCGGCATCGTCAGATCGAGCAACACCAGATCGAAGGCGTCGGGCTGTTGCTCGAACAGTTCGAGCGCCTTCGCGCCATCGGACGCTTCCTGTATGCGGAATCCACGGCGCCGAAGTAACGCCGACGCCACGGCGCGCACGCTGTCTTCGTCGTCGACCACCAGAATCTGTCCGCCGCTGCGCCATGCATCCGTGCGTGTACCTGAGCGCGGGCCGGCGATGCTGCCCTTCGTGGAGCACGGGAACAGCAGTGTGATGGATGTGCCCGATCCGATTTCACTGTGCACACAGATCGCGCCATGATGACTTCGCATGATGCCGATCGTGGCGGCCAAACCGAGCCCGCGTCCGGTGAACTTCGTAGAAAAGAAGGGCTCGAAGATGCGCTGGCGTGTGGCCTCGTCCATCCCCGTGCCGTTGTCGTGCACCTCGACGTACGTGAAGGGGCCGGGCTGCGCGGCGCTGCCCGGCGCGCAGTCGGTGAGATACTCTAACGACACGTCCCGCCGGCCGGTGCGCACGCTGATGAGCCCCGGTTTCGAATCGAGCGCATCCGAGGCATTCGTAATGAGATTCATCACGACCTGGCGGAATTGATTCACATCGACGTCGATGCGAGGTAGCGCCGTGGTCAACTCCATCTGCAGCGAGGCGTTGCGCGCAATGGCCGTGCGCATGAGCGGCGTCATCTCGGTGATCACGCTTGACGCATCGGCCGATTCCACGACGTATCGTCCTTTGCCGGCATAGGCCAACAGCTGGCGCGTGAGTTCCGCCGCGCGCTGCGCGGACTGTTCGATTTCCGCGATGCTCTGTCGCGCCTCGGCGTCTGGCTCGAGATCCAGCAGCGCGAGTGAGGCGTTGCCCAGAATGCCCACGAGCAGGTTGTTGAAATCGTGCGCGATACCGCCCGCCAGCACTCCAAGCGATTCCAGCTTTTGCGCCTGCTGGAGCCGCGCCTCCACGCCCGCCCGTTCCGCTTCGCTGCGCACTTGATCGGTGATGTCGATCTGCGTGCCGACAATGCGCGCCGCTTCGCCGTTACCGTCCCGCACCAGCATCGCGCTCGACATCATGTGGCGCTCCACCCCATCCACGCGCAACACGCGCATCCGGATGATCTGCCGCTCGCCGGTGTTCAGTACCTGCGCCCATGACGCCTCGACCGCCGCCCGATCATCAGGATGCACGAAATCGAACCGCGGCCGCGAGTCGATGAGCGCACGCGCCTCGTCGGTGGGATCGAGACCGAGCATGCGCAGCAGCTGGTCCGAGCGGAACGTGGTCCCCGTGCGCAGATCGGCATCGAAGCTGCCGATGTTGGCCGCCTCCTGCGCCAGGCGCAGCGTCTCCTCCCGGCGTTTCAGATGCTCCAGCGCGAGCCGCTGCTCCGTGACATCCTGCGCGGTACCGAACAGCGTGACCACCCCACCGCTCCCCTGGATGACGCGGGCAAGCACATGCAGGATGATGAGGCGGCCATCGCGGCGCGTGACGGTGAAATCCATCGCGATGTCGTCGCCGATCGGCGTTCGTGACGAGAGGGAGCGCCAACGCTCGGAATCGGAGGGCGCCACCATCGCGCGAAGCATCGGGATGTCGACGGTATCGACTGTCGGATCGAGCCCGAGTAAACGATACGCCTGCACGCTCAACTGCAGCGGCCCGGGCCGCTCCACCGTGAAACTGCCGATGCCAGAGACGTCTTGGGCCCGCGCCAGCGCGGCTTCGCTCGCTTGCAGCGATCGTCTGGCGCGCCGACGTGCGGTGATATCCTCGAGCACGGCGATCACGCCACCGTCCGCCGGAAACGCATAGATCGACTGCCAGCGGTCGTGTTCGTCGTCGTAGCGCTCAGCGCGCGACGGCACGCCCGTGGAGAGGACGCTTTCGCACGCCTGATGAAAGCTCGAGTGCTTGAGCGCCGGATAGCACTCCCACACATGGCGACCGACCAGCGCATCCTGCTCGACCTGCCCGTAGTCGAGAGCGGCGCGATTCCCGTAGCGAATGCGGAATTCGCGGTCCAGGACGAGCTTGGGATGCGGGCTCCATTCCAGCATTGCGACCTGCTCCTCGGCAAGCGCCGAGAACGGGCGCGGTGCCTGGGCGGGCGTGGATTCGTCGTGCGGCTCGTGCATACCCTTCCGTGCAGTGTCCTCGCGCGGGGCACACGCCCCGCCGAAGATGATCATTGATGGCCCGCCACCAGCGTCGGTGAGCGTGGTCACCCTGAACACATAGCTGACTCCGGAATGCTTCGATAGTCATGAGCCGAAATGACACGAGGTGCAGCCATGGGGCTGCACCTCGAATACACGCACGAAGGGGCGGCTCAGAACTCGATCTGCGTACCCAATTCGACCACGCGGTTGGGGGGAATGCAGAAGAACTCGGTCGCCGAGCGCGCGTTCCGCGCCATGATCCCGAAGATGATCTTGCGCCACCGCGACAGCGTGACCGTATCGCCTGGCCGGCTGGGAACCGGGATGAGACGCTCGCGACCGAGGAAGTAACTCGTCTCCATGGGCTTGCAGCGAATGCCCATCTGGTCGACCACTTCGAGCACGTTCGGGACGTTCGGCGTCTGCATGAACCCGTACGACGCCACCACGCGCCAGAAGCCATGACCGAGAGGCATCACGCGCACGCGCTCGCCCGCACTCGTTTCTGGCACGTCCGCCGTTTTCACCGATACCAACAGCACGCGCTCGTGCAGCACCTTGTTGTGTTTCAGGTGGTGCAGCAACACCGGCGGTACGCCGTCGTCGCTGCCCGTCATGAACACCGCGGTGCCCGGCACGCGGTACACGCTCGACTTCTCGACACCTTCGAGGAAGAGGCTGATCGGCATCGTCCCTTCGGCCAGGCGCGCATTCAGCAAGGCGCGCCCGCGCTTCCACGTGAGCATGAGCAGGAACAAGACGACGCCCAATGCCATCGGCACCCAGCCGCCGTGCATGAGCTTCACCACGTTGGCGCTGAAGAAGAACACGTCGACGATCAGGAACACCGACGACAGCGCCGCGGCCTGCCACCACTTCCAGCGGAAGCGGATACGCGCCACGATGTAGAACAGAATGCTGGTGATCAGCATCGTGCCGGTGACCGCGATGCCGTAGGCAGCGCCGAGCGCCGAGGTGTTCTTGAACAGCACGACGATGATGAGACAGCCCACCGCGATGAAGTAATTCACCTCGGGGATGTAGATCTGCCCTTCTTCCACCGTGCTCGTATGCTGAATCTCGAGACGCGGGATGAACCCGAGTGCGATGCCCTGACGGGTGACCGAGTAGGCGCCTGAGATCATGGCCTGCGAGGCGACGATCGCCGCCATCGTGGCCAGCACGATGAGGGGCAGGATCATGGCCTTGGGTGCGAGCAGGAAGAACGGATTCTCGACGGCCGCCGGATTCCGCACCAGCAGTGCCCCTTGGCCGAAATAGTTGAGCAGCAGGGCCGGGAAAACGAGTAGCAGCCACGCCACCCGTATGGGCCGGATGCCGAAGTGTCCCATGTCGGCATACAGGGCTTCGCCGCCGGTGATCACGAGCACCACGGAGCCGAGCACGAAAAACGCCAGTGATCCATGCAACTGAACGAAATGCACGGCGTACATGGGGTTCACCGCGCCAAGAATCCACGGCGACTGCATGAGTTCGCGCACACCGAGGGCGGCGATAGTGATGAACCACAGGAGCATGATCGGACCGAAGGCCTTACCCATCAGGTCCGTTCCGAAGCGCTGCACGGCGAACAGGGACGTCAAAATCACCAGCGTGATCGGCACGATATACTGCGCCACACTCGGTACGGCGATCTCGAGGCCTTCCATCGCACCCAGCACACTCATGGCCGGCGTGATAATGCCGTCGCCGTAGAGCAAGGCGGTGCCGAACAGGGCGAGGGCAACGAAAATGCCGCCGCGTTTGAATCCTTGTGGCGTGCCGCGCGGGAAGATCAACGCGAGCATCGCGAACTGCCCTCCTTCGCCCCGATTGTCGGCACGGAGCACGAAGCTCACGTACTTCACGGTGATCACGAGCGTCAGCGCCCACACGATCAGCGAGAGAATGCCGAATACGTTTTCGCGCGTGGGCTGCAGTCCGTACAGCGGACTGAAACACTCCTTGATGGAGTACAGCGGGCTCGTGCCGATGTCCCCGTACACCACGCCAAGCGCGGTGAGGGTCAGGATGGCGAGTCGCTTGCCGGTGGGATTCTCATGATGCCCTTCCTTTCGCAACGGCGATCGAACGGGGAACATGCCGGTGTTGGAGCGAATCTCGGCGCCCGGCGCCGCGTCGCCGGCATTGTTCGCCGCTGACGGGGTGACGGACGAGCCCGTCGGATGCCGCATGGCGTCTGACGAGGGAGGCTGGCCACTGTCGCTGGCCGCGCTACTGTCGGAATCTGGCCCTGTGGTGTTCACCGAGCCCTGAGGAGTCTGGTCGTTTGGCATAGTTCGGAACGAATCCGAAATGTACCATGGTGCGGGGCAGAAATAGACAACGGGAGGCGAGTAAGCCTCCCGTTGGTGGGCACGTCACGTGGTCACGCCGCCGACCGCCGACCCGGCGCGTATCAGAGTTCACGCCCCACGAGCGACGAGAGTTGTGCCCGGGCGACGCGCCCATCCAGGCGGGCCTGAATCAAGGCCTGGCGCGCCTGGTTGAGCTGGGTCTGCGACGTGAGCAGGTCGAGCAGGGTGGACGCGCCGAGCGCGTAGCGCTGCTGCTGCACGCGCAGGTCTTCTTCGGACGCCGCGATGGCCGCCAGCTGCACCTGTACGCGCGCCTGCGCGTTCTGCAGGGAGCGCACGAACGACGTCAGATTCTGGCGAGCCGCCAGCTGCACGTCGCGCAGCTGCGCTTCGGCGTTCGTGAGCGTGACGTCGGCCTGCACCGACTGCGTCTCACGGGCGAAGCCGTTGTACAGCTGATAGGCGATGTTGAAGTTCATCGTCTGGCGGCTGGCGTTGTTGCCGCCGACCAACCACAAGTTCCGGCCCACAAAGCCTCCGGCATTCTGACTGAACGAGTAGTTGTACGACATCGTGAGCGTGGGCAGATACGACGACTTCTGCGACCGCTTGGCCGCACGGGCCACCGCCACGTTGGACATGGCCAGACGCACCGTGGGGCCGTCGTTGGCGAGCATCGCCAGCTCCTCGTCGGTGGGCAGCGTCATCGGCGTATCGAGCGTGTCATCGGGCGATGCCGTGATCGGGGTGGTGGACCCGGCCACCCGCGTGAGTGAGGCGGTGGCGACGCGCAGATCGTTTTCGGCGGTCAGCACGGCCAGCCGGGCATTGCCCACCAGAATCGCGGAACGCAGCGAATCCGACTTGGTCGCCACACCGGCGGCGAGTCGCGCCGTGGAGGCCTTGAGCTGCTGTTCCGCCTGCTCCAGCTGCGCTTTCGCCGCGGCGGCGGACTCGCGGGCGGCGAGTGCGGCGTAGAACTGCTGCTTCACCTGCAGGGACGCATCAAAACGCGCTGACACGGCCGACACATCGGCGACATCGGCCGTCGCCCGAATGCGCTTGATTTCCGACCACCGCCGTCCGCCGTCGAACACTTCAACGTTCAGGGCAAGGCCGTTGTTGTAGCTCCACGGATTTCCCGACAGTGACGTCAGCTGGCCGTTGAAGTTGTTGATCGTGGTACCCTGCGTCCGCCCGGACCCTGCCGACAGGTTGACGTTTGGCACGTACGAGCCGATGGCCTGACGGCGCGCCGCCGAGGCGTTGCGGTCGAGACCACGCGCCGATACTGCCGCTGGCGAGTTCTTGGCCGCGAGTTCGATCGCCTCGCGCAAGCTGACGGGACGCGCGCCATCGTCGCCCGGCAGTCCCTGAGCGCGAAGCGGGGCGGCCATCAAGACCGCCCCGAAGATCACGGCGCCGCTCACGGTGTGTGCCACACGATTCCGGCAATTCATTTGGTCTCACCTCGCGCACGCGCCGCGCTGTCGGCCGTTCGCTGGTTGCGCTCGAGCAAGGCGCGGAAGGCCGTCTTCTGCGCGTCATCGAGAGTGTTCATCATCAGCACGCGCGCACTGTCGCGCACGGCATCGAGAGTCGGCCGGACGGTCTTCATGATTTCACGCGATTGCTTGCGACGCCAATCCCACACGGAGTCGACGACCACACGCTGCTCCGGCGAGAGCTTGAGCTCCCGGGCGAGTTCATCGATCAAGGTGGCCTCGTTGAACACGTCGGGACGCGGCGGCGACACGACGCGATCGGCGGCAAAGCCGACCGCGCCCCCGGTGAGAAACGCACCGAGGATGAACATCATGGCAAGCGATTTGGGGCGGGAAGAGGACACGAGTCGCTCGGGACTAGTAGTCGAGAGGATGCAGGTACCGCTCCGGTGCATCCTCCGGCAGGCGCGCTCGCATCCGCGACGTGAGCGTGGCATCGTCGAGCGGCAGCGGCAGCGCCGATTCCACCGCCGCCCGCTGCGCCATCGCCCGCGCGTTGGCATCGAGCTCGGCCTCACGCACGAACGTGGCACCAGCCACGAGCAGCGCGATCGTGGCCGCGATCAGCCCCGCCGTGCGGACGTCGGCGTTCCGGAATTCACCGAAGCCGCTCCACCACGCCGGACGCAGGTCGTTGATGCGCACGATGCCGCGCGTGACGCCCAGCATCACCCGCTCTTCCAGGCCGTTCCAGTACGTCTCGTCCTGCGGCGCCGCGTAGTGGCTGCGTAGCAGGTCGGTCACTCGAGGGTCCGCATTCGGGCCGTGCCCGTTGTCGTTCCGCGTGACGTTCATTTCTCACTCCGAAGATTGCTCAGCTGTCGCCGCAGGTGCGCCCGAGCATGGTGCAAGTCGGATCGCGCCGTTCCTTCGGGAATTCCGAGGAGGGCGCCGATCTCTGCGTGCTTGTATCCCTCGACGTCGTGCAACACGATGACTGCGCGCTGCCGTTCGCCGAGCGTATCCAGTGCGCGCGCGAGGCGCGCACGTAACTCACCCGCTTCTGCTGGATCCCGATGCGGAGACGACAACGTCTCCGGCAATTCGTCCGCGTCGCGAACTTTGCGCCGACGGGCGATATCCAACGATGCATTCGCCACGATGCGATGCAGCCACGCGCCGAACGCCTGCTCCGGGCGAAACCGCTCGAGGGCGCGAAAGGCATGCAGAAATCCTTCCTGCACCGCATCCTCGGCATCATCGTGCGACAACACGATGGCACGGGCAACGGCATACGCGCGGCGCTGATGACGATGCACCAGACCGGCGAATGCGGTGTGATCCCCTGCCTGTGCCGAGAGCACCAACTCCCGCTCTTCGAGCGCCTCGGCCGACACCGGTCGGTCAGTCCCCATGACGGGGGAGGCAGCTGGGAAGGAGAGGGCGACGGAAGTCATCGGTGATGGGGGAGTCATTCGACTTACGCATCGCCGACGGGGGGCGTTGAGGGCGTGGGCGGCAATCCCGCAAGCCCAAGATTCGCCGCATCGGCCTGCATGGCGTGCAGCACAATACCGATATGCTCGTCGAGCGGGACCTCGAGGGCTGCCGCACCCTGGATGATGTCGTCCCGGTTCACGCCGCGGGCAAAGGCTTTGTCCTTCATCTTCTTTCGTACCCCGGCCACGTCCACATCGGCCACGGCTTTCGACGGCTTGACCAGCGCGCTCGCGGTAATCAGGCCCGTGAGCTCGTCCACGGCGAACAGTGCCTTGGCCAGCCGCGTGACCCGGGGAACCCCCGTGTACTCCGCATGCCCCAGGACCGCCTCACACAGCTCCTCCGGCCAACCCGCCGCCCGAAGCACCCGCACGCCCTCCGCCGGATGTTCGACGTCCGCACCCTGCCCGGCGTTCGGGAATCGCTCGTAATCGAAGTCGTGGATCAGGCCGGTAATTCCCCACAGCTCGACATCTTCCCCCAGCCGGATGGCATAGGCCCGCATCGCGCATTCCACCGACAGCATGTGCTTGCGGAGGGATTCTGAGGCCGTCCAGTCGTGGACGAGCGCGAGGGC
>CANHJV010000061.1 GCA_947461225.1 Gemmatimonadota bacterium | reverse complement strand
GACGCCTTCCGCTTTCCACGCGTGCACGTGCAGTTCCTGCACGACGATGCGGTCTGGGCCGAGCTGCTGTTGGTTGAGATCTGCCTGCCGGCTACGCGATTGGGCGCCTTACCGGGAGCACAGCGGCGGGCGTTTCTTCGCGACGGGACCTTCGTGGCCGGTGCGCGGTTGAGTGACGAAGTCGACGGCGAGACCCGCCTGTCTCGGCGCGCCGTTGCCGACGCCGAGTGGCTCCCAGGGACCGTGGCCGCGCTGTACGGGCTGACGCCGGATGAAATCGGCACGCGCGTGGAGGCGGTCGCGGCCAAAGAGCATGCCGCGCAGCGCATCGGGGTGCATCCACGCGCCATCCACATCGATGCCGCGGGCATGGTGCGAACGGCCCAATGGCCGTTGCTTGACTATCGGGTGTCCGTCCACAGCAGCGGGAGCGACGCGGTGGTACGCGACGTCACGGCCCCGCGATTGGCCATGTCGTCGGTCGACGCGTGGTGGAGTGCGGCGGCGTGGCACAGCGATCGTCCCGAGTTGCGTCCGCTATTCATGCAGGCCTGCGCGCAGTTCGTGCGTGGAGTGCGCGTGATCGACCCGGCAGCACTCGACGCGGCGCGCAGACGGCCGCTCCTGTTCGTGGCCAACCATCAGGTGGCGATCGAGTCGATGCTGGCGGGCATGCTGCTGCCGGCGGTCGTCGGGCGCCCGTTGCAGGTCATGGCGAAGACCGAGCATCAGCACACGTGGGTCGGTCAGCTGGCGCTGGGGCTGAATGATTCGTCACGGGGTGAGGCGATTGCCTTTGTTGACCGGGGGAACCAGGAAGCGATGCTCGCCATCTTTGCCGAAATGGGGCGGGTGGCGCGCGACGGCGAGCGCGCGTTGATGGTGCACGTGGAGGGCACACGAGCGCAGCGCGGTGGTCAGCCCGTGGAAACGATCAGCGCGGTGTGGTTCGACCTGGCGGTGCGGTTCGGTGTGACCATCGTCCCGTTGCGCTTCTGCGGCGGGTTGCCGGCGGCCGGTGTGGAGGAGAGGCTGGAGTTCCCGATGGGGTATGGCGGGCAACAGTTTGTGATCGGCCGTCCCATCGATGCGGACGAGCTGGCGTCGCTTCGCCTCGCTGAGCGCCGAGACCGCGTGCGTGCGGCGTTTGCGGAACTCGAGACGTACGATGGGGAACCGCTGCCGGATGCCGAGTTCGCGGCGCGGGTGGCCCTCGCGCAGAGGCGCTGGCAACTCGATGAACTGCGGGCGGTGTTCCTGTTGTTGAAGGCGCGGGCCGATGGGTGGGCGCTCGACGAGGCGGGGCTACCGGTGGTGATCCCTGAGGCCGACTCGGCCGATGCCTTCTGGGGCTGGTTCCACCACGCGGCGGCATCGGCGCGGGGCGACTGACGGCGCGAGCGGCCCGGGTGCGCGTGGCCGTTACTGCGTTGCCGGCCGTGGAGGAAACTTCACGGTCGGACTGTGACCTACGCGGGAAATACTTGGTGCGTGAGGTAGGCGACGGCGATGCCGAGCATCAAACCGACTACCACCTCCATCCGCGTATGCCCTAACGACTCCACCAGCTTCTCCGTCGGCGTGCCTTGCTTCCGAAGGATCTCCTCGCTGATCTGATTCAAGCGTCGCGCCTGCGCTCCCGCTTCACGCCGCACACCTTGGGCGTCGATCATCACCCACGCGACCAGTCCCAACGCCACCCCAAACACGGACGAGTCAAACCCTTCGCGTAGTCCAATCGACATCGCGCAGGCAGCCGACGTCGACGCATGCGAGCTGGGCATGCCCCCAAGCCGCGTCATGAAATTCGTGTCGAATTTCTTTTCCCGGATTGCTACCCCGAGCAGTTTGATCAGCTGAGCGATCAGCCACCCGAAGGAAGCTGAAGCCACCGTCACATTGTGGAGTAACGAGATGAGCATATAGTGCACATGTGTAATCTCGTTCTCTGGCATTTGTCTAGTCCTGAACTCCGTCCAGCGTGCCTCCTCTCACCTTTCACCTTGTCAGATGGTTCACCATTCTGCTCCGACAGCTGCGGTCATCCTGGCGGCCGGCATGGGCACGCGCCTGCGGGCGCTGCACTCGGATTTGCCCAAGGGGCTTTTGACCATCGGCGGAGTTTCACTGGTGCCGCGCGCGATCGAGTTGCTGCGCACACACGGCGTGACAGACATCGTGTTGGTCACCGGCTGGAAAGCGGAGGCGTACGAGCACGTCATCGCCGAACAATTTCCCGACATCCGTTGCGTTCATAATCCGGACTTTGACACGACGGGTACGATGCACTCGTTGTTCTTGACCCGCGGTACAGTGGCGGGGGATTTTTTGCTGCTCGAATCCGATTTGCTCTTCGAGCCGCGTGCACTCGAGGAGCTCTTGGCGGCGCCGCGCGGAGACTACGTCCTGCTCTCCGGCACAACCGGGCAGGGCGACGAAGTCTTTGCGTATGGTGACGAGGGCCGGCTGCGCGCGCTCTCCAAAACACTTCGCCCCGAAGAGCCGTCGCGTGGCGAGTTCACGGGGATCAGCCGCGTGACTGCGGAATTCTTCGAGCACCTGTGCGAACACTTCGTCGGTCGCGGCGCAGTCGCTGCCGGTAACTATCACTACGACGATGCGTTCACCGCCCTCGCGCCGGTGCATCCCGTCCGTTTGCTCACGATCAACGATCTGGTGTGGTGTGAGATCGACGACCCCAATCACCACGCCCTCGCGCTCGCCCGCGTGCTCCCCGTGCTCGAACATCTCCCATGACGGCTCCGCGCAAGATCCTCCTCAATCCAGGTCCGTGCACCACGACGGAGCGCGTGAAGGACGCGCTCGTGATGTCGGATCTGTGTCCTCGAGAAAAGGAATTCGGCGAGCTTCTCGCCACGGTGCGGAGCGGCCTGCTCGCGGTCGCGCACGCGGGCGATACGCATGAAGCCGTGGTGATCGCGGGCTCCGGCACGGCGGCGGTGGAATCGGTGCTCTCGTCCTGTGTCGGTCCGACGGACCGGGTGCTCATCATCGACAACGGAGCCTACGGGCGCCGCGCCGAGCAGATTGCGCAAGCCTACGGATTGGCGCATCGCACGCTGAAGCTCGGCTGGGGCGAGTTTCCGGAACCGGCCCGGATCGCTGCCATGCTCGCGGAGGCACCGGCCTGCACACACTGTTTCCTCGTGCATCATGAGACAACGACGGGGATGCTCAATCCGTTGGCAGACGTGTCTGCGATATGTCGCGACCGCGGGGTATCGTTGATTGTCGATGCGATGTCGTCGCTCGGCGGTGTCCCGCTCGATGTGCGTGCGACGCCGATGGACTACGTCATCAGCTCCGCCAACAAATGTCTGCAAGGCATGCCGGGGCTGGCGTTTGTGCTGGTCGAAAAAACAGCGCTGGTACGCACGGCCGGGCTGCCGCGACGCGGCGTCTACCTCGATCTGCACGCGCAATGGCGAGCGCAGGAAAACGAGCGGCAGTTTCTCTTCACGCCCCCGGTGCAGGTGCTGAACGCGCTGGCTGTGGCGTTGGCGGAATACTTCGCCGAGGGCGCGGCGGCGCGCCATGCGCGATACGCCGCGTGCCACGATCGATTGGTCGCGGGGATGGAGCGGCTCGGATTTGTCCCGCTGGTGCCGCCGCCGTGGCGCTCCGGTTTGTTGACGGCGTTCTACGAGCCGACCGCGCCGGCGTGGAGCTTCGACGGTCTGCACGACTGGCTCTACGCGCGCGGGATTACGATCTACCCCGGGAAAATCGCCGCAACGCGGACCTTTCGGCTCGCGACCATTGGGGATCTGACGCCGGCGGACATTGATGTGGTCATCGCGGACGTGCGTGAATTTTGCATGGCGCACGGCGTGTTCGCGCAAATGGAGCCCGACGGGTCATGAGCACTGAGCCGCTGCCGCCCTATGTCTATCGCTGCGAGGACCGCTCCATCTTGTTGGGGCCCTACAAGCGAACGATCGTTCCGCTGTGGGGATGGTGCATCCCGCGCTGGTTGCCGGCGAACATGATCACGCTCGGCTCCAGCGCCTGCATGTGGCTGGTGCTTGGCCTATCGCTGAACGCATCGGCGTTCAGCACGCCGACCTTTGTGCTGGTGGCGCTGGTGCTCACGCAGGCGTACCTAGCCTACGACCACCTCGACGGAATGCAGGCAAAAGCAACGGGCACGAGTTCCGCGCTCGGGGAGTACCTTGATCATTCGCTCGACACCTATCACGGCGCGATTCTAACGCTCTCCGCGTTTGCACTGATCGGCACATTCCCCACCTGGCTGTTGTTGGTGGTGTTGTGGAGTGGGTTCATGGCGTTCGCGGCGACGATGATCGAAGAAAAGGAACGTGGCTCTATTTTTTTCGGTTGCTTTGGCACCATTGAGGCAATTTTTCTCTTCGTGCTCTTTTACCTCTCCTGCCTGATCCCGGGCGTGCGAGCTTGGTGGAGTGCTCCGCTCTTCGGCAGCTGGCCGGCGTATTGGATTCTGGTGATCGCCGGTGGAATCGGATGCGTCGGAACGACGGCCGACTGTCTGCGCCGAACCGGCCGGTTGCCCGTCCAGCTCGCAGCGTTTGTCGGCGTGAACCTCGTGCTCGCACTGGCATTGAGTAAGAGCACGGCCTCGTTGGCTTACGTGGTCGCCGTGATGTTTTTGCATGGCGGCGATTACGTGGGGCGGGTGATCGGCACGCATGTACTCCGGAGGCCGCATGCCTGGCCAGATGTTGTAGGTCCGGTGCTGGCGTTGGCGCTTCCATATGAGCCTACCGGGTTGATGCCGCTCCTGTTGGTGTGGTTGGCATGGCGCTGGGCCTCGGGCGTGTGGCATGTCGTCAGTCCTTTGCGCGGTGACTGGCGTTGGGTTAACCCGCCGCTGAAATCTCCCTAGCTTTCAACGATGTCTTCTCTCCGCAAAACCACGGCGCTTCGGCGTCTGATCGAAAGTCCCGAACTGACGTTTGTCATCGAGGCCCACAACGGTCTTTCGGCGAAGATCGCGACCGAGGCCGGATTTCCTGCACTCTGGGCATCGAGCCTCACACTCTCAGCGGCGCTCGGCGTACGGGACAACAACGAGATTTCGTGGACGCAGGTCGCGGAGCAGGTGGAGCTGATGTGTGACGCGACCTCTGCCCCGATCCTCGTCGACGGAGACAGCGGTCACGGCGATTTCAATATTGTGCGCCGCTTCGTCGCGAAGCTTGGGCAG
Organism: Gemmatimonadota bacterium; assembly: GCA_947461225.1. GTDB lineage: Bacteria > Gemmatimonadota > Gemmatimonadetes > Gemmatimonadales > Gemmatimonadaceae > Gemmatimonas. Next base: position 15,271 of record CANHJV010000061.1, on the reverse strand, counting down.
CGCGGAGCGGCGGGCATTTGCCTCGAGGATAAGCTCTTTCCGAAAACGAACAGTTTTCTGCGCAGCGAGCAGCAACCGCTCGCGGATGCAGACGAGTTCGCGGGTAAACTGAAGGCCGCCCTCGATGCGCGCCCCGATGATGACTTTGTGGTGATCGCTCGAACTGAAGCGCTGATCGCAGGCCGCGGGATGGCCGAGGCGTTGCATCGGGCCGAAGCGTATCGGAAAGCAGGCGTTCATGCGGTCGTGATTCACAGTAAATCGGCAAAGCCCGACGAAGTGTTTGCCTTCATGCGCGAGTGGGCCGGACGGCTTCCCGTGGTGCTCATTCCGACGAAGTATCATGGGACGCCAGCCGCGGCGTTTCGCGAGAACCACGTCTCGACGGTCATCTGGGCGAATCAGTTGCTCCGCGGTGCGACCACGCGCATTCAGGAATTGGCCGCAAAAATCCGCCGCGAAGAATCCATCGTCGCCGTGGAAGACGGGATCGCACCCATGTCGGAGATTTTCCGATTGCAGGGTGACGCGGAGCTGGCCGAGGCCGAGTCGCGTTACCAAGGCGGGGGGCAGGGCAGTCATCGCGGGATCATTCTCGCGGCGACGCGCGGAGATTTACCTGAGGCGCTAACCGGCGGCGCGCCGAAAGCCCTGTTGAAAGTCGGCCATACGTCGATCTTGGAACGCCTGGTGACGATTCTGCGCGCGAACGAAGTGCGCGACATCACCGTGGTGGCCGGCTACAAAAAAGAAATGATCTCGATCGCAGGGGTCGAGCGGATCGACAACGATGCCTTCGCGACCACGGGGGAACTGGCTTCGCTGGCGATTGCCCTCGAGAAAATCACCGGCGACTCGATCGTCGCGTTTGGCGACATCCTCTTTCGCGGCTACATCGCCGGGCTCCTGCTGCAGGACCGCGCCGACGCCGTGATTGCCGTCGATACGCGGTTTCGCGAGCGACTGCCCGCGTCGCGCGTGTCAGATTTCGTACGGCTCAAGCAAGCGCCCGGCGCACGCGACTACCTCGATGAAGAGGCGGCCGCACTGGCCCGCGCGGAGTTTAGCGAAGCGCGCAGCGACGTACACGGAGAGTGGATCGGGCTGCTGAAGCTCTCTGCCCGGGGCATTGAAATTGCGCGGGAGTTTGTGGATGCGCGCCGCGCGGATGGACAACTGGACCGCCTGCAATTGGTCGACCTGCTTAATCACTTGGTCGCCACCGTCGGCGTGAAGGTGCATTGCATTCAAGGTCACTGGACCGATGTCGACTCGCTCGTCGATCTCCACCACGCCCAGCAGTTTTGAGTATTTGCCATGGTCACCGCTCACGAGTTTCTCGACGCCTGTCGCACCCACGGTCTGCGCTTTTTTACCGGCACGCCGTGTTCCTATCTGAAGCCGTTGATCAACGGGGCGCTCAACGACGCCGCGCTGGGATTCCGCGATGCGGTAAATGAAGGCGACGCCGTGGCGTTAGCGGCGGGCGCGTACATCGCGACCGGTGTGCCCAGCGTGGTGATGTTTCAGAACTCCGGCCTCGGGAACGCGGTGAATGCACTCACGTCGCTCAACTGGCCGTTCAAAATTCCGGCCTTGTTGATCGTGACGCACCGCGGCGAACCGGGTGGTCCCGCCGATGAGCCACAGCATGAGCTCATGGGTGAGATCACCACGGCCCTGCTCGACACGATGCGGGTGCCGTGGATTCCCTTTCCGGCGAGTGCCGCGGAGATCGAACCTGCACTGATGCGCGCGTTGAAGCACTTCGCCGAGCATTCGCTGCCCTTTGCCTTCGTGATGCCGCATGGCGCAGTGGCCGAGACACCGCTGCTCACCACGCGCCCGACCGCTGCGTTGGGCGCACGGTCGTTTTCCTTCGAGGAACAGCTACCCCTTCCCACCGCGCAGCGTGCGACACGGTCGGACGCCTTGTTGGCGCTGCTGGCGGCGAAGCGCGATGATGACATCGTGGTGGCGACGACGGGCTTTACGGGCCGAGAACTCTTCACGCTCGGGGATGCGGCGAACCAGCTGTACATGGTCGGGGCGATGGGCGGGGCGAGTGCGCTGGCGTTGGGTATCGCGTTGCATCTTCCACAGCGCCGTGTGCTGATCGCCGATGGCGATGGTGCGGTGCTCATGCGAATGGGAAATCTCGCGATGGTCGGCGCGCATGCGCCGAAAAACCTGCTGCATCTCGTGCTCGACAACGAGGCGCATGACTCAACGGGAGCGCAGGCCACGCTCAGTCGTGGGGTCTCGTTTGGAGCGATGGCGCAGGCGTGCGGCTATGCGCGAGCGATTGGCAGCGACTCGACCGCGGTGCTCGCCGAGGAGTTGGCGGCACACTCGACCGAGTCCGGTCCAACACTCGTGCATTTTCGCACGCGCACGGGGACACTCGCGCAGCTGGGTCGGCCGAAAATTTCGCCCGCCGAAGCAACATCGCGCCTCATGCGCGAACTCGGGATCGCATGAAGGGTGCATCATGCAATCCTGCCGCGCCGTTGTTGGGGGCGTTGCTGCAAACGCACGAAGCGGGCATTGTGATACTGGGCTGGCGAGATCGTCGTTCATAAAATACCGTAGCAACATTCGATGGCGCCGCCGTCGTTTCGCTCACAACCAATGGGGCACGCTTGGCCAAGGTGCACCACGCGGTTGCAAGAAGCGTCGCTGGCGAGGCAAGACCACGCCGCCCCCGTCTGAAGCGCCCACAACGTCTATGCCGCACGAAGTCGCCCTCATCGAAAGCCAGATTCCGCCGTTGATCGACCGCCTGATGGCCGCGTCGACGCTGTTTCACGGTGTCGACCGGCCCGCGCTTGCCGGGCTGCTTCGTGCCGCCGGCCGCCGCGTTCGGCTGGCGGCGGGCGAAGACCTCATCGTCGAAGGCGAGCCCGCCGATGCGCTGTATTTCGTCGAGAGCGGGCGCTTCGAAGTGCGCAAGCGCGCCACGCAGGGCGACCAGACGCATGCCATCGGCGAAGCGTCGGCCGGCGCGGTGGTCGGTGAAGTGGCGCTGCTGGACCGAGGCACGCGATCGGCCACGGTACGGGCGCTGGAAGACTCGGAGGTCCTCCTGCTGCGCATCGGCGATCTGCACGCCGGGGACCACGCGGTGCTTGACCCGGCGACGCAGATGCGGCTCAATCTCGCCCACGAAATCGCCGGGCGCGTGCGCCACAGCACCGCGAGCAGCGTGCACCACCTCGAGCAGAGCCTGTTGGAAGCCGAGACGCGCGCCGAGATGGGGCGCTTCATGAGCCGCGTACTGACGGGCACCTGCCTCTACATGTTTGCGGTGGCGGTGATGCAACCGGTGAAAGACATGCTGGCCGACCCCGGCGCGATCAGCGCGGTGATCCTGCTGTGCTTCGCCGTCGCAACCGTCATCAACATCCGCACCAGCATGTTCCCAATGAGCGCCTACGGCTTCACCCTGCAGGGCTGGCGGCCGGCCCTGCGCGAGGCGGCGTTGTTCAGCCTGCCGGTGCTCGCCCTCGTCGTGCTGGCAAAGTGGGTGCTGATCCAGACGCTACCGGAATTGTCTGGTGCGCCGCTGTTCGGCTGGTACCGCCACAGCAGCGTGGGCCACACCAACCTCAGCTCGGGCGGCTTGCTGGCGGTGATCGTGGCCTACGTTCTGATCGTCCCGTTGCAGGAGATGGTGGCGCGCAGCGGCATGCAGAGCTCGTTCATGATGTTTCTGCGCTCGCGCCACAAGGTGGCGCTGTCGATCTTCATGTCGACCCTGCTGTTCAGCGCCACGCATCTGCACCTCAGCGCCATGTTTGCCGCATTGGCCTTCCCGGTGGGTCTGTTCTGGGGCTGGATGTATTCACGCCACCGCACGTTGGTGGGCGTGACCTTCTCGCACCTCGTGATCGGGTTCTGGGCCATCTTCGTCGTGTCGTTTCCAAACACCTGACGGCGACGGATCGAGATACGGCCGCTCACATCGGGGCGTCGGCGGGGCGCGTCGTCAGGGCTTCGTCTTCAGGTGCCGGCTGCCGACGTACAGCAGCACGACGCCGGGCATCGAGATCAGGTGGTACAGCACGTTGTGGTCGATCGGGCTGAAACCGTCGTATCCCAGTGCCTGCACCGTCGAGGCCAGCAGCAGCACCGCGATACCCAGCGCCAGAGTCCAGTGCCCGCTGCCCTTACGCATGCCGCGCAGGTTGAAGGCCAGCATGGCCAGGATGACGGGCAGGTAGTTGATGACGACGACGATGAAGCTGTCGACCACGGCGATCGCCAGCAGGTACGCCAGCAGTTGCACGGCCGCCACGGCCCGCACCAGCCCCTGGCGTGCGGGGCTCAGGAACTGCGCGCCCAGGGTCAGCAGGAGCGCCGAGGTCATCAACCCGACCACCACCCAAGTGCCCCGCTGTATCGGCATACGCGGCAGCGCGGTTTCTTCGAAGAAGCCATGGTCAATACCCCCCAGCAGCGCGGCCAGGGCCAGGCAGAACATGGCCCCGCGCCAGTACCAGCCTGCCGAGCGGGGCTGCGCTGGGCGCGCCGCCAGCGCGCCCGCGCAGAAGAAAGCCAGAGCCGCCAGGATGAAGTCGGTCAGGGCCGTCAACTGCAGCGCGGTCACTGGTACACTCCTCGGCCGAGGGCCGGTCCCGCCAAGAAGGAGTGAGCCCTCAGCACAGCCTGAGGGCTCATGCTGCCAGCTTGCCGGGGCGCCGGCGCAGCAGCGAAGGCAGCAAGTTCCACACGGCCAACAGGGCCGCCAGCCCCGACAGCCAGGGGTATAGCTCGGCCGGGCTGGGAGGGGTGGGCAGCCATGGCAGGCGGAACACGTCGATGACCAGCACGATGCCCACGGCGTAGAGCGCAAGGCTCAGGGCGCGTGCCTCCAGCCAGCGCTCGCGGCCCCACAGCCAGGCCACCACCAAGGGCACCGCCAGCACGGCCAAGTGGTCGGTCCAGTGCTCCGGATAGAGACCGCACACCACGGTCAGATTCCACGCCGTGTAGCCCAGGATCCAGGGCCACCCGATGTCGTATAGCATGTGCCGTCCGTCGGCGCTCGGGCTGAAGGCCCGGGGCCATGCCAGCGTGACGATCAGGCTGGTGCCGACCGCCGGATTGAGCCAGTGGCCCGCGACGGCATCGGCGACGACCGCTTCGACGATGTTCAGCGCAAGGATGCCGGTCACGCACGCTGCCAAGCGCCGCTGCCAGGCTTCTGTTCGTACAAGGGGGTAACTGACGATCAGCAGCATGCTGGCCGCCAGTGTCAGCACCTTGACCCAGGTAAAGACCTGTAGGTCCATCCGTGGCGCATTGAAGGCCAGGATGGCGGGCGCCGAGATGAAGATGGCGATGACGGGGACGGGCCGCAGACCCCAGCGGCAGGCCGCGAGCAGCGCGCCGAACAGGAGGAAAGTCACAGGCTTGCAGTGCTGGCGTGTCGGACGGCCGGGGTGGCACCTTGACCCCGGTAAAGACCGGCAGGTCCGGCTGCGGCGCATGGAAGGTCAGGATAGCGGACGCAACCGAGAAGCTGACAATGACGGGATCGGGCCGCAAGCCCCAGCGGCCCGGCCCCGCGCTACTCGGCGCTGCTGCCCGCTGTGGCGGCGTGCCCGCGACTCGCCTCGATCACCCGCTCCATCACCGCGCGCAGTTCCCCCGACGTGAACGGTTTGGGAATCACGGCCGTGACCACGTCCCCTTGCTGCAGGATCGCATCGTCGCCCTCGACGAAGCCGGTCATGAGCACCACGGGCAGCGTGGGGACGCGCGTGCGGACTACGCGGGCGAGTTCGGTGCCGGTCATCCCCGGCATGCTGTAGTCGGTGAGAATGGCATCGATGGACGGCGTCGCGCTGCCCAGGGCGGCGATGGCGTCGGTGGCGCCGCTGTACTCCACGGTGCTCCACCCGTGCCGCTCCAGCAGCCGCACGGTCGCACGGCGCACATGCGCTTCGTCATCGACCACCATGATGCACCCCCCGCGCTCGGCCGGGGCGATGGTGGGTGAGTCGATTGGCGTCGCCAGCGGCAGGGCTGTGAGGGGGAGATACACGCGCATGGTGGTACCGATACCCACGGCGCTTTCGGGGAGCACAATTCCGCCCAGCCCCGTCACCGTGGCGTGCACCATAGCCAGCCCGAGCCCAGAGCCCTGGCCGCCGCGCTTGGTGCTGAAGAACGGTTCGAAGATGCGGGCCAGGGTCGCGGCATTCATCCCGCTGCCACTGTCGGCGACGCGTAGGCACGCGGCCTCGGCCACGCCCGGCATGAGCAGCGCGAGGTCGGAACCCGGGGGGAGCGACACCTGGCGGACGTCGAGCCAGATCGTGCCGCCCAGCGGCATGGCGTGGGCCGCGTTGCTGGCCAGATTGAGCAGGACCTGCTGCAGTTCCCCCGGCTCGGCCTCCACGATGACCCGAGGCTCGGCCGCCGCTTCGATCTCGATGGCGGGGGGCACGGTGGCCCGCAACAGCCGCACCGTCTCGTGCACGAGGCCCCCGAGTTCGAGCGGGCCGCGCGCCTCCCGATCCGTGCGTGAGAAGCTGAGGATGCGTCGCACGAGCACGCGGGCCCGTTCGGCGGATTGCTCGATGTCACCCAGCGCGGACTGCGCGGGGTGGCCGAACGGCAACTGCGCGCGCGCCACTTCGGCGTTGCTGTAGATGGGTTGCAAGAGATTGTTGAAGTCGTGCGCGATCCCGCCGGCCAGCGTCCCGATCGACGCCAGGCGCTGGTCATGACGCAGACGGTCTTCCAGGGCGCGCTCGCGGCGGACGTCGCGCAGCGTGGCCAGCACGTGCGCCAGTGTCCCGTCCGCTTCGCGCACCGGACACAGGGCGCCCGACATCGCCACCGGCTCGGAGCCCGGCGGGCTGAGCTCCAGCGTTCCCGCCCACGTGTCGCCCCGCAGGACTGCTGCCCACGGCGCGAGCTCGGCGAAGGGTATGCGGTCGGCGGCCGCGGCCCGTGCGGCCGCGTTCGCGTAGGTCACCAGCCCCGCCGGATCGATGAGGAGCACGATGCCGTCGCTCTGCTCCATGGCGTCGGCGAGCCGCGCACGCTCCGACTCGGCCGACGCCCGCGCCGTGGCCTCGTTGCCGAGTCCGGTCGCGATCACGGCGGTGGCCAGCATGAGGAAGAGCCCCATGACGAACAGCGTGGCCGCGATGATGAGCCAGCGTTCGAGCGAGAAGTTCGCGTCGATGGCCCAGCCCTCGGTGCCGCGGGCAATCCCGACCGCGACGTACGCCACGCAGGTCATCGAGACGAGGAGCCCGACCGTGCCGGCGCGCAGCCCCAGCAGCAGCGACGACGCGACCGGCAGCGCCAGCAGCCACACCATCGACGAACTGAGCGGGCCGTAGGAGATGGTGAAGAACGCGCCCACCACCGCCAGCAGCGCCAGGATCGCACCGGCCCGCCACGCGTACGGCATCCGGCGGCTCAGCAGCACGGTCAGCAGCCCCCCGTACGCCGCGAGGTCAATGATGACCACCGTGTACGCGCCTTCGTGCACGCCCTCGAGCACGGCCGCGGCGATGGGCAGCAGCAGCAGGACGGCCAAAAAGAGCAGCGTGGCCCCCAGGATCCGATGGCGCCACCGCTCGATCGGCGTCCCCCGGAACGGGGCCACCCAATCAATGAGGCGGGCGATACGTCTCGACAGGGCGTCGGCGTCAGCCATGGGAAGTCGGGGGAGGGGGCGATTGTAGGGCAGAAAGCCGGATGAATTATACGTCATGCTTCGGCTCGTCACCATCCGTTCACGCGGTCGGACCGCGCGCTTCCTGATGCGCCGGCCCTCCGACTGGATCCCTTGTTTCCCGTCTTTAAGCCAGCGTAGCTTGCCACATGACCCTCATCCTGAGCCAGCAGGACGTTCGCGAGTGCCTGCCGATGGACGCCTGCATGCGCGTCATGCGCGACACCCTGATCGCGCTCGCCGTCGGTGAGGCGGTGCAGCCGCTCCGCTCCGTCATGCGCGGTCCAGAACAGAAAGGCGTGCTGGGCGTCATGCCAGGATGGCTTCCCGGGCTCGGCATGATGGGCCTGAAAGCGGTCAGCGTCTTCTCCGGGAATCACGCGGCGGGACTCGAGTCGCACATCGGAGCCGTGCTCCTGCACGAAACGCAGCACGGTCAGCTGGTGGCGATTGCCGATGCCTCCGAGATCACCGCGATTCGCACCGCCGCGGTGAGTGGCGTGGCTACGCAGGCACTGGCCCGTGACGATGCCAGCGATCTGGCCATCCTCGGTGCCGGCACGCAGGCACGCACGCATCTGGAGGCAATGCTGGTGGCGCGCCCCATTACACGGGTGCGCATCTGGAGCCGCACGCGCGCGCACACCGACGCCTTTTCGGCGTGGGCGGCACAGCGGTTCGGGGTGTCGGTCGAGGTCATGCCATCGGTGCGCGACGCCGTACACGAGGCCGACATCATCTGCACCACCACGGCATCACGCGAGCCGATTCTCGAGGGCGCGTGGGTGGCGCCGGGCGCCCACATCAATGCCGTGGGGTCGAGCGTCGCCTTTGCCCGCGAACTCGACACGGCCGCGGTGGTCGCGTCGCGCCTGTTTGTGGATCGCCAGGAAAGCACGATCAACGAGGCGGGCGACTATCTCTTCCCGCTTCGCGAGGGGGCGATCACCGAGGCCCACATCGTGGGCGAACTCGGCGACGTCCTGCGTGGCGTGCTGCCGGGGCGAGGCAGCGCCACCGAGATCACGCTGTTCAAATCGCTCGGCATTGCCATCGAGGACATTGCGGCGGCGCAGTACGTGTACGCGCAGGCACAAGCGACCGGTCGCGGCGTGACGGTGCATCTGGGCGGCACGCGGTGAGCGACCGCGCGTTCGCTGATCTCACGCTGACCCATATCGAGGCGGCGCGCGAGCGCGTGCGGGGCGCGGCGGTGCGCACGCCGTTGGTGCGCCTGCACGTGCCGCTCGACCACGACGGCGCGCCACGCGAGATCTGGCTCAAGCTGGAGAACTTGCAGCCGATCGGCGCCTTCAAGATTCGCGGTGCGGCCAATGCCCTCGCGATGGCGACACCGGCCGAGCTCGCGCGCGGCGTGTATACCTGCAGCGCCGGCAACATGGCGCAGGGCGTGGCATGGATGGCCCGTGAACGCGGCGTGCCATGCACTGCCGTGGTGCCGGACCACGCGCCGCAGACCAAGATCGATGCCATTCAGCGGCTTGGCGGCGACGTGATCCGCGTGCCGTTCGCCGAATGGTGGCAGGTGATGATGTCGCACCGATACGAGGGAATGGACGGGCTGTTCATTCATCCCGTCAGCGATCCGCGCGTGATGGCGGGGAACGGCACGGTCGGATTGGAGATCCTCGAGGATCTCCCCGACGTGGACGCCGTGATTGTGCCGTACGGCGGAGGTGGGCTGGCGTGTGGGATCGCGACCGCCCTGCGCGCGCTGCGCCCGGAGGCGAAGACGCTCGCGAGCGAAGTGGAGACGTCCGCCGCGTTCGCGGCGGCGCTGGCGGCGGGCGAACCGACGACGATTTCGTACACGCCGAGCTTCGTGGATGGCATCGGCAGTAGCCGCGTGCTCGAAGACATGTGGCCGAGGGCGCAGGCGCTGCTGGATGGATCGTGTGTCGTCTCGCTCGACGACATCGCGGCCGCGGTGCGACTGCTGGTCGAGCGCAATCGTGTGGTGTCGGAAGGCGCCGGCGCCTCGTCGGTGGCGGCGGCGCTTTCCGGCAAGGCTGGCACGGGGAAAGTGGTGTGCGTCGTGTCCGGCGGGAATATCGATCGCACCACACTGAGCCGCATTCTCACCGCGGCGCTCGGTCTTACTCCGCCCGCAGCGTCGCCTCGAGCGTAATCGGCACCGCCGACAGCGCCATCGACACTGGACAACCCACCTTCGCCGCATTCGCCTTCTCGCGGAAGGTTGCGTCGTCGATCCCCGGCACGACCGCATCGAGCGTGAGCACGATGCCGGCCATCGACCAGTCGAAGCCATGCTGGGCCATGGTGATCACTGACTCCACGTGCAGCGCGCTCGGCGGAAAGCCGGCGCCGGTGAGCTGGAACGACAGTGCCATGGCGAAACATCCAGCGTGCGCCGCCGCGATCAGCTCCTCGGGGTTGGTGCCGCTCCGCCCCTCGGCATCGGCAAACCGCATCTTCGTGGAATACGGCTGCTCCGCCAACACCCCGCTTGGGGTGGTCAAGCTGCCCGCGCCTTCCAATCCCGTGCCGTGCCAGACGGCCTTTCCACTACGACGCATCGATCACTCCTGCTGATAAGCGGTGTTGAACAGTGGTGCCCGGTGATGTACTCACGGCTGAACGGCGAATCCGCGCGCTTGGTGCCCGGGGGCACCGCGTGTCCGTTGTCGATCCCCGATCACGGACCCGAAACACAGCGGGGGAGCATCTCGTGAGAGACGCTCCCCCGCTGTACCCACGGGACGTGACCTACTTCGCGACGGGCCCAGACGCACAGGTGATCGTGGCGTGCATCGGCGTGAAGAGGCTGTACGTGATGGCGCCGACCAACCCGTTCAGAAAGCTGCGCTCGGTCACGATCGAGGCAACGCCCTGAGGGCAGGTTTGTTTGGCATCGATCGCAGGCGGCGGAACCAAGCCATACACGAACGAGAGCTGCCACTGTTTGTCGATCACGGTGGCCGCGGGCGGCGCACCCGTGTTGACGGTGACGCGGTAGCAGGCGCCAAGTGCGACCAACGCTACCACGGAAACGATTCGAGCGATGCGCATGGTCGTTACTCCTTGGCCGAGGTCACGTCATCGAACTGCACGGCGACTGGACGATCCAGCTGCGCGGAACGCACGGCTGCCTGCTGTAGCGCGTCCGAGAGCTGCGACTCGGTCGCGGACACGGCAACGTGCACGATCTCCGTGCCGTTCGGCAGTGCCGCCGTGCCTGAGGCACAGGTAATCCGAACCGTCTGCGGTGCCCAGATGCCAAACGTCAGGGCGCTCACAAATCCGTTGGGGAAGCTCGTCAGCGTCTCGACGGTGGCTACGCCACTCGGACACTTCGTGCGGGCATCGATCGGCGTCGCGGCGACAAGGCCGAAGACCCAGGTGGAGACCCAATTCTGTTGAACGATCGTTTGACTCGGCGCGCGACCGGTCTGCACGACTTGCCTGAAACAGGCGGTTGTTGATGCGAGCACCAGCGCGCCAAGCACCAGAGTTTTCCAGCGATTCATCAATGCTCCTCTACGGAAATGCCGATATTGAGAGCTACAATCAGGGGCGAGGAGAGTATATCTCGCGACGGGCCGCGGCGCGAGGGTCGCGGCCCGTCGCGTCACACCGTACGCGAGAAGGATGATGGCGGCCGGATGCTCTGGAGCTCGATGGTGGTCGGGCCGACCGCGACGGTCGACGGCACTTGCCGACTCGCGAACCACGCCATAGTTCACGGACATGTCAAACTCCCCCACGCTCAAGGCGATGTGCTGCAGCCGCCGAGTCCGATATGCCGCGCTCTCGCTGCTCACGTTGCTCGTGTCGGCGTCGTCGCACGTGCAATCGCAGGTCCAGCAGCGCCGCTGCCCGCAGTTTGCGCGGGTGCCGGGCTACGGCGCGTGCACCAACATCGCCGGCAATAGCTGCGGCTTTTGCACGTACCGGTGCAACGACGACACCGTGGTGCGCTGGAACGTGTGCGGGGGATAATCGCGCAGGTCCTGCCGATCATCGCGCGTGCAGTGATGGTGTGCGCGCTGTCGGTGAGCGTGCTGGCGTGTGATCGCACGGAGCCCGTGAGCGACGAGGCCCCGCCCGCGCTCCGGGCGGCCATGGCCACGCGCACGATCTATCCGGCGAAACGCGAAGAGTGGCGCACCGACATTACGGAGCACACCGACAGCACCATGGTGCCGCTGGTGTTCCGGGCCGGTGGCACCACGGTGGCGCTGTTGCAGGCGTCGCCGATGCGCGTGTCGCTGTTCGAGCTGAATCGGCGCGGGATGTTGCTGGCCACGCGCCCGGCGCGGATCGACTCGGTGCTCAATGCCGCCGTTCCACGCGACATCGTCGCCCCCACCGAGCTGTCGCGTATCACCGACGACGGTCAGGTCGATGTCATCGATAGCGTGACCAGTACGCTGGTGCGCGAGTCGATCGGCGGTTTCATGTTCCGTCGTGAGCTCCCGCTGCTGCGTGGCGGCAGCGGTAAGCTCTGCACGCTGTTTCCGGCCACGCTGCTGCATGTGCGCGCGTTGGGGCCGCGTCGCGTGCTCGAGGCGTTCACCCTCACGGCCAACCCGAAAGACGATGCCCTCGTTGGGCGACACCGCTTGGCCGTGGCGCCGTCGTCGCGGTTGCGGTGGGGTAACGGAGACTCGCGGCGGTGCGTGCTGCTCACCGATCGCGAGGTGCTGATCGTGAGTGTGCCCGCCGACCCCAGCACCGGTGTGTCGCCGCAACTCACCGCGTTACGTGCGCCCGGCGATTCGGGGCCGCCGCCCACCATCGAGCGTCGCGGTGGTGCGGCCGACAGCGCACGCCTGCGGCAGCCGTTCATCGTCGATGCCGCCATCGTGGACGGCGGGTTCGTGGTGTTGGTCGGTCTCGAGTCGGACAGCCAAGGGCGTGTGCTCGACTACTACGACGAGCGCGGACGGTATATCCAGAGCGCGATGTTGCCGTTTACGGCGTCGGCCATGAGCGGAGCCGGACCGCGCTTTCTGGCGCTGCATCAGGACGCGCGCTACCGCTGGTGGCTCTCGTCGTGGCTCACGCCCATGGCCGCGCACGGCGCCACCGCGCCGCCGGAGCCACGGCAGCTCGATGACGCGCCGGAACGCCAGTTGTTCGCTCGGCCTTCCCGCGCGCGGCGGCCGTGAGTCACCGACGCGGCCGCGCACGGCCCGCGGCGTTTATCGCGCCGTGCCGCGTACCCGGTACAGATAACTGAACTTCACGAACGCGCCGTCGGTGGTGCGTTGCACGTCGATGGGGCGCATCGTTTCGGTGGCGTCCACGCCGGTGCCGTAGCCCAGATACACCACGGTGCCCGGGCTTGGCAGGTAGCTCACCAGCACGTCGCCGCGGCCCAGCAGCGACTTGCGCGCCGAGAACGGCGTGTACGTGCCGTTCGCGGCGCGGCGCAGCAGGGGGCGCTCGGTGGCCGGATCGCGCAGGGCGCTGCGGTCGCGCGATTCCATCTGCCCCACGAAGCGTAGGAATAGCGCGCGGGAGAACTGGTACTCCAGCCGAAGTCGCGGCACCACCTGCGTGCTGAAGAGCGAGCCGTCGCGCGCGCGGACGAAGCGCTGATAGCGGAGCAGGGCACCGATGCGCACCTGGGTACTGGGACGGACATCCACCTGCGCTTCGAGATCACGCCGCCGCACGGTGCCCGTCTCGAAGAATTCCGGTTCGGTGCCGGCGGTGGCGGTAATCGTGGCGCCCACCCGCCGCCACTGCGGCGTGTTCACGATCAGCGCCGTGCTGCTCGTGACCTGCTGTGCGCTGGTGATGAAGGCCACGGTGTCGCGTCGGTTGGCCGAGGGGACGGCATAGCTCGCGTAGCGCCGAGGATCGAAGTTGATGAGCTGCAGATCAGGCGTGACACTCACCTTCCACCCGCCGCGCAGGGTCATCGAGTTGTCGAGCGACAGCGACGTTTCGAGCGGCGCGTCGCGGCGCGCGAAGGCGTCGTACGTCCACAGCGTGCTGCCGGTGAAGAAGTGCTGGCGCTGATCCCACCAGCCACCGCGCGCGCCGAAGTACGTGACGCGCTGATTGATCTGCAGCTTGGTGAAGTCCACGCGGTTCACGAACCCCGACTGCGTCTGGAACCCCGGCGAGAATCCCTGCAAAGAGTAGCGGAAGCCGTAGCCGCGCCCGGAGCTGCCCACGTTGCCCTCCCAGAGCGTACCGGAGCGCTTGGTACTGTCGCTGGTGAGGCTGGCGGCGTAGCGCGCTTCCACACTGTACGTCTTCCGGAACTGGAGGCGCGTGTCGAATCCCGCCACCCGATTGAAGCGGGTGCCTACGCTGCGGTCGGTAAACACGATGCCGGCCGTGCTCTCGGTGCCGAGGTCGCGGCGCAGGCGCACGATGGTGAACAGCGGATTCGCCCGGTCATCGCCGGTGCCGGTGGCGGCATCGAGCGCGGTGAGCAGCCCGATGTCGGTGCGCGGAATCTTGCCGGTGAGCTTGAGTGCGCCGAGCGGCTGCACGATGGAGCGCGTGTTCACGAGCTTGTTGGGCGCGTCGAACTGCTCGCTGCCTTCCACGAAGAACGGGCGCAGTTCGGGATAGAAGTTCGCGAAGCGCACGTCGCCGGGAATCTGACCGACGTCGGTTTCCACCTGACTGAAGTCGGGATTGGCCGTGGCATTCACCGTGAAGTTGGACGTGATGCCCCAGCGAATGTCGCCACCGCCTTCGCCCCGCGTGCCGCGCTGCCAGCCGGTGCTGTTGCTGTTGCGCGTACCGCTGGTGGAGGTGATCGACGTGGGCGTGAGGTCGAGCACGAGTCCGCGCTTCATACCGGTCATGCCGCGGAGGGCGCCGGCCTGTGGCGCGAAGCTCTGCACCGAGCGTGACGCCGGCGCCCACGTGTCCTGATAGCCGGTGCGCTGCGTTTGCCGCACGACTTGCAGGCCCCAGTCCTGCGACGCGCCGGCCTGGAAGCGGATGGACTTGAAGGGAATGCGGATTTCGACCATGAAGCCGTCATCGAGCGTACGCCCCTTCGACTGCCAGACGTAGTCCTGCGACAGGTCTACCGCCTGCAGCGCGCCGCGGGAGACGCCCGGTCCGGCCGACATTTCGGTGCGCATGCCGTCAGCCTGTACGCCGAAGGGATTCACCGCGAACACGAAGGAGCGGCGGCGGTCGAGGAACGTGTCGAGATGCAGCGCGATCCAGTCGTCGCTGGCGATGCGATCGCGCTCGGCGAGCGTGGCGCGCACCGTGCCCGGGGGCGCAAAGGCGCGGAAGCCCACGTACAAGGCCTCCGGCGCGTACCACACCCGCACCTCGATGGCGTCCTGCGCCGGGCGCCCGTCTACCGGACTGTACGACGTGAAGTCGGTGAGCACGCTCGCGCGCTGCCAGGCGGGCTCGTCGAGCACCCCGTCAATGGTGACGGTGTCGTTGAGGCGCGGGGCGCGCACGTCGATTCGGCGCGCGCGGCCGGAGTACACGTCCGCCGCGGGGGGCTGCGTGGGCGACGCGGGGCGCGCTGGCGGGGGGGCACTGGGACCGCCAACGACCTGCAGCAGGGCGAACAGGACAGGGAGCATAGTCAAG
>CANHJV010000060.1 GCA_947461225.1 Gemmatimonadota bacterium | reverse complement strand
GTCGGTGCCTCCCGCCACGCCTCCACTGACCGGAGCGCCGGCCGCCGGGCCCTCCCCCACCACGAACAGCGCAGGCGGCGGTTCACGTCACGCGGGGGCCGTGTTCCACGGGCGCCGGGGTGAGCTCACTGTGACCACCCCACGGCGCGACGCGGCCGTGGTGGTCGACGGCCGGTTCGACGAACCGGCGTGGGCCGATGCCGCGATGCTCACGGGGTTTTCCCAGTTCTTCCCGGCCGACGGCGTGGCCGCCCTGGACAGCACCGAGGTGCTGGTGTGGTACTCGCCCACCGAGCTGCACGTCGGCATTCGCGCCTTCGCGGCGCCGGGCACGGTCCGGGCCACGCTCGCCGACCGCGACAAGATCTCCGCCGACGACAACGTGCAGCTGTTCCTTGGCACGTACAGCGATAGCCGGCAGGCGCTGGTTTTCGCGGTGAATCCCTTCGGCATTCAGAGCGATGGCGTGCTCACCGAAACCGGCTCGGTATTGGGTGGTGGATTCACCAGTACCTCGGCCAAGGCGCGTGAGAGTTCCGATCTCGCCCCCGACTACGTGTGGAAGTCGAAGGGGCAGCTCACGGACTTCGGCTATCAGGTGGAGCTCTCCATCCCATTCAAGAGTTTGCGCTACCGCGCCGGCGACGAACAGCGCTGGCAGCTGAACGTCGCGCGCACGGTGCAGATCACCGGGCACGAGGAGACGTGGACGCCGGCCCTCCGCGGCGCGGCGAGCTTTCTTGCGCAATCGGGTGTCCTGGCCGGCCTGCGCGACCTGCGCCGCGGGATCACGGTCGATGTGATTCCCACCATCACGTCGAGCGCGGTCGGCACGCGCAACACCAGTAGCGCGGCGTGGGACTACACCGGTGGCCGCCCCGAGCTTGGGGGCAGCGTGCGATGGGGCGTCACCAGTAACCTCACCGTCTCCGGCACGGCAAATCCCGACTTCTCACAGGTCGAAGCGGATGCGACCCAGTTCTCCTATGACCCGCGTCAGGCGGTGTTCTTTCCCGAGCGACGTCCGTTCTTTCTGGAAAGTCAGGAGCAGTTCACGACCCCGAACCGCCTGATCTATACGCGGCGCATCGCGCAGCCAGTGGCCGCCGGCAAACTCACGGGCAAGTACGGCGGCTTCGATATCGGCGTGCTGTCGGCGGTAGACAATCAGGACGCGTCATTCAGCCAGCATCATTCGCCGCTGTACAACATCGTGCGCCTGCAGCGCGATCTCGGTGTGCAGAGTCGCATGGGGATTGCCTACACCGACAAGATCGACGGCAATCGATGGAACCGCGTCGTCGGCGTGGACGGCCGCCTGGTGCGTGGCGTGTACAACCTGCAGGGTCAGGTGGCAAACAGTTTCACCAGCAGCGATAGCGGCGTACGCCGCGCGCCGCTGTTCGATGTGAGCGCGTCGCGGAACGGTCGCCGCTTCGTGGCCCGCTACGCCCTGAACGGCATCAGCCCCGACTTCGACGCGCAGTCGGGATTCATCGCGCGCCCGGGCATTGCCAATATCTCGGCCACGCATCGCTGGAATTTCTACGGCAAGCCCAAAGCCCTGGTGGAGCTGTTCAGCCCCGAGCTGTTCATGCTGGGCCGCTACCAGTACGACCGCTTCGTGAATGGCGACGGTTCACAGGACCGCCAGCTGCACCTGCGTGCGAATACGCGACTCAAGGGCGGCTGGCAGATCGGCACGCAGCTGCTCCTCGAAGTGTTCGGGTACGACCCGTCGTTGTACACGAATTACGTGCTGCTGCAACCGCGGAGCGCGGGACGCGTTGACACGCTGGCGTACACGGGCGCGCCCAAGATCGGCAACCGCGACTGGGTGTTCTCGGTCGGCACGCCAGAGTTCCGTCGGTTCAGCTACAGCGGCTTCGGCATCGTGGGCTACGATGAGAATTTCCAGGAGTGGAGCTCAGCACGCATTTTCAGCCTGCAGAACACCCTGAATCTGCGCCCCACCGAGCAGCTGCGTGTCGCGGCCACCTGGAACTACGACACGTTCGATCGACGCAGCGACGGCACGCGCGTCCTCACGCGCAACACGCCGCGCATCCGCACCGAGTATCAGGTGACGCGACAGTTCTTCGTGCGTGTGATTGGCGAGCGCTCGGTGGTCACGCAGGATTCGCTGCGCGACGATACACGCACGAACGCGCCGATCTACCTGCGCAGCGCGAGTGGCGCCCTCACACGGGCCGCGGCGTTCGAGCGTACCAGAGCGCGCATCGACGTCCTGTTGTCGTACCTGCCCTCGCCTGGCACCGTGGTCTATCTCGGCTATGGTGACGCGCTGGCGGCCAATCGCCCGGCCGGACCAGAACGGTTGCAGCGCACGCGCGATCAGTTCTTCATGAAGCTGAGCTATCTGTTCCGGGTGCAGTAACTCCCGGCGATCGTATCCAGCTGCGAGAAAAAGCCCCGGTCGAGCGATGCTCGACCGGGGCTTTTTCGTGCGACCACGACGGCTTAGTTGCGCCGTCCCTGCAGGCGCGAGAGCAGGCGCAGGAGTTCGAGATAAAGCCAGATCAACGTGACCATGAGTCCAAACGCCGCGAACCATTCGAGCTGCTTGGGCGCTCCCGACCGTACACCCTGCTCGATGCGATCGAAGTCGAGCACGAGGTTGAGCGCCGCGACACCGGCGATGGCGAGGTTGATGCCAATCGCGATCGGGCCGGACGAGGTGAAGTATCCGATCGAGACGCCGAACAGTGACAGCAGCATCGAGCCGAGATAGAACAGACCGATGCCGATCATCGCAGCGAGCATCATGCGCTTGAACCCTTCCGTCGCGCGCACGATGTTGAAGCGGTACAGCAGGAACACCGAGGCGGCCACGCCGAACGTGAGCAGCACGGCCTGCTGCGGCAGTCCGGCGAAGCGCAGATTGTACAGCGCCGACACCGCACCCAAGAAGATGCCCTGCAGCGAGGCGTAGATCGGCGCACTCCACGGAGCCGTCTGCGGCTTGAAGCTGGCGATCATGCCGACGATGAGACCGCCGATGCCGCCCAACAGCATGGCGGGCATGAGCAGGTCGAGGTTGCCGGAGGCAAACTGCTGCCACGTGACCGCGGCCGAGAAGAGCACGACCGCGAGCAGGATCGCGGCCTTGCCCGCGACTCCGGCCGTGGTCATGGAACCCGAGCGCGAACCGGCGGCGGTCGCACGTGCCGCGTCGGCCAAGCGAGACAGAACGGGATTCGTAGTGCGCATAGTCGATCGTCGTCGAAAGAGGTGAACCAGCGTACGCCGATAAGATACCCCACAGTGCTCAGTCTGGCCGCCCTTGATATATCAATTTTTTCTGATATATTACCGATATGACCTCCGTGCGGATCGATCTGTCCCGCTCCACCAGCATCTTCCACGCCCTGTCCGACGAGACCCGGCTGGCGGTGGTCCAGATGCTGGGCGATGGCGAGCGGTGCGTGTGCGACTTGCAGGCGGCGTTGGACGTGGCGCAGTCGCGTCTCTCCTTTCACCTCAAGGTGCTCAAGGAGGCGGGCTTGGTGTCCGACCGGAAGGACGGGCGGTGGTCGTACTACACGCTAGTGCCTGACGCCCTGACCGAGGCGCATGACATCGTGCACACGCTGGCCTCGCCGCGTAGCGCCGAGTCGCACGCGCTGACCGTACTCGGACGCTGCTGCGGGTAACGTGCACGGACTGGCCTTTTTTTGCCCCAATGCATCAAGATTTTTTGGTGCTGACTTCGCGATGTTGCCCCCATTTCCCGAGGCTATCCGCATGACTGCCCCCATTGGTATCGCGTCCCGAACGTCCGCCGCGCCCGCCGACATCACGGATGTCGTCCGCGAGAAATACGGCGCGGCCGCGCGCCGGGTGCTCGACGTGAATGAGCCGGCCTCCTGCTGCGGCCCGACCAGTTCATGCTGTGGCGGCACCGAGTTCAACGGGTCCGTTGATCCGATCACCTCGAACCTGTACGTGAACGGCGAGACGGATGAGCTGCCCAACGCAGCGGTACTGGCATCGCTCGGCTGTGGCAACCCGACGGCGCTGGCGCAGCTCGAGGCCGGACAGATCGTGCTCGACCTGGGGTCGGGCGGCGGCATTGATGTGATTCTGTCGGCGCGTCGGGTGGGGCCCACCGGCAAGGCGTACGGCCTCGACATGACCGACGACATGCTCGCCCTCGCGCGCCGGAATGCCGCCGAGGCTGGCATCCCGAACATCGAGTTCCTGAAGGGGCAGATCGAAGCGATTCCCCTGCCCGACAACAGCGTGGACGTGATCATCTCGAACTGCGTGATCAACCTGTCGGGCGACAAGCGCAGGGTGCTCGCCGAAGCGTTTCGCGTGCTGAAGCCGGGGGGACGATTCGCGGTCAGCGACGTGGTGGTTCGCGGCGACGTGCCCGAGGCGGTGCGTCGCAGCATGGAGCTGTGGGTGGGCTGCGTGGCGGGCGCCCTCGAAGAGACCGAATTCATGCGCCTGCTCACGGACGCCGGCTTCGTGGACGCCTCGGTGGAACCGACCCGCTTCTATCGTAGTGAAGACGCCCGTCAGTTCCTCGCTGAAAGCGGTGTGGACGTGAGCGCGCATCTCGAGGAGATCGACGGCAAGTTCATGGCGGCGTTCGTGCGCGCGCGGAAGCCGGGTGCCGGGGCGTAATCGTTGCGCGTTCGCGTCGCGACGTGCTTCTGAGAATGCCGGCGTCACGCCGCACAACGCCGATCCCTTATGGGATCGGCGTTGTGCGTTCGGACAGGTCATTGTTCACGTAATGCTGCAACAACGCTTCGGCGGCGGGGAGATACGCCTCGATTGGTGGTAGGCCACCGTCGAGGTTGGGACCCGCATCGCGGAAGACGGCCGCAATGCCATGCGCCAGCGCATCGACGTCGCGATGCTCGTGTACGCAGGCGTCGAGCAGCATGACCAGATAGCTCGCCAGCACTTCAGGCGTCGGCTCGCGCACCGAGCGCCAGCCGATGCGCTCGAGCCCACGCGTGAGCACGAGCGCCGCCCCTCCGCCACCGAGACCGGTGTCGGCTCGAAAGCGGGTGCTCAGGGTGTCGAGACGAATCACGTAGGCGGCACTACTGCGCGACCACGTTGGCGCTTAGCGCCTTCGTGAGGCGATACAGGAACTCCTGCCCTTCGTAGTAGCTCTTGACCCCCATGCGCTCGTCGCGGCCATGCGCGCGCGCATCAACCGTGGGATCGGAGAACAATCCCGACACGCCGAAGGCAGGCACGCCGAGGGCACGGAAGAAGCGCGAGTCGGTGGCCCCGGTGCTCATGGTGGGGATGATCGGCATCTCGCCCCAAAGTTCTTTCGTGATGCGCGCGACGTTCTGCATCAGCTCGGGCAGCAGTGCGGACGGGGGCGAGGCCGGTCGCTGCGACCGGATGATCACCTGCACGGTCGTGTCGCCGATGGCCTTGGCCAGCTCGGCCTGCACCTGCGTCGCGGTCTGCGTGGGGTACACACGGCAGTTGACGTTGGCCTCGGCCAGCTGCGGGAGCGCGTTGGTCGCATGACCACCTTTGAGCTCGGTCGCAACGCACGTGGTCCGCAGCATGGAGTTGTACTTCGGATCGGCGGTCACCACGGCAATGGCCGCCGGGTCGGACGGGTTCGCGACCAGGGCCTTCATGCCCTTCCCCATCGCCGGCTCTTCCAGCGCGGCCGTCTGCGAAAAGAAGGCGCGGGTCACGTCGTTGAGTTGAATCGCAAATTTGTAGCGTCCGACTTTCGCGAGCGCATCAGCGAGCGACGTAATCGCGTTGTCGTCACGCGGCACCGAAGAGTGACCACCCTTGTTCGTCACGCGCAGCGTGAAGTTGGTGGTGATTTTTTCGGTGGCCTGCACACTGTTGAACAACGGCTTGCCATCGCGCAGCGTGCCGCCACCGCCCTCGTTGATGACGAAGGCGGCGTCCATCAGCTCCTTGTGGTTCTTGAGGAGCCAATCCACGCCATTGGCCGGACCGCTTTCTTCATCGGCGGTCAGCGCGATGATGATGTCACGATCGGGCACGAACCCTTCCCGCTTCATGCGATACACGTTCGCCACGAAGATCGACGCCATCGCCTTATCGTCGGCCGTTCCGCGACCGTAGTAGTAGCCGTCGCGCTCCGTGAACACGAAGGGGTCGAGGTCGGGCGACCAGTCAGCCTTGAGGGCTTCGACCACATCGATGTGGGCAAGGAGCAGCAGCGGCTTCGGCGCATTGGGGCCGCCTTTGCCTCGAATCCGGGCCACCACGTTGTGCTTGTCCGGTCGCGGACCGCCCACGAAAATATCGGCGTCTGGGATGCCGGCGGCTTTAAAGCGGGCGGCCATCGCCTTGGCGGCGGTGGTGATGTTCCCCGTCTCGACGCCCGTATTGATCTCGACCAGCTCTTTATAGATCTCGCGGGAGAGCTGCTGCTGCGGTGTGAGGGCGGCGGGATTGACGATCGGCGTGCGCGGCTGTGCGCCGAGCACCCCGGCGAGAGCGGCGTGTATGGACAGGCCGGCGACAGCCGTCCGCATGAACAGAGCGGTCGGGTGGGGAGAACGCATGCAGAAATCCGCGCTGGTAAAGGGTTCGTGTGGTGCCGTTGAACGGCGGCCGTGCATGACCGCGAGCATCGGGGCAATCCACGTCATGTACGTGGTTGCCCATGACGCCAACCTAAAGCATTCTTCATGAAATTCGAGAAATGTCCAACCTGCTCCGCCAACTCTTTACGCGTTTTCCGTGGACTTTTTTCGGTTCCTCGTTCCAGCGTCACCCCGACTGCAGCGGTCGACGACCCTGTTGGTGGGCGGCCTGATCCTGCACGCGGCGGCGGCCACGATCGGTGCGCAGACGCGCCAAGGTACGAGATCGAGCCGGTCCTTCGCCAGCGCCGTGATCGAACCGGTGGAGCGACTGCCGGATTCCCAGATCGGTGCCATCGCGCAAACGCCTGATGGCTACTTGTGGCTGGGCACTCGGCGAGGGGTGGTCCGCTTCGACGGATTGGCGGGAACGACCTTTTCGCCCGCCACCGAACCGGCGATGCCATCGGGCGAGATCATCTCGCTCACGGCTGAAGCGGATGGGCGTTTGTGGATCTCCACGAGCCGTGGGCTGGCCGTTCGCGAGGGGAACCGTTTCCGACGGATTGACAGCGCGCAGGTGCCGGCCGCCACGACGTGGAAGGTGTTGCGGGGTCGAGACGGACGGGTCTGGGTCGCGGGGGCGTTCGGCCTGTACGTTGGCGATGGCACGCGCTTCCAGCTGGTGGAGGGTGCCAGCAGCTACACCTACTCGCTGACGGAAACGGCCGACGGGCGCGTGTGGGTGGCGGGTCGCGAGTTTTTCGGATCGATTGGCCGCGGCGAGACCCGGGTGATCACGGCACCGTTCAGCCGGGGCGAGCGGTTCTTCGAGGTGATTCCCGACGGCGGCCGTGGGCTCTGGGTGGCCACGCGCGAGGGAGCATTGCACCTGAACGTCGAGGATCCCCGCGCGATCGTGATCACCGAGCGCGTGCTCACCGGCACGCGCGAGACGGACGCCGAGGTGTGGTCGATGGCGCGCGACCGCGAAGGCGACCTGTGGCTGGGGACGCAGTCGCGCGGCGTGTTACGCTGGGACGGCGAGCGTCTTCGCTCGCAGGAGGCGCGGGAATCCTCGTTCGCCGATGCCGTCTGGTCGCTGGCCGTCGACTCGCGGGGCCGCGTGTGGGCGGGGACCGCCGCCGGCCTCGTGCGCCATCAGCGGTCGCCGTTCACCACGGTCTCGAGCGGCATGATGCAGCGCTCCACCTACGCCGTCCGCGCCGATCGGAGTGGCCGGCTGTGGGCGACGACCGAGAACGGACTCGTGCTGCGGCTCGAGGGGGACCGCTGGACGACCGTGCTGGCGGCGAATGCGACCTGGGAGTCGCCCAACATCTGGCCCAGTGCCACCGGCGGGATGCTGATCGTAAACGAGCTGGGCCGCGCGTGGATGGGCCGCGCCGCCGGCGTGCGCGACGTGTCGAGTCAGATCGGACTGCAGGGATTGCGCCCGATCGCGGTCCTCGAGGACGACGACGGATCCGTCTGGGCTTCGACCGATAGTGGGTTGTACCACGCGGTGCGAGGCGTGGCCACACGTGTCGCGATTCCCGGCGCGGCGGTGCGGTGGGCGCCGCGCCTGATCCATCGGGACGCCCGTGGCCGACTGCTGTTGGGTGATCCCGGGCTGACCATCATGGACGGGACCAGCGTCCAGCGCATCGGGGCGACCGAGGGACTGACGGACGCGCGTGTGCGCGCGCTGTACGACGATCAGGAGAACCTCTGGGTTGGCACGGCAGATTCCGGTCTGTTCGTGGTGCGGCGCAACAAGACCGTGCACCTCGCCCCCTTCAACGAACGTCTGCGTCGCGACGTGCTCGGCATCATCGCCGACAACGAAGGCTACCTGTGGCTCACATCGCGCACGGGGCTCTTTCGGGTAGCCCGGCGTGCACTCGAAGACGCCGCCGATGGCAAGGTGACAGCGGTCCCCGTGCGCTCATTCGACCGTAGCGATGGCTTGCCTACCACGGAGTTCAACGGGGAATTCCAGTCGCAATTGTATAAAGACGCATTGGGGGGCATCTGGCTCCCCAGCTACGCTGGCGCGATCTACCTTGATCCGCGCGCGGTGCGAAGTGACTCGTTGGCACCGCAGGTGCATATCGAGCGACTCGTGGTAGACGGTGCCGTCGAGCCACTCGCCGCGCGAGTTCCGCTGCGGGAGCATCCGGTACGCGTGGACGTCACCGTGGCCATCACGGACGCGTTGCAGCCGGCCCGAGCCCGTGCCGAGTATCGCGTGATCGGCGTGGACACGACCTGGTCGTCGCTGGGGCTGCGGCGCACGCTCTCGTTCGGTCCGCTGAAGGGCGGCGACTATCGCGTCGAGGTCCGGGCGGCGGGCGAAGATGGCGAGTGGAATTCGGCCGTCGCCACGTTCGTGCTGTCGGTCCCGTTGGGCGTGACTGAGCGGTGGTGGTTCCTGCCCGTGCGGGTGCTTCTGCTTGCCGCGCTGCTGGTGTCGATCATTCGTTTTCGAATGCGGAGCGTACGCCAACGCGAAACGCAGCTCGCCGCGCTGGTGACGCAACGCACGGTGCAGCTCGAGCGGGCGCGCTCGCAGCTCGAGGAGCGGGTCGAAGAGCGCACCGCCGACCTCTCGCGTGAAATGGACCGTCGCACGCGACTGGAGCAGCGTCTAGCGGCGGCGCGCAAACTGGAGAGCATCGGCCGACTGGCCGGCGGCGTCGCGCACGAAATCAACAACGCGCTGACGATTGTGTTGGGCTTCACCCAACTCGCGGAGCGCTCGGCGAAGGGCAACCCAGAGCTCAAGGACGACCTCCATGAAGTGCTGCGGGCGGGACGCCGCGCCGCCGACGTCACGCATCAGCTGCTGGCCTTCGCGAAGCGCCAGCAGACCACACTGATTCACGTGTCACTCGACGCGCTGCTTCGTGACCTCGAACGCTCGATGCAGCAACTCGTCGGTGACGCCATCAGCGTCGAGCTCACGATCACGGAGCCAGTGCCGGCCGTGCTCGCCGACCCGTCGCAGTTGGAGCAACTGATCGTCAACTTGGTCAAGAACGCGCGCGATGCGATGGGAGGTGGTGGGCATGTGCGCCTCTCGATTGAGGCGGCATCATTGGATGCCGAGCATACGGTCGGAGCGCACCTGCTCCCCCGTGGATCGTACCTGACCTTGTCTGTGTGCGACACGGGACCAGGCATCGCCCCCGAGGTGATCGAACGTCTCTTTGAGCCGTTCTTCACCACGAAGGATTTCGCGACCGGCAGCGGACTGGGTCTGGCGGTTTGCGAAGGCATCGTGTCAGCGCATTATGGTGCGATCGACGTTGAAAGCACCCTCGGCGACGGCGCGTGCTTCCGCGTGTGGCTGCCGGTGTCCGACCTCGCGGCGCCAACCGCCTCGCTTGGCATCGAGCGCAACGCCGGATCCGAAACGCTGCTCGTCGTGGAAGACGAGCCGGCCATTCGCGAGCTACTCGTTCGCGCGTTTCAGGAGCTCGGCTATCAGGTGCTCGAGGCCGAGGACGGCGCGTCCGCGCTGGCGATCGTCGAGGGGAACCCCGCCGGCATCGACTTGATTTTGACCGACGTGCAGATGCCGCGCATGAACGGGAGCGAGCTCGCGACGAGCGTGCGCGACCGATATCCTGATATTCCGGTCGTGTTCGTGTCAGGCTTTGCGGGGCTCGAGGGCGTCGCCCTGGACGCGCTGCAGGCGATCGGGCCGATCATCGCCAAGCCCTTCACGATGGAGACGCTGTCCAGCGCCGTCCGTACGGCGCTGGAGCAGCGGGGACTCGCGTGGCCCTCGTGAGGGTGACGCGCCGCTAGCGAGACCCGTCCAGTGAGAACGCCAGCAGTTCGGCGTTGTCACCGCCACCGGTGGCCAGCACGATGTACTGCACGCCATTGGCTCCGCGATACGAGATGGGATTGGCGTAGCCGCGTCCAGCCGGCAGCTCGAATTGCCACACCACCCGACCGTCGCGGGTGTCGAGCGCGTACAGCACGGATCCGCCTCCCGTTGCGAAGATCAGCCCTCCCTTCGTGACGGTGCCCCCAACGGCCCCGGCCACACCAAGCGGTGGCAACGTCACGTTCTTGAGCAGCGGGTGATTCCGGATGGCGGGCGTATCACCGAGCGTGACCTGCCAACGGCGCTTGCCGGTATCGAGGTTGATCGCGGTCATCGTCCCGTACGGTGGCTTGATCAGCGGCAGCTGCTCAGGCGGGGCATGATCGGCCTTCCCGGAGTCGGGATCGGCGGTGACGCCGAGGCCGCTGCGCACCAGGTCGACCGTGTACTCGAAACCGATGGTGTCGTTCGGCACGCCCTTCTGCACACGATACACGACGGGATTGTCGGTGCCCTTCACGTACAGCGTGTGCGTTTCTGGATCATACGACGTGCTGCCCCACCCCGCTCCCCCGATGGAGCCGGGCATCACGATCGTGCCTTCGATCGACGGCGGCGTGAAGATCGGGCCGCTCCGATACTGGGAGAAGACCTCGAGGGCGCGACGCTTGAGCTCCGGCGTGAAATCGATGAGATCCTTCTCGCTCACGCTTTGCCGCGTGAACGGCGCGGGATTGGTCGGCATCGGTTGCGTGCGCGCGGCGCGCTCGCCGGGCACATCACTGGCGGGCACGGGGCGTTCGACGATCGGCCAGATGGGCGCGCCGGTCTCACGATCGAAGACGTAGATCCACGCCGTCTTGGAGGGCACGGCGACCACATCGCGCGGCTTTCCGTTCCAGGTGATCGTGGCGAGCACCGGCGGCGCGGGTAGGTCGTAGTCCCACAACCCGTGATGCACGATCTGATAGTGCCACACGCGCGCGCCGGTCGTCGCGTTGAGCGCGACCACCGACTCGGCGAACAGGTTATCGCCCTTGCGATCACCACCGTACCAATCGTTGGTGGGGGTCGACACCGGCAGGAACAACAGCCCGCGTGCCGCGTCGAGACTCATTGGCGCCCACACGTTGGTGTGCCCCATGTACTTATACGAGCCGTCTTCCCACGTTTCCCAGCCGACCTCGCCGGAGTCCGGTACGGTGTGAAAGCTCCACACGCGCTTGCCGGTTTTCACATCGAAGGCCTGCACGTCGCCGGGGGGATCGTTGCGGTAGCGGATCCGATCGCCCACGCCATTGCCGACGATCACGAGATCGCCGTAGACGACCGGCGGTGACGTGTTCGTGTACTGCAGCTGGTTGACGGCGCGACGCAGCTCTTTGGTGAGATCGATTTCGCCGTTGACGCCGAACGACGGAATGGGCTTTCCCGTGGCGGCATCGAGCGCGATCAGCTTCCAGCGTGCATTGATGAAGATCCGCCGCTCCGTGGGAGAGGCCCAGGTGGCCACGCCACGATGCACGAACCCGGTGCCATTCGACGGCTGCCCGGTACGCCACATCTCGGGGTCGAACTTCCAGAGTTCGCGTCCGGTACGCGCATCGAGTGCGGCCACCGCCGCGTATGGGGTCGACACGTACATGGTATCGCCGAGCACGATGGGGGATGCCTGAAACAGCCCCGGTCGTGCCGCCTTCTGGTTCGCGCCGGCGCGCACACTCTGCTCACCGGTGTTCCACCGCCACGCCAGTTTGAGCCGACCCACATTGGTGCGGTCGATATCGGCCACCGGGGCGTAGCGCATGGCCCCCGGGTCACCACTGGTGTTCGCCCAATCCACGCGCTGCGCGAACGCGGAGGTGGCGCCAAGCAGCGACGCGACCGCAGTCGCGAAGGTGACGGCGCGCATTACCGCGACCTCGGTTCGCCGAGCTTGGCGGCCTTTCGCACGTACTCGGCGGCGTCGGCATGCGTGGCCCACCAGACCTTCCCGGCCCCCTTCGCCTTGATATGCGCGATGAGCAGCTCGAGCGCGATGATACGGGAGCGGTGTCCGGAGACATGCGGATGCAGCGTGAGCACGAACATCGTGCCCTCCTCGTACGCCTTGTCAAACTCGTCCATCCACACGCGCGCGACGTCACGCGGATTCATGTAACGCTCACCACGCGGGTCGAATAGCGGCGCATCATCGAGGATCCACTGCACCGGCAGTTCCACCAGCCCGGTGGGCTGGCCACGCTGCACGAGTTCATACGGCGCATCATCCGCCATCAGCGAGCTCTCGTAGCGGAAACCCATGTCGCGCAGAATGGCCAACGTGTTCGGACTGAAGTTCCAGCTCGGCGCGCGGTATCCGGTCGGTTTCTGCCCGGTGAGCGCGGTGAGCTCGGCCACCGCTTTGGTGAGCAACGCCCGCTCGGCCGAGTCGGGGAGCGTCATGTTCAGCTCGTGAATCCAGCCGTGCACCGCAAATTCGTGCCGACCGCTCTTCTTGATGAGATCGGCCATGCTCGGGGTGATCGCGAGACTCACGGACGGAATGAAGAATGAGGCCGGGATCTTCTGCTGGTCGAGCAGGCGCATGATACGCGGCAGTCCGACGCGGGCGCCGTACTGCATTTCGGCCAACGATCCGACGGTGGGCTCGCCGTAGCGAATCGCGATGGTTTCGTTATCCACGTCGAACGACAACAGCACGGCCACGCGCGCGCCGTTCGGCCACGCGGTGGGCTGCAGCGAGCGTCCGGCGCGCACCTCGTTGACGACACTGTTCACGCTGTCCATCGACCACTTCCATCCGGGCTTGGCGGCCGTGACCGGCACGGGCTGGGCCTGCGCGTGGAGGAAGGCCGGCGCACCGGCAAGCAGGAGGGCGGAGAGAAGTCGATGCATGATCGGAGGCCGGCGGAGGAAGAAGATCGGGCCCTAGGGATGTAACGGACAGACGGGTGCGCAATGGCTGGCCCGAGGCAATCTTCCAGCATGCTCTCCCCGACGCCACTCATCAACTTGCACGAATTTGAGGCCGCGGCCGCCGCCGTGCTCCCGCGTATGGTGTACGACTACTACGCCGGCGGGGCCAACGACGAAATCCTGCTGCGAGCGGCTCGCACGGCCTGGAGCGACCTGACGCTCCGATATCGGGTGCTGCGCGATGTGTCCGCGCGCTCGCAACGCACGACGGTGCTCGGGCACACCGTGGATTGGCCCGTGTTCGTGGCGCCCATGGCGTTTCAACAGCTGGCCCACGACGACGGCGAGGTGGCGACCGCGCAGGCGGCGCAGGCCACCGGCACAGGCATGATCCTGTCCACCCTCTCCAACCGCACCATCGAGGCGGTGCGCGCGAGCACCACGGGTCCGCTCTGGTTTCAGCTGTACATCTATCGGGATCGGGGCGTCACGGCAGACCTGGTGCAACGCGCCGAACGCGCCGGGTGCACGGCGCTGGTGCTCACGGTCGACGCGCCGCTGCTTGGACGGCGGGAGCGCGATCTCCTGAATGGTTTCCATCTGCCCCCTGCGTTGGCCGTCCCCAATCTGGGCGTCGCGTTGCGCGACACGCTCGCTGGCGGCCCCGACGCCGCCTCGTCTCCGGCGTCAGCCTTGGCGCAGTTTTTTGAGCAACACTGGGACCCGTCGATCTCGTGGCGCGACCTCAGTTGGCTGCAGTCCATCACGACGTTGCCGATTCTCGTGAAAGGCGTGGTGCGCGGCGACGATGCGCGCTTGGCCCTCGAGTATGGAGCGGCCGGCGTGATCGTGTCCAACCATGGCGGTCGCCAACTGGACACCGCGATCCCCACGGCGCGCGCGCTGCCCGACTGTGCCGACGCGATGGCGGGGCGCGGTGTGCTCATGGTGGACGGCGGCATCCGACGCGGCACCGATGTGCTGAAGGCCCTTGCCTTGGGTGCGCAGGCGGTGCTTCTGGGGCGGCCCGTGCTCTGGGGACTCGCCACGAACGGCCGGCACGGTGCCCAACAGGTGCTGCAGCTGCTGCAAGACGAATGCGATCTCGCGCTCGCGCTGGCGGGGTGTCGCACGCCGGCCGAGGTGACGCGCGACCTGATCGCGTAGCGCGCCCGGCGCCGTGGCTCAGCGCGGCATCGCGTTCGTGGCCACGGGAAGCGCCGAGAGTCCGCGGAAATGCCAGCTGTCACGCACCACCGGTGGCCCGGCCAGCCGGAGGTTGGGCAACCGTTCGAAGAGCACGCGCAATGCGGTCTGCAGCTCGAGTCGGGCCAGCGGTGCCCCGACACAGGCATGCACGCCCGCTCCGAGGCTCACCGGAAGATTGGACGGACGCGCGGGGTGATACCGGTCGGGGTCGGGATACCGTGCCGGATCGCGGTTTGCCGCGGCCAGCAGCAGCCCCACGGTATCACCACGGCGCAGCGGTATGCCGCGGTACTCGAGATCCTCGAGGGCGTAGCGCGTGAACAGATGCAGCGGCGCGTCGAAGCGCAGCATTTCCTCCACGTGCGCCACAGGATCGGCGAGAAAGGCCGCCGCTGGATCGGCTTCATGCGTGAGCAGCGCGGCCACGCCGTTCCCGATGGCGTGGACCGTGGCCTCGTGCCCCGCGTTAAGCAGCAGGATCACCGTGGTGATCAGCTCGTCGTCGGACAACGGCTGGCCGTGGGCATCGCGTGCCGCCAGCAGTTCGGCCAGCGTGTCGGGTGGCTCCCCGGCGTCCGTGGCGTTCGTGCTGTGGATCGGGCAGCCGCCGGATCGCGACGATGTGATCGGTAACGCGGCCGCACGGCGCCGTTCGGCGAGCACGTCGCGCACATAGGCGCTGAACGCCACCGTGGCCGCCACGGCGCGATCCTCGATGCTGCGGTCGCGGCGCACCTGGTAGATCGCCACCATGTCGTGGGACCACGCCAGCAGTTGCGGCACCATGTCGTCGGGGACGCCCAGAAAGCCGGCAATCACGGCCCCCGGCAGCTCCGCCGCGAAGGCCGACAGCAGGTCGACCGACTCCTGCCCCGCGAATCCGTCGATCAGCGCATGGGCCAGCTGCTCGATGCGCGGCCGTAGTCGCTCCACCCGACGCGGGATGAACGGCGGATTGACCATGGCGCGAATGCGCGTGTGGGCCGGCGGCTCCAGCTCGAGGAGCGAATGCTGCTCGAACGCGAGAAATGGGGCGAGATGTGCGCTAGGCTCCGCCCAGCCGAGTTCAGCGCGGGTTGCACGGTGCAGGATCTGCCGGCCGAAGCGGCGATCCCGCAACAGCGCGTTCACGTCATCATGCGCGGCAAAGCACCAGTGCCCCAACTGCTCCCAGTGGAACTGCGGGCAGGCGGCGCGGATCGCGGCGTAAGCCGGATACGGGTTGCAGAAGAACTCGGGGTCGCGCGGATCGAGATCGACGCGACGGTCGGCGGGAAACAGGCGCATGAGGGATCGGCGAAAGATAGCGCGCGGGAGGGGCCGCGACGGATGTTTCCCAACGCGCCGTCGGCGCTGCACATTGCAGGTACGCGTTCAGCGCGTGCCCTCCGGCTTTCACCAGGTGTGTGTATGTCCCGCTCGTTCGTTTCGTACGCCCTCGCTGGGCTGCTGCTGGCCGGTGCCGCGACGCCCGGCCTCGCCCAAGGCAAGCCACTTCCCTCGCCGGCCAGCGTGCTGGGCTGGGAGCCCGGTACCGACCGAAAGCTGCCGTCGTGGAAGCAAGTGACCGACTACTTCGCCGCCGTCGACAAGGCGAGCCCGCGCGTGTCCGTACGGACACTCGGCAAGACGACGCTCGGCCGGCCGTTCATCGTCGCATTCATTGCCGACTCCTCCACGCTGGCCAACCTGCCGCGCTACCAGAAGATCCAGCAGCAATTGATGGATCCACGGCAGCGTACCGCGGCCACGCGCGCCTCGCTGATCGCGCAGGGCAAGAACGTCATTCTGATCACGTCGAGCATTCATTCGACGGAAGTGGGCGGATTTCTCACGCCGTTCGTGATCACCGATCGACTCGCCCGCGCCGACACGCCGGAAGCCAAGTCGATTCTGGCGAATACGATCATCATGCTCGTACCGAGCCAGAACCCCGACGGCGTGGATATCGTGGGCGATTGGTATCGCAGCACGCTCGACACGCCGGCCGAAGGCACGAATCCGCCCGCGCTGTACCACTTCTACACCGGCCACGACAACAACCGGGACTGGTACGCGTTTACGCAGAAGGAGACGCGCTACACGGTGGACTCGCTGTACACGCCGTGGACGCCGCAGATCGTGAACGACGTGCACCAGCAGGGCGCCAACGCGGGGCGCATCTTCATTCCGCCCTACATGGACCCGCTGGAGCCGAACATCGATCCCGTGCTCACGGCGAGCACGAATGCGCTGGGCATGGCGATGGCGTGGCGCATGACGGCCGACGGCAAGACCGGCATCGCCACCAACGCGTCGTACGATCAGTGGTCGCCGGCGCGTCAGTACTCGTTGAATCATCGCGGGGCGCGCATCCTGACGGAAACCGCGAGTGCGCGGCTGGCCTCCTCAATTGACATTCCATTCGACAAGCTCGGCACGGGCCGTGGTTATGATGCCCGGATCGCGTCGTGGAATTTCCCGTCGGTGTGGCCGGGCGGGCGTTGGGGCATCGGCGATATCGTGTCGTATCAGGTGAGCGCCACGTGGGCCCTGCTGGTACAGGCGGCGCGTGACCGTGGCGCATGGCTGGAGAGCTACGCCACGCTGGGTGAGCGGGCGTTGGCAGCCGATCATCCGTGGACCACCACCGATGTGCCGGCGATGTACGTGATCAGCAAGCAGCAGCGCGATCCGGCGGCGCTACAGCGCCTGCTGTGGACGCTGCAGCACGGCCAGATCGTGGTGCACGAAAGCGAGCCGGCCGGGAGCTACCTGGTGCCCACCGCGCAGCCGTTCGGCTCGTACGCCAAGGCCCTGCTGGAGCGCCAGGCGTATCCGAATCTCTCGGAGTATCCCGGTGGCCCGCCGAAGCGCCCGTACGACGTGACGGCGCACACGCTGCCGCTGCTGTTCGGGGTGGACGTGCAGGCCGTGAAGACGTCGACGATGCAGTTGGGCGCGATCGTGAAGCCGGTGGCCGAGCCGCGGTACGAGGTGCCGGGATTGAGCGGCACCAGCCGCAAGCGCATTGCGATCTATCAGAGCTACAGTGCGTCGATGGATGAAGGGTGGACGCGGTGGGTGTTCGATGCCAACCGCATTCCGTTCACGACGGTGCACGATCGCGACCTCCGAGCCGGCGGGTTGCGCGCGAAGTTCGACGCGATCCTGCTGCCTGATCAGTCGCCGGTGCAGCTGCGTCGCGGGTTGGGGCAGCCGTATCCCGACTCCCTGCGCGGCGGCATCGGCGACGCCGGTGCGGCGGCACTGAAGGCGTTCGTGAACGAGGGCGGCACGCTGCTCGCGTTCAACGAAGCCAGCGAATACGCCATCGAAACGATGGCGTTGCCGGTGAAGAACGTGCTGGACGGGGTGAAGAACACCGACTTCTACGCCCCCGGCTCGATGTTTGGCGTGGAGGTTGACCGCGCGCATCCGTTGGCGGCCACCTTCACGGCGCCGGTGCCGGCGGTGTGGTTCGAAGACAGCCCCACGTTCGAGATCACCGATGCCACCAAGGCGTCGGCGGTGCTCCGCTATCAGGGCGCCGGTGATGCCCTGCTGTCGGGGTGGCTGCTGGGCGCCGCCCGCCTGAACGGCCGCGCGGCGATGGTGGATGCCGCGGTGGGCACCGGCCACGTGGTGCTGTATGGCTTCCGCCCGCAGTACCGCGCGCAGAGCAATGCCACCTGGCCGCTGATCTGGAGCGCGATTCTGCGGTAAGTCCGTAGCCGGTCTCTTGGAGTTTTCCCTCTCTCTTCACGTATGCACTTCTCCACGACACGCCAGCGCCGCGCCCTGTTCGCGGCGGCGCTGGTCGGCGCAGCGGTGGCCACCGGCCGCTTTACTCCTGCCCCGCTCACCGCCCAACGCGCGGTGGGGGCGACCGTTGGTAGCACCGCGCGGCAGGGTACCACCGCGCTGGTCGGCGGCACCCTCATCGACGGCAACGGCGGTGCCCCGATCACGAACAGTGTGATCCTTGTGCGCGGCACGACCATCGTGGCCGTGGGGCGTGTGGGGTCGCTGGCCGTGCCCGCGGGCGCGACGGTGATCTCCACCGAAGGGATGCACCTGCTGCCCGGGCTGTGGGACATGCACGTGCACCTCATGCTGGTGGGGCACGGCAACTACGCGCATTGGGACAGCGTGTATCCGGGCGAGTGGGGGCGCAGCATCATGCCGGCGGCGGCGCGGCAGAGCCTCATGGCGGGCGTCACCAGCGTGCGTGATCTGGGCGCACCGCTGGACGAGGTGCTCGACGTGAAGCGGCGCATCGCCCGGGGCGAGCTGCAGGGATCCACCATCTACACGTCGGGGCCGTTCCTGCAGCACGCCCCCTACCCTGGCACCGAGAAGTTCCGGTGGGGGATCGACGGTGTGGCCGACGCGCGCGCCAAAGTGAAGCGGCTGGCCGACGCCGGGGTGGACGTGATCAAGCTGATCGATCAGGATCAGATGACCACCGACGAAATCCGCGCCATCGTCGACGAGGCGCACGCGCACAAGCTGCCCGTAGTGGCGCATGCGCACCGCCCCGAGGAGATCCGGCGCGGGCTCGCGATCGGCGTGGATGACTTCGAGCACACCGGCCTGCAGACGGCGCCAGGCTATCCGGACGACGTGATGCAGGCATTGCGCGAACGTACGGCGCAGGGAGCCAAGGGGCCGCTGTTCTGGACGCCCACCATCGACGTGCTCACCAACTACACCACGCGCCGCGACGACGACGAATATCTGGACGACACGCACTGGTACCAGTACGTGCCCGACTCCATCGCCCGAGACATCCGCCGGTCGCTACGCGGGCTGGATACGCTGTCGTACTACCGCTTCGTGGCCGACCGCGGCCCCACGCTGCAGCGCAAATTCCAGCAACTGCGCGAGAGCGGCGCGCGCCTACTCATCGGCACCGACGCCGGCGTGCCCGGCAACTTCCACGGCTACGCCACGCCGGAAGAGATGGTGACGTGGGTACGCCGCTACGGCATGGACCCGATGGAAACCATCCGCGCGGCCACCTTCTGGCCGGCCGTCGCGATGGGCGTGTCGGACCGCGTGGGCACGGTCACGCCGGGGAAGACCGCCGACATCATCGCGGTGCGCGGCAACCCGCTCACGTCGATCGAAACGCTGCGCAGTGTGCAGCTGGTGATGCAGCGCGGCCAGCGCATTCGCTAACCGCGCTGCGCGAACCGCGCTGCGCTGACGCGCTGCCGTACTCAGCGCTTGTCGGCAGGCGGGGCGCCCACGCGGAAGGGATCGCGCACGGGGTCCTTGGCCGGCGCGAGCTTCCGCGACGCCTGCACCATGCGTTCCACTTCGTCCATCAGCTTCGCGTTGTTCAACACGATGCCGTCCTTGATCGTGTGCACGATGCCGTTGGTGCGGATCATGCTGCCGCTCTTGTCGAGCGTGAGATCGCCAAACGAGTAGAGATACTTGAGATTGACCGCGGGATTACCGTCCACCAGCAGCAGGTCGGCCTTGTAGCCGGGGCGCACGAGCCCGAGTAGCGGCTCGCCCAGCGTTCGGGCCGAGTGGAAGGTGGCCGACTTCAGCACATCGAGCGTCTGCATGCCGGTTTCACGCTGCAGCTGCAACTCGCGCACGGTGGAGAAGCCGGGCGTCGCCCAGATGTAGTTGTCGTCGGTGCCGAAGGCCACGCGGCCGCCACGCTTGTTGAACTCGTAGATCAGGTCGCCCCAGAGCCGGTACGCCGACGTCCAGTTGTACTCGTCGTCGCTGGTCCAGTCGTAGTGATACGCGCCGTGGAACGCCGGGTTGGGCATGTTCCAGTTCCACAGCGCCTGGTGTGTGTACTTGTCCGTCCACGGCAGCGACGTGGCGCGCAGCACGTCGCGGTTGGCCTCGTACACCACGCGCGTGGGGAGCATGGTAACGCCGCACTTCACAAGCGAGTCGGCCACCGCGTTGAGCAGTCGTTCCTTGTTGGCGTAGGTCCACACGCGGCCGGCCTCACGGAACCGCTCGCTCTCATTGCCGTACTCGTAGGCACGCGGGAACTGCTGCGCCGATCCGTCCAGCGACGACTCGGCATATCCGTAGTGATGCTCGATCATCGTCACGCCCGCGCAGGCGGCGCGCACGGCCTGCGTGACCGCAGTGTTGGCCGGCTGGAGATGGAACGACGTGATCATGCCGTTCTCCTTGGCCGCCTTGGCGATGGCGGTCACGAGCTCCAGTGACCACCCCAGCGGGTCCATGGAAATCACGCGGTTGCCGTTGGCGGCCATCGCCTTCACCACCTGCGGCGCCAGCGCGGGATCGTCGAGCGTCCGCCCCTTGAACGTGGTGCCGGCGCCGTAGCTCACCAGCGGGAACATGCGCGGCGCGATCATCTCGTTGGCGGCGCTTCGCTTGGCTTCCCGCATGCCATCCTCGTAACCGCGATCCGCCGCATTGACCATGGTCGTGACGCCCATCG
>CANHJV010000059.1 GCA_947461225.1 Gemmatimonadota bacterium | reverse complement strand
TGGATGCGGTATCGACCCGTTTGGCGACGGATCCGAAGACAAAGGCCAGGGAGATCTCGCCGGCGCGCGGGGCCAACCCTGATCGCAGCACGTCCACGAGTCCCGATGTTTTGAGGATCAGCGTACGGAGCTCCCCGTACACCGGGGAAGCTGGGTTGGCCTGATAGTGCGTTTGATTCCCTACGCGCCGCAGACTGATGATTCCGGCGGAAGAGAGCTTCGCGAGTTCGCGCTGCACGGCCCCCGACCCCGACCCTGCAAGGTGAATGAGCTCCTTCGCGTAGAAGCTCCGGTGGGGGTTGCCGAAGAGCAGACCGAGCACGCGCTGCTGCACGTTGGTGAACAGCGCGTCGCCGATCGCACCGCCCGAAGGCGGTTCGCTTGAAGTGCCACTTTTTGTACCCATATTGGGTATGTTCGTGCCCAAAATGGGTACTGTCAAGAGCGGTGCGAGTCATGGCAAACATCGTACGCCGACCGCGTCATCGGTCCGTCACGGCTCCTCACCACTCCTCACCACTCCTCACCACTCCGCCCTCACCCCCAGCCAACCCCCCGCCCCCAACCCCCCGCCCGCGCACAGTTCTCCCAGTTCACCCGCGCCAGCCCCAGCTCGGCATGCGTGGCCGCCAGGCTCGGATCGAACCGCGCCAACCACCGCGCCGTTACTGCGGCGTCGAGCGCCACGCCATCCGCCTCCAGCACCACGCCACTCGGCCGCTGATCGCGCGGGCCCCACACGAACGTCACCCGCGCCTCGCGCACGAACCCCGTCTGCACCATCGCCACGGCGATCTGACGCGTTCTGAGCGCCGCGGCACGGTCCAGGCGCCACGGGTCCTTCCCCGACAGCGCGCCGCCGCCGATGGCGACGTGGGGGCCGTAGAAGTCCATCACCAGCTTGCGGCCGGTCTGCCCGTTGTCGTTCATCGGACCGCCGTCGGTAAACGGACCCGCCTCGTTCACGCGCACCACGAAGTCGGGGCCGGGCGCGCTCAGCAACTCAGGCATCCGCGCCGCTTCCTCGCATAGCACGCGCGTGAACAGCTCACGCACGGCGCGCTCCAGCACCACCGTGGGCGCGGCTTCGATGTGCTGCACGCTGCTCACCACCCACGCCGGTGTGTACCGCATAAAGCCGCCGGCACCGATCCCTGCGGGGCGCAACGCCACCAGCAGCTTGCCATCGGGCCCGGCCCCCAGCGTGCGATGCTCGATAGTGAGCTTCAGTAGCTCGTCGCGCAGCAACCACGCGAGATGCTGCTCCATGGGGAGCCAGCGCGTCTCCGGCGTGCCAATGGCATACCCGATGTGAATAGCCTGATCGTCGGTGTACTCGCGCATCGAGCGCTCCTCGGGGTCCGACTCGTCGATGGTGCAGGCGAGTTGCACGTCAACGTCTGCCGGACGCGGGCACTGGTAGTCACTGCCGTCGCCTACGCCCTCGAACGGCACACCAAAACCCGCGCGTTCGTACACGCCACGCACGGTGGCCTCAACGTACGCGCGGTCGAGCGAGCCGCCGGCCGTGGACACGCGTCCGTTCACATGACAAATGTTGTGGTGTACGGCCACCTCCACCTGCACGATGGCGCGATCGTCTTTCGCCAACGCAATGTCGACGATGGCGTCGGCGATCTGGTCGGCCAGTTTGTCGGGGTGCCCGGGCAGTACCGCTTCGGCAAAACGCAGCCCAGCCGAACTGAAGTCGTTGTGATGGCTCATGGTCAGTAACCCGGTGAAGGAAGGGGAGTGCTGCTGTTCAACCACGGCGCGCCGGTGTGCAGTGGGCCGCCACCCACCACACCCATGTGCAACGCCACCTGCGCGCGACCCAACGCGGCACTGGTGGCCGCGGGCACGCTTTCGAGGTGACCATCGGTGAGCACGATGGCGGCGCTGCCGGCGGCGAGTTGTTGCGTGGCGTGTGTGATCACGGCGCAGATGGCGGTGCCACCTGTCGACGGCATGTTGCCGGTCTCCAACTCGCTTCCCGATGCGGCCACGACCTCATCGGAGAACCAGTACAGCGTGGGCTCGATCTCGCGCCGCAACGTGAGCAGGGCGCGACGCAGGTGTGGGAGCACTCGGTGCATGCTGCCGCTCACATCGACGTAGATGGCCACGCGCTGTGGCTCTCTCAGTCGCTCCTGTATGTGTCCGTCGAACAACAGTGGCATCGGTGCGCCCAACAGCGACGCCGCACGCACGCGACACGACGCGCGCCGGTCGTGCATGCGGTGCACCACCCGCACATCGCGCTGCCGCCACGACGTGCGTGACGCGCCCGCACCGTGCGGCGTGATCGCCCGCCGCAGCAGGGCCTTCAGCGCATGCTCCAGCGCCGGTGTCCGCGCGGCATCAGCCACCTGGGTGATCCCGAGATGTTCGCCTCGGCCGGGCAGCTGCGCGCACAAGGGCTCGAGTGCCGATGCCAGCAGCTCCGCCGCATCGCGATCTCGCGAGCCCCTGAGGGCGTCGCGTTCGGCCGGCGTGTCGCCATGCGCACCGAGCAGCGACACGTCCTCGGCGCCCAACCCGCCGACGTCATGCAGCGCCGCGATGATGTCGGCGTACGTGACCTGCGTGTAGCGATGGATGGGCTCGTCGCACGGGTCGAGATCGTCCTGGTCATCGAGCGACTGGTCGTACAGATCGCGATGAATGGCACGGAGCGCCGGTGGCATGTCGTGCGACGTGCTCCAGTCGGGCGCCGAGGGCCACCCCGGTGGCGGACGCAGCATGAACTCGGGCGCTTTGTTGGCCGAGTAGAAATCGGTGAAGAGATCGGTATAGCGCTCGACGTCGTAGCCGAACTGCACGGCGCTGTGACGCACCTGCGTACCCTGAATCGCCGCCAGCAGGGTGCGATTGATGATGGCGTCGAAGGCGATGTTGTGCACGCGCGTGGGGCGCGGAAACAGGCGGGTGTGGCCGAGTGCGATGTGTAGCAGCTCGTGTAGCACGAGGGTGGCCAGCCGCTCGGGTGTGTGGCACCACTGCGCCACGAACGCGGGGTTGAGCAACAGCCGTGGACGGTCAGCGCACTCCACGCAGGCAGTGGTAATGGCGTCGCTCCATTCTACGGTGGACACGGTGAGCAGCGCATTGAGGGCGTGCGCGTGTACGCCCACGAGTTCCAGCACCCGCGCCACCTGTGCGTCGGCGGTGCCCAGTGATGCGCGGGCGAGGGACGGCGAGATGGCTGCGGTCATCGTGACGCTCCCGTGGCCGTTGCCGACGCAGTGCGCGCCGCGGCGCCGAACCATCGCACCATCAGTGAGTGGCTTTGCCGAAACCACATGAGCGACGGCTGTCGGTTGAACAGCAGAATCGGCGGCGAGGCACAGGCGATGGCGACGAGTCCCCACGCCAATGGCACCATGCGATCGTCGGCGCTGCACGACAGCCACGGCATCGGCTTGTGTTGCTTTACGCTGTCGTACTCCACGCAGCTCACGAGGCCGTGGAACGGCGGCAGCAGTTGCTGGTCGCGAAGCACGTCGCGCAGCAATGCGATGGACGCCCTCGCCCTGTCCGCCATGTCCCGCGTGGCCGGTTCACCCTGCAGCTCACCCTGCGGCGCGCCGCTGCGTGCGACGCGCTTAATGACCGCATTGCACGAGCGGGCGACGGCCGCCGGTGCGTTGCGCTGTACGAGGGCCGAACAGGCGGCGGCGTGGATGAGCACCGGGTGGAGGCGTGCACCAAAACCGCCTGTGGCGCATGCGGCCACCAAGTGCGTGAGCTGTGCCGCCTTGAGCAGACTGCTGACAATGAACACGCCCGAGATATCCACCTGCACGCCCACCGCACCGGTGCGGTAGGCGTTGTTGGGCGTGGGTCCGGAGTTGTGGTACACCGGCACGGAGTCGGCGACGGAGTGAGCGACGGAGTGAGCGCGGCGCGTGCCGACGGCCAACTGCCGTGGAGCAAGGCGTGGCGTCATACCGCCCTCGTGTGCGTGGCCAACGACGCGCTGCAGTCCTCGCGCACCTGCACCAGCCGAAGGATGATGTGGTCCGCGTCGGGGAGGGCGACGCCGGTGAGCTGTTGCGCCGGGGTGCAGCATTTGGCGATCACGCCGTGCATGAACTCGAGGTCATTGGCCGGCAGCGCGGTGAGTGACAGGCGACGCCGCACATCGATGGCCCAATCACGATGCGGACCAAACCCCCGCACCTGGGCACCGCCATACGCGATGCTCGACACCAACGACGCCACCGTTTCCACGGCGGTGGCGGGCACGAGCTCCCCGCTCAGCAGGGTGGGCAACACCGTCCACGCGAACATGGTGGCCTCCGCGGTGGGCATCTCCGCGAGCGCCGTGCACAGCGCTTCGCCGCGAATCACCGACGACACCCCCGGCAACGACAGCGACAGCAGGGCGCGACGCAACGGATCGCGCACCGACAGCAGCGTGCGACGCGGATCGTCGTCGTTCATGCGCGTCTCGCGCCACGCCGCTTCGTGCGCCGTGAGCAGGGCGGCGCGGGACACCTTGGTGCGCACCACATCGGGGATCGACGACAGCACCGTGGCTCGGCAGGCGCGTTCGTCGCTGGCGAGGCCGAGTGCGAGGTGGGCGGCACGCACGGCGACGACGTTGCGCAGCAGCATGGCGGCGCGGCGTCCACCGATCACGATCTTGGCCGCGCCGAGTTTGGCGATGAGCACATCCACGTAGGTGGCGAGCGCGTCGCCCGAGGTAGCGCGCACGGTGGGGATGAGCGCCTTGGTGGCGTGCACCAGTTCGCGCACCGTGTTCGCGGCGTTGGCCGAAGGCGCATCGCCCACGCCGCCGATAATGAGCCGACGGTCGGCGTCGCTTAGGTCCGCGAAGCGCGGCAGCGACACGACGAACGCGAAGCGATCGGCCAGGGCGGGGTCGAGCGGTTCCACGCCGTCGTAGCGACCGTCGTCGTCGTGTTCCTGCGCATCGGGGGGCGGATTGGTAGCGGCCCACCGATAGCGCAGCCGTTCGATGGCCACGCCCTGGATGCGCTTCTCGTGGATGACGGGGAACAGCTTGTTGGCGACATCGGGGCGACAGCGACCGATCTCGTCGAAGAACGCCACCTCGGCCTCCCAGATCGCCCCCGGGGGCGCGGCATAGCGAATGGCGCCGGCATCATCAGGAATGGGGAATCCGATGAGATCGTCGAACTGGAGGATGCTGGCGTTGTAGTGACGGAGCGCGAGGCCGAGCGCGTGGGCGAGTCGCACCAATAGCAGCGTTTTCGCGGCGCCGTGATCGCTGACGAGCAGCAGCGGCTCCTCGGTGGCGAGAGCGGCGAGGAGCGCGGGCTCGAGGGTGTCGTATCCCACGACACCGAGCGGGCGGAGGAGGGAGCGGGGGGCGGGGAAGGGCGCGTTGGTTGGCGCGTTGGCCGACGCCGGGGTGTTGCTGGCGACGGCGGCGGGAGCCGACTTACGTCGCATGCGCGGGATCGAGACTGCCATGGAGATACCTCCGCGCAGGAGCTGCGCAGAGCGCGACAGCACGCCGGCCGGCGTGATGTCAGTGGTCCGCTTTAGTGGACTTCTTTAGCGTCGCGCCACAAGCTGGCCGATTCAAATCGCGACGTGGAACGGTGGTGCGGGACGGCGACTGCAAAAACGAAAAAGCCCGGCCAGCGAAATCGCTGCCGGGCCGGTGTGCTGGTCGGGGAGCGGTTTAGCTGAATTTGTAACGCGGCCAGCAATCGCTAGAAAGCGCCGCGGTGTTCGCCTTGACGATACGCGGTTTAATACCCGACCACAAGCGAGAACGCCGTTAGCCTGCTGCGGCTTCGACTGTCAGACCCCAGCGCGAGCTTACCTGCACGGCTCCTGAATACAGCGCGACGTTTGCGCCGCAGGAAGCCGATTACTTCCTAGGGGTCGACCCTTAGGAAAACAATGGATCAGTGCCGACGGACCCTAATGTGTCGCCTCGGGCTCGCACACGGCACGCCCTGAACGGAAGGCCGGCTTATGAAAGGAGGAACCACATGTTCAAGTACTTGTGCAACGCGATGGGCTTCTCGATCGGATCGGTTCAGGACCAGGGGTAGCCGGCAGACGGCACGGGACAACATCGACCGCATCCTAGGAACGTACGACTCGACGACCGACTACACCCGTTCGGCGACCGGTGCATATGTCGGTACGAGAAATCAGTTGCCGTCGCTGATCGAGCAGACGAAGGTCGAGAATCCGTTCGGTTTCTGAGACAAGCGCAGATGTCTTTCGACGCCGATTTCATTCGTGCCCTGGCAACGGCGCAGAACTGGGCGCCGATGCGCCTGGGCCAGCAGGTTCGCACGGTGATGCTCGACGCGGCACCTTCCATTGTGAGCCCTGCGGGCGCCGATTGAATACAGTAGAACTACATGCCCTTGGGTGTAATCGACAAAGCGAGCGCTCTGAAAACTCTAGGCCCTCCGAGTGGACAAGGTGCGATCCTCGTGAGATGTTATCGGCGAAACGATTTCGAAGCGGCAGCGTGGGTTTGAATGCGCCAATGCGACAAGCAAGTCTGCCGGATGAGTGTAGGACGCCAATAAAAGTCACAACTGGAAAGAGAGCCGATGTTTCGTCGAGAGCCGGGTATTGGGTCCGTCGTTAAGGTGTCCGAAGCGGGTGCGGCAGTCATCGAGCCCCCGCGCTGGGTCGAGTACTTTGTCTCCCTCGGGTTTAATTGGCCAATTGAGTCAGATCGTCAGCGCCTTTGCTTTATCTCGACGCCATGCGACTCTCAAGCCGCTGGACTGATTGCGCTCGGCCTCATAATGCAGCGCCTAGGACAACGGCGTTCAGATGACGCCAACCAGCATCTGAGTAATCTCAGCATTGCGGCGAAGCGAAAACGTGGGAAGACAATCTTCCGGCATCGTACCCGGCCGGGCCTATTCGAGGCAGTCGTTGATGCTTCAGGCCGCGTACGATTCAAGCGGATGGGGAAAGAAGCCGCGGAGGAGCATTTCCTCCTCGAGGCGAACGCAGTGGAATGGGCGATTGACGGTCAACCGCATATTCAAGTGCGCGACTTGGATGGTGCTCTGTCGCACGCTGGTGTCTACTCCTCGCTAATGCCCGAGGGCATAAGCGTACACGAAGAGAACCTCCGGCGCAGCGATTCAGTTGTCGTCTTCGCCGGGCGTTCAAGTGGTTCGACCGCTACGAAAGAGCATCTCCAAAGGCTCGTATTTCGGTGCGATTCAGATGCTGCAGATCTCGCTGAATTGCTCAGCATACATGCGTGGTCCGACACGAAAGTCTCAAGAATGCGCTATCTCACGTCGAGAAGATCTGGGGATAATTGCGCCTCCGATCGATTCGACCGTCCTGGCTTGCTGCCGCGCCTCGTGGTAGCCGACGGTGTCGCAGCGTTCGGCGCGGCGAGGAGTTCCGCGGACGGCGCCGATATCATTGCCGTCATCGATCGATCATCCGACCTTCAGTCTCTTGACGAAATGGGCGCGACCGTCGCCGATCTCAGGCAGTGGTATGACGATGGCGATGCGCCCGAGTGCAAGCTTCCAAGTCCGGCTGGCGTCGTCGTGAGATCACTCTTCTCAAGGGATGTGCTATGACGGTTTCTTCGATCGCGCTCTTCGACCACTTCGAGAGGGTTCGGGTACCGCGCTGGGAGAGATACGAATTTGGGAGCGAGCCGCTCGCTGTGCTACGAGCCGCGTTGCGCGACCTGATTTCCCTGCTTGCTCAAGACGATGGCAACGAGGATTTGACGGTGCAACTGCGGTGTCAGCTGTTCCAGTGGCTGACGGTGCCGGTCGACTTCGCGCGAATTGATGAGACGGCGCTCGACGTGATGGGGGCTCCGGGGAGCATCTATCACCGTTGGGGAGCGGACGTCCTTCAGGGTTGTCGACGCGTCTCGCAGGCGCTTGAAGAGCTGCGACTGTCGAAGAATCCTCTTCGCGAGGAGTTGGACATGATGCTCTTCATGTGTGCGGAAAGTGCCCTTGCAGTTTCCGTATACTGCCATCGGTCCGCAAGGCCGCACTTCGAATCGCTGTCCACAATTCAAAACAGAAAGTTGTCGGGG
Source organism: Gemmatimonadota bacterium (assembly GCA_947461225.1). Taxonomy (GTDB): domain Bacteria; phylum Gemmatimonadota; class Gemmatimonadetes; order Gemmatimonadales; family Gemmatimonadaceae; genus Gemmatimonas. Next base: position 12,988 of record CANHJV010000059.1, on the reverse strand, counting down.
CGTGTTCAATTCCTTCACAGCGAGCGTGACTACCGGCATTCGGCCAGTTTCGATACGCTGATGAAAGTGGGACCATTTCGCCGAACAGGGTACAGCGCGAGTCCGCCGGCGCTGCTCAATGCGGCGCGCTATTCGGAAGTTTGCCAGTTCGTTTGGGCAGGACTACGAGACGAAGACGGCTTTGAGGCTGATCCTCTGCTGGGGGGCCTGAACCCCTCTCCTGCATCGCAGGCGACCGATGCGGTGAGAGTCGTCGCGCGCGACGTGCAACTCTCGCCGACAGCGCACTCGACCGCAGTCGATGTGAAATCGCTCGCAGGCGGAATTGGCTACGTAGATGAGCTGTCGTTGTTGGGAAGAGTCGCACCGGACCCGGATCGCTTCGTCGCAGTCGCTGTCGTGGGGCTGGGCGGGGATTCGGCGATCGCGTTGCCTTTGCGTACGTCTGTCACGATGCTTGCTCTCGACGAATCGAAGCCGTCGATCGTACTTGCCGATGCTGGTCAGCTCGAGCACGCGGGCAAGTTTCTCATCTGGGACCGATACGCCGACGCCGACCTTGGTGAGACCATCGCGAAGGAAGGAACGTACAGCATGCAGTGGAAGCGCAGGCTCGATGAGGAGCTGCGCGAGAATGCTCACCTGTTCCAAGCTCGCCTTGAGAACGCCGGATTGGATTTGGATTCGTTGAGTTCGTGCCTGAGAAATTGGAGGGCGTCAGCCACGACAGTGATTCATGCCCCACAACGAAAGATGCATTTCAGGATTCTAGTCGAGCAGTTGGGCATTGAGGATCAAAGAACCACGTTTCCTCGTCCGCCAAATAGAACTTGGTGGGGCGAGGCATGGAAGGAGATCTCCAAGTCCCGGGTTCGCGCAGTTCAGGATGGCATTGAAGAACATGATTTGTTGGAGGCTGAACGGTTGCGAATCCTTGAGGATCTTCTGCCGGCTCTCGTGTCCAAAGCGAACAAGCTAAGTGCGTTCTCTGTGAGTATTCCGGATGGAGAAGTATTTCACGGCTCATTTTATCTTGCTCCGATCATGTCGGTTGAAAGGGGTGGCACCGTGCACTACTCGATGATCAACTGCATGTCCACGTTTGCCGAGATCGATAAATGGCGCGCATGATTCCGTCGTCCGCTTCTGACGACACCGTTCAAGGCGAGAAGGACGTATTCAGCATGCTGGCTCAAGGCCCGGAGACATGGACGGTCTTTCACTCTCTCGATCTGGCACCATGGAACCGCGATAAGCGAACCGAGATCGATTTCGTAGTGGTGATCCCGGATGCGGGAATTCTGTGTATCGAGGTGAAGTCACACCAACAGATCAGTTTCCATGACGACCGGTGGCACCCTGATTCGATTTCCAAGAGTCCATTCAAACAGGCCGCCGATGGATGTCATACCATGTATCGAGCGCTCAGAGATCTTGCCCCGTACGTGGCCGACATACCGTTCGCACACTGCTGCGTCTTTCCCAACGCGAGTTTCGATATCGGCCGCGTGCTTTCAGTGCGACGCGACGAGCTCATGGATCGGAGCGCCTTTCGTGGTTTCTCGAGCGCTGCTGAATTCTGTGTCGACATAAGGAGACGGATGGTCGCGCTCGCTGAGGCGGACAACAAAAGACCGCTGACCGCACCAATTCCGCCACAGCGTGTGGACAGTCTCATATCCCTCTGCGTTCCGGTGCAGAAGCACCGTCCCGGGGCGGCCGAGCAGATCAAGAAGCGTCACGCAGACGTGGATACCCTGCTGAGGGCGCAGCAGGCCCCCGTTCTCCAATTGGCACGGCATAACGAGAGACTGCTGGTTACGGGTGGCGCCGGAACTGGAAAGACTCTGATTGCCCTTGAGCTGGCGAAGCGACTCGCCGAAAGGGGCGATCGAGTTGCGTTGATCAGCTTCAACCGGATGATAGGTTTTTGGATGCGCGAACAGGTCAGTGTTGGGGGAGGTTACCCTTCACTAATTGCCGACAGCGTGAACAGGCTGCTCGTCAGATTGTTCGACATTCAGGTCCCCCAGACTGCAGACAGTGAATTCTGGACTACGGTGCCGGCAATCGTTGAGGGGCGTCTCACCGATCCGGAAACGAAATCCGAAACTCGATTCGATTACTTAGTCGTCGATGAGGCGCAGGATATCCTCGCGCGACCCGCCATTTGGAATTGTCTCCTCGCGCTCCTCGACGGTGGGCTGTCGCATGGAAGATTTGCCCTGTTCGGAGACGTGGAGCATCAGGTCCTGCTGGCGCATGACGAGCTTCGTGCGACCATCGGTGAGCTCAAGCGAGACGCGTCCATCTCCTGCTGGCACCTGGATGAGAACTGCAGAAATACGCCAGGAATTGGCCAAGCGGCCCTTCTGCTGTCCGGAATCCCTCAGAGCCTTTACTCGGGATACTTGCGAGGCGGTGGAAGCGTCGACGATGTCGCGCTCAAGACCTTCGAATCCGACGACCAGGAGAAAAGCCTCATTCGGCAAATTCTCGATGAGGCCAAGCAGCGCGGCTACAAGCCCTCGGAGATAACGCTCTTATCGTTTTGTAGTGCCGACAAGAGTGTCGCGAGACAGCTGGTGAAGCAGGGGATGAATCTGCAGCCGGCGCAGAATGCCGATCGCCAAGTTGGGTATGCGTCAGTGCACGAATTCAAGGGAATGGAGAACAAGGTGATCATCGTAACGGACGTGAATCTGCAAATGGACGCGCACAGTCGCTCGCTGTTCTTTACCGCGCTGACGCGTGCTACCGCAATCGTCCGAGTGGTCTGCTCCGCGGGTGACGCACCAACGCTCAAACGATGGATCATGGAGGGCGACGCATGAAGGAGCGCTCCGACATGATCGGCTTTCTACGCGGTGAGCTCGTTGGGCCAGGAGTGCCGATAAACAGCCCGCAAATCATCGAATTTGCAGGCCGAGAGTTCAACGACGTTGAAAAGGCGGGCGTCTATCGATCTGGCGCCCTCGCATGGGTGCCGAGTGATGGTGCCGAACCTCAAGAGGTGATCTACTTCGAAAGAGAGTCCCCGCATGGAAAGTATGGAATAGGTCTCCTCTCACCCGAACAAGTGATCGAGGATGACGGTGTGATCGACGGCGTGCCACAGGCGGAGGACGAGCTCAACGATGCTGAAATGACTTCCGAAGAGCCGGAAACTGGCGAGTCAGTGGAGGACGAAGGGCAGACTCCGGACGAAGAGCGCGGTGAGCCGGGTGATGGCGACGATCACATTGACGTGACGAGTACGGCGATCCGACGTCCAAGTACGATCGGGATCTCGTTCTGCACCCGGCTCGGCGAAGGCGCACGGCTTGTCGTGCGGCTGCCTACCGCGTTCAGGTTCCCATGGCAGGACTCCGACGATTCTCCTGTGGCGGTCAATGGTCGCTATGAGTTGTGCACTCGCAGCGCCGTGAGGGAAGGCGAGTCGGCAAGACGAAGCGCGGCGTGGCGAAGGCTTCCGGCGGTCGATGATCTCGCTTCGGTCTCATTCGACGCGGCGGACCTTCGTTCAAGGAGAAAGCTGACTGCGGCGATCACGATGCCCGTCGGAAACTCGATGAGGCTGTTCGTCGATGCCTTTGGTCGGCAGGTGCAGGGCACCTCTGACACCTTTCTTGTCACCGTCGTGCTACGCAATGCGACCAAAGTAGGTAACTCCGTCGCGTCGAAGGAGGCCGTCCTTTTTCAAACCTTGTTTTCCGCCGCCGTAGAGGGCGGTGACTTTGTCCCATATCCGGAAACAGGGCGCGCTTTCTCACAATTGGACACCGACGAGCAGTCGCTGGCACTTCTCTACCAAGATTCGGCCACGTGGGCGGTGGGACATGGCTGCTCGGCTGGTTGGTCCTCCGAGCCCGGCGAGACGCCGTCTCTGATCTACGCCGATGTGATGCCGACGGTGGAAACGCCTAGCATGACCCCGGACATCAAGTCTCTCGATGGACGGCCGATCCAGCTCAAGATGAAGGAGCTCGCCGAACTCCCGGATGACGGCTCGGGTCCGGTCTGGCATTCGTTGAACGAGTTATCCCGCGAGTATCGCGCGTGGATCGCGGGAAAGCGCGATGTCGCGGAAGGTCTGCGGGCGGAGCTGCGCGATGTCGCTGTGCGGCACCTTGATGCGTGTGAATCGTGTTGCGTACGAATCGACGCGGGTATCGCACTGCTTCGGGCAGACAAGGCGGTTCGGCGCGCATTTCGGCTCGCCAACAGGTCCATGCTGCTCCAGCAGATTGCGGCGAAGAAACTGAAGCGGCGGCCCCTCGAGTGGGACACGAGTCGCAGGTGTAGTCGCGTCTCCGGTGATTTCGTTCGACCGACTGACTTGTTCGGTGTGGACGTCGTTGGTGACCCGGTAGGCACTTGGCGGGCTTTTCAGATGGCTTTCCTTCTGACGCAGCTATCTGGAACAAGTACCGAGACGCACCCGGATCGCGAGATCGTCGATTTGATCTGGTTTCCGACGGGCGGCGGAAAGACAGAGGCGTATCTGGGTGTGATTGCTTTCTACATGTTTCACCAGCGGCTCGCCGACGGCGGTGGCGAGGATGGTCTCGCTTCGGACGGAACCAATGTGCTGATGCGATACACGCTTCGGATGTTGACGACGCAGCAGTTCCAGCGTGCGGCGAGCTTGATCTGCGCGATGGAGGCGCTGCGTCGGAACCCGGCATTGCATTTCGAGGGCGAAATCCCCGGCGACAGGTTCGCTTTGGGGCTCTGGCTGGGTGCGGACGGGAGCCCCAACAAGGTCGAAAATGCTCAGGAGGAAGTGACCCGCTTCAGAAAGGGCAAGATCGATGGCAACCCACTCGTGATCACCGAATGTCCTTGGTGTCGAGCCGAAATCGGTCGCGTGTCGTCGAGTTCGAATCCGCGAGGACCCTCCGGTGCTTGGACATTGGCGGGGATTTCTTCTGACGCGCGCCTTCACTGTCCCGACTCACGCTGCGATTTCGGGCAGCGAAGCCAGAGCTCGTGGTTGCCGATCGAGGTCATTGACGAGCGCATCTACGAAACCCGGCCTTCGATGGTCATCGCGACTGCTGACAAGTTCGCCATGCTGGCATTCAGACCTGCGGCGGGAGCGATCTTCGGCCGCCGCCGAAGTGGTGATCGGATCGTGCAGGAGAAGCGCCCGCCTGGCATCATCGTTCAGGACGAGTTGCACCTCATCGCAGGTCCGCTCGGTACCATCTACGGGCTCTACGAGGGCGTTGTTGAGGCGCTCTGCTCGTATCAGTCGGAATCAGGAACGATTCGTCCGAAGATCATTGCCTCCACAGCTACGATTCGAGGCGCCAACGAGCAGGTACGGGCGTTGTATGCGCGCGTACGCTCCGACGGATCAGCAAACTTCAGCTTGTTCCCATCGCCCGGACTCTCGATGGGCGACTCCTTCTTCGGTGTGTACAAGAGAAGCGAAGAAACGGGTCGCTTGGACTCCGGGCGACTTTACTTAGGCATTCACGCGACGGAGTACGGATCGGTTCAGACAACGCAAGTCAGAACGTTCGCGGCCGCCCTGTGCCGGGCGAAGCAGTTTCCTACGGCCAAGCAACAGGATCCATGGTGGACGTTGCTTGCATTCTACAACAGCCTGCGAGAACTCGGCGGTGCCAAGACACTGCTCGACTCGGATATCAGATCTCGTCTAAACTTCGTGCAAAGCCGTGAGGGAATCGCCGACGACGCCAGACGTCACATTCGACCTGCTGAAGAGCTGACCAGTCGGCTATCTCAAGCGGAAATCGTGAAGATGCTCGATCGCCTCGCAGCAGATCTAGTGGACTCGCCGAAAGAAGTGATTGATGCTTGTCTTGCCTCGAGCATCATCGAGGTCGGCGTCGATATCGATCGGCTCTCACTGATGGCAGTCGTAGGTCAACCAAAGACGACTGCACAGTATATCCAGGTGACAGGCCGTGTCGGGCGCCGCTGGTGGGAGAGGCCTGGTCTTATACTCACGGTTTACAGCCCATCAAAGAGTCGGGATAGGTCTCACTTCGAACAGTTCCATAGCTACCATCGGCGCCTCTATGAGAGGGTCGAGCCGACAAGCGCAACGCCATATGCCTCCAGTGCAATCCAACGCGCTTTGGCCGGTGCACTGCTTGTGTGGTCAAGGCAGCATTCGAGGAGCAACCCCAGCCCTCTCCTCGACGAGCATAGAGAGGCGCTCGCTTTCGCATTCAATCTTGTCGCCTCCCGTTGCGAGGTGGTGCAGAACAAGAACGACTACGAACGATCGCTCAAGGATATGCAGGTCGCTTACGATCGGCTGCTGAAGGCGTTCGAGAGGTCGCCTGAGGCTTTCGAGAGCTTCCCCCCTTCGCCAGACAAGCAATATCTCATGCTTTGGCAAGGCCAGTTCTACACTTGGGAGCAAGAGCGCCGCGGCGTCTACGTTCCCAGCAGCATGCGTCAAGTCGATAGTTCCTCCGAGCTTCAGATCACATCAGCCTACACCGACTGAGGGGCAGCGAATGAGCCACAAGCAACTCCGTTCGGCGCAGCTGATCGCCCCATTCGGGCCGGGGAGTCTCTATACCGACCGTCAAGGAACTCCGCATGTCGTTTGCGGGCTGGACTACTGGTTCCACAGGGATGAGTCTCCAGGTGGGATGACCCAGACCGAGAAGTTGACCGAGTTCGACCGTTTTGACCCGCGTCTGCTGGCCCTGCTCAAGGTGGATCGACTGCTCTCCCCCGCACCATTTCGTCGCGTCTTCCGTGGGCAGACTGCTCCTCAGAACCACTTGCTCTACACACCGGCTCACCGTTTCCCCACTTGGTATCGAAATAGCAAGACCGGCAAGCTGCGACGGTTCAGACTGAGTCAGCGACGGCTTGAGCCGGCTGGCGACGGCGCACGGTGGGCCCCCGTGCGCTTCGTCGCAGTCTGCTCGGCGGGGCATCTATGTGAATTCCCATGGAAAAGCTGGGCTCGCTGCGTTTGCGAGGGTGACGGCGAGTTGATTCTTGTGGATCGGGGTGGATCAGATCTCGGCAGTGTCTCCGTTCGTTGCAAGAAATGCAACGCTCCCGGTCGAACGATGACTGGTGTCATGCAACGGCCCGCCGGCCTTGATCAAACGCCGCTTCAGCGCGCGGGGATATCGTGTAGCGGCGACAGGCCGTGGCTCGGAGAACACGCCAGCCAGAGTTGCGGCGAAGCGCTCGTGGGCGCTCTGATCAACCAAACGAATCTCTACTTCGCGAAGACTGTCAGTTCGATACTCATACCAGACATGGCGCCGCACTCGGACGCATATCAGCAGATTCGGGAATGTCTTACGAGCAACAGTGCGCTTCTAGGAAGGGCGAATCTTCTTTTTCAGATGGACGAGGAAGATGCGATTGCCATTTGTCACAGGGCCGTCGAACGGGTCGGAATCACCGCGACGGCCGATGAGGTCGCCGTTGTGCTGAAGAGCATACTTCGGCCTTCCTCCGTCCTCGTGGCCGGCGCCTCTGCTCCTTCGGTGCCTGACGGCGAGCTTCAGGCGTATCGGCGCTCTGAGTTCAACGTGCTCCGTGAGCGTGTCGACGATCTCAAGGCGATCGCCGATCTTCGTGTGATACCAGCGGAAGTTCCAGCTAGTCTCGGTCGGTATCTGTCGCGCGTCAACTTGATCGAGCGGCTGAAGGAAACACGTGCATTCATCGGATTCGACAGGCTTGAGCCGAGCCCGCAGCCGCTCGCAGGCATGCCTGAACGCGCCCTCTCGCAACTCTTCGCCAAGCCGCCGACGCAGGAGGGACAGCGATGGCTACCTGCGGTTGAGGTGTTCGGCGAAGGATTGTATATCGAGCTCTCGGAAGAGATGATCGCCAATTGGCAGAAGGGAAACGGTCAATGGCTCGATGAGCGACTGGACGACCAGTTCATTCTTCGCGTCGCCGGCCAGCATCAGACGCTGGCGCCCACTCCAGCCAGTCTAGTCTGGGCATCGAGATATCTGCTCGTTCACACACTGGCGCATGCACTGTTGAATCAGATGGTATTCGAGTCGGGCTACAGTACCGCCGCACTTCGGGAGCGATTGTACGTATCCGCAGATACCGCGGCTCCGATGGCTGGTATTCTGATCTACACTGCGTCCGGCGATTCAGAAGGTACGCTTGGTGGGTTGGTTCGCCTCGGTCAACAGGACAGGCTCGAGGGACTGTTCAGTCGCGCACTCTCAAGGGCATCGTGGTGTTCCGTCGATCCACTTTGTTCCGAGAAGCTCGGCGGCCAAGGCTCTAGGATGGCGAATCTTGCCGCATGTCACGCCTGCGTGCTGCTTCCGGAGACCGCTTGTGAAACAATCAACCACGGACTCGACCGAGCCATGTTAGTGGGAACGCCAGAGCATCGCGAACACGGTGCATTCTGTGAATTACTCGATTCGATGGTGGCCCTCGCATAGCGTTCACACCCATCAGGCTTAGCGTTCCAAAAGTCTCCGTGCAAGTTTCGCGAGGTACTGCGGTCTATTCGCCTGGCATACCCATACGGTTTCGACTCTCCATCCGAGCGCCCGCAAATCCTTCCGATTGCGGGCATCTCGCGCAACGTTGTTGTCGCGCTTGTTCCGCCAGAATACAGTTCGCAACTTTGGTGGGGTTGCATATCGGCAGCTAGCATGTCGATGCCAGAAGCAGCCATGCACCATCACTACCGTACGCCGAGCGGTCAGGACGATGTCCGATCTTCACGTCCCGTTATCCCTTGGATGACTGGGGAGAACTGCACGGCGACGCTTCGACCGTGATGGCACTGCTCCGCTGGCTGTTCCACCGCCGTCGGAGATGGCGCACGAAGCCTAAGGTGGCGACCTACTCCTCTGCCTACGTGTCCCGTTAGGCTGCCTCAGCTCGCCGACGTAATGGCCGGTGTTCAGCTGTCGATCAGTGGCCGGATTTGAGGTGTCCACTGAGGCCGTCGGACGATGAGCTCCGGGCTTGTATCGCATCCTTTGATCGCGGCCATGTTACGGCTGCGAGCAGCCGGCAGTGCGCCTTCAGGCCGCGGCATTTCCCAAGGATAGCTTCGTCTGCGATTCGTTCACTTCTCTAGGCGGATACTTCTCAGGGCACAGAATCCTGGGAACCATCACCTTCGCAATTGCGCGAACAACCGGTACCGCGACGGAGTTGCCGAACTGTCGATAGGCCTGAGTGTCCGAAACCGGAATTTTCATCGGTTGAGCTCCGGTCGCATCGAATCCCATCAGTCGTGCGCATTCTCTCGGAGTCAGCCGTCTCGGGTTCTTACCTCGTCCCTGCGCGATCAAGATCTCGCTGCCGTCCTTGTGGTAGCGGGCAGATAGGGTTCGTGTCACATCTTCCGGACCGAATACGGAACAGCCAAATCCGTTTCCCTTTGCACGGTGCTTCGCCGCGTAGTCCTGAAGATACCGCCAGAGATGGTCGCTCAGCGTATAGCGGGGATTAACTACAGTCACTCCGTTCATGGCGAAGGTATAGGGCTCTTCAGCATTCTCTTCCGCACAGTGAAGAATGTCGCCGAGAACAGGCTGGCGCGCAGGCTTCGTCAGCTGCTGCAGATCTAGGTCGACCGGCTGTCGGAAGCCCGCTAGATAGATACGCTCTCGCCGCTGAGGCACCCACGGCGTGGCATCTATGAGCTGCGAGTGAACTTGATAACCAAGTTCTCTCAGCGATCCCATGATGACCTCGAAGGTGCGTCCTTGGTCGTGGCTTCGCAGGTTCTTCACATTTTCGAGCAGAAATGCCTTCGGCCGATGTTCCTTCAAAATATTCACGATATTGAAGAACAGCGTTCCCTGGGTCTTATCAAGGAAGCCATGAGCGCGTCCTAGGCTGTTCTTCTTCGAAACTCCCGCTAGGCTGAACGGCTGACAGGGGAATCCCGCGAGCAGCAGATCATGGGGCCCTACGTCCGAGGGAGCGATCTGCGTGATATCACCGGCGATGTCATCTGCGTCGGGATAATTCGCCTTGTAAGTCTTTACTGCGTGAGAATCCCATTCCGACGTGAAGACACAGCGCCCGTTCATTTCCTCAAAGCCACGGCGGATTCCACCGATGCCGGCAAAGAGATCAATGAATGTGAAATCCGGTTGACGAGGGCGCTCGTCGCGCGCCAACTCCCGTCTAATCGTTTCCGCGATGTACGACGGCGGGCTACTTTCTCCAGAGATCCAGCGGCGAACAGTGCGTGCCTGGCGCCCGACTCGGTCGGCCAGTTCCTCCTGCGTCCAATAGCGCAGGGCGTGTTCGATAGCCGGGATTGCCGGATTTTCTTCGGAGGGAGACATATCGGACACGATGTCCGCAGTTTCTCCCGCCGTCAAGGTCGGAATAACACTGATGCTCACAATTGACTCACTGAAGTCGCGGATGGTCGAACTCGGAGTACGGCGGCTCCTCGTTAAGCGACTGAGTCCGAATGACAACAGCAAGAATCAGGTATACCTGGGCGGTGACCTCGGCGTTGCGAACGTTATCCCTGCTGGGCTTCCGAAGGCGAAAAGTACTGGCACGCATGCCGAGCCCATTTTCAACGCCCCGATAACGTTCAGTTGGCTGGATGATGAGGGCCGCGTGTATCCGGTACCGTCGGCGCAGATGATTCTTTATCCCCAGTATCCGGAAGTGCGCTTTTCCGGGTTTCTCCGCGGCGCGGTCTGGGCACCGTCGGACGTGATGGCCTCGCGATCAGAGGGGCGTGTTCTCTTTCTGGGTATTGCCGGCGACGACTCGGTGATCGGATTCGCGGCATCTGCCGATCACCCGGTCGCGCGATCGCTTGAAGGACAAGCAGGCCTTGAGTCTGTTGGGGTGTTTCTTCGCATTCCGCTGTCGGGCGAGTCCGCCGATTCTCGTTCGAAGTTGATGACGGCGTTGTGCCGCGTGTCGAGGTTGGGATGGATCGAACCTTGGCGCCTTCAAGTCGACGGTGCTCGAGCGATTTGCAAAGGTACTAACTGCGTTGGCGTCACCTTGGAGTCGGAGCTCGGCATCCGCGCAAACGGACGCTCAGAGCCAGACTTCGACGGGTGGGAGGTAAAATCTCACACTGTTCCCAATCTCGAACGGCCGTATTCGGGCGTTTTGACCCTGCTTACGCCGGAGCCCAACGGTGGGCACTACGTCGAAGAAGGCGTCGAGTCGTTCGTACGTCGCTACGGATACCCAGACATGCGGGGTAGGGAAGACCGTTTGAACTTTGGTGGGATTCATCGTGTCGGACACCGAACGGATCGCACCGGTCTGCGACTCGAGCTTTCTGGATTCGACGTCAAAAGGGGTAAGCTGACTGATTCGCGTGGATCGCTCGCGCTAGTTGACGCAACGGACGTTGTTGCGGCATCGTGGAGCTTCGAAGGCTTGCTGGCACACTGGATCCGAAAACACGCAAAGGCGGCATACGTGCCAGCCGAGAAGGAGTCCGGCGTAGACACGAAGTACAGGTACGGGCAGCGCGTAACTTTCGCCGAGGGGACGAACTACGCGAAGCTGTTGGCCGCACTCGCCTCCGGCGCGGTTTATCTCGACCCCGGAATCAAGGTTGAAAACGCTTCCAGCGCGCCGAGGGTGAAGCGCCGGAATCAGTTCCGCGTGAAATTCGCGGACCTCGGATTCCTCTATCACTCGACATATGAGCTGCCAACGTGTGCATAGGCCGATATCTGTGGCAAGATTCCGGCTAGCGGGCTCACAGAGAAGCGCGTCCTGCCCCGCCTCTCGCGTTCCCCCGTCGTGGGCTGCATTGTGCGGGATCCCCGCTCCCACCACGACCCACCCGTCCCCACCCATGTCTTCCACCCTCCGGCGCTCAGCGGCCCTCGCCGCCGCCCTCGGCCTCTCGGCAGCCGCACAAGCAAGCGCCCAGCGCCCAACGACCTTCCCCACCGACAACCCCGCCATCAAGCGTATCTGGCAGATCGGTATGGACTCGTCCCGCGTCGAGGCACTCGGCCAGGCGCTCCTCGACTCCATCGGTCCGCGCCTGACGGGAAGTCCCGGGATGCTAGCAGCCAGCGACTGGGCCATCGCGCAGTACAAGTCGTGGGGCATCGACGCCAAGCGTGAGAACTACGGTACCTGGCGGGGATGGCGGCGCGGGGTGTCGCACATCGATCTCGTGGCACCGCGCACGCGCTCGCTGGAAGGCACGATGCTGGCGTGGAGCCCGGGCACGAAGGGCAAGCCGGTGAAGGCCGAGGCGATCGTCCTCCCCAAGTTCAAGGACAGCACGGAATTCGTAGCCTGGCTGCCGAAGGCGCGTGGCAAGATCGTGCTGCTGTCGCCGGCGTATCCGACCTGCCGCCCCAGTGAAGATTGGGTGCGCTTCGCCACGCCGGAGTCGAAGGCGCGCATGGACACGCTCGTCGCGCAGACGCAGCAGGATTGGGCCGTGATGACGAGCGCCAATGGTCGCCCCGACAGCACGAAGCTCTATCGCGGCACGGGCTATGGTATGGGGCTCGGCACGGGCACCCTCGGCATGCGCCTCGAGAAGGCGGGCGTGGTGGGGATGATCACGTCACGCAACAAGCTCTCGGGCTTCGCGAATCCGTTCGCCGCGCAGAACGCGGGCGGCGGTGGTGGTCGTGGTGGTGCGGGTGGCCCCGGCGGCGGTCAGCGTCCGGCGGGCGCGAGTGATCGTGGTGGTGGACCGGCGCAAAGCCTCGCCGCGGCCGCAGCAGGACGCGGTGGTTTCGGCGGCGGTGGTGCAGGCGGCGCCGGTGGTTGGGGCGTGATCGAGGTGTTCGAGACGTACAACACGACGGCGCCGGCGGTGGGGCTCACCTGCGAGGATTATTCGTTGGTGTATCGCCTGGCCGAGAACAAGCAGAAGCCGATGGTCACGCTCGATCTCGACGCGGCACTGCTCGGCGAGCAGCCGGCGTTCAACACGATCGCGATGATCAAGGGCAGCGAGAAGCCCGATGAATACGTGATGCTGTCGGCGCACTTCGATTCGTGGGACGGCTCC
>CANHJV010000058.1 GCA_947461225.1 Gemmatimonadota bacterium | reverse complement strand
GGCGAGGGCGAGGGCATCTTTGCCGCTGCCGCCGTCGCCAACGACGGCAATGTCCTTCGCGGTCGACAATACGGCTTTGAGTCCAGCGCGAACAATCTGGTGATCATCCACCAGTACGACGCGAATCAGATCAGGGCGCATGCGGTAATTTGGGACGCGCGGGACAACAATGCGAGGGCTACTCGCCGCCTTCACGGGTCTTGAAGACACGAAACAAGTACACAAAACTCGGCAGTAGAATCATCGTGCCGACCGCCAGCGCACCAAGCGTCAATTGCAGCGTGACACGCGGCGCCGCCAATTCGGTGATCGTCCGGTTCGGCGGCAGCATCCACGGATACTGCGTCCACGCCCATCCCCAGAGAATGCAACTGGCCTGCGCGGCGGCGGCGAGCCGAGCCATTGGGAAACGGCGTGTGGCCAGCGCCCAAAGTGACACGGCCGCCGCGAGGGTGGTGACGGCGTGCATCGTGAGCGCCGTCCGCCCGCGCGTGAGCCCCTGGAACAGCAGCGGATTCTCGGCGCGGGCCAGTACCAGCGTCACCACCGCGAAGATCAGGAGCACCACCTGCGACTGCTGCGCACGACGACGAAAGAGGTCGCGCATCCGATCGTCGGTGGCTTCGACGGTGAGGTACGACGCCGCCAGGAACGCGAACAGCGCCAGCGTAAGGAGTCCGACCGCCCACGGGAACGGCGACCGCGCCCACGGGTCGATGAACCGCGCCCCGAAGGTGATGGTGCGGAGTGATTCGATGCTCCGTATCGGCACGGCGCCACGGGCGACGGTACCGAGGCACACCCCGAGAATGACCGGGGTGAGCAGACTCGCGACCGAGAAGATGCGTCCCCAGCGGCGCTGCACATGGTCGCGCTTGCTATCGTATGTACGAAAGGTGAACGCGGAGCCGCGCAGCACGATGCCCACCAGCATCACCGTGATCGGGATGTGCAGTTCGGTGGCGAGATGCGCGAAGGCCTTCGGGAAGCAGGTGAACAGCAGCACGACCACGAGAATCAGCCAGACGTGGTTGGCTTCCCAGATCGGACCGATGGCATCGGCAATCAGCGTGCGCTGCGCGTCGCGGTCCTTGCCGCGCGCCAAGAGATCCCACACGCCGCCGCCGAAATCCGCGCCGCCAAGCAGCACATAGGCGTTGAGCGACAGCACCATGGTGCCGGCCACCGCGTGCGGCAGCGTCCAGGTGAGTGCGGTTGCCACGTCCGCCGTCGACGTCACGGGGTTGGGTAGCTGGCGGTCGAACCCGGCATCGGAATGGGCAGTTCACTGGTGAGTCCCATCGGCGTGGGCGTGACGCCCGTCTTGATGATCTGCCGCCAGAGCAGGAACACCACCGCGACCGCGAGCCCAACGTACAGCGCGGTGAACAACACGAACGACACCACCAAGCCGGGCATCGGCGTGACCGCATCGGCCGTGCGCAGAATGCCCTGCACGATCCAGGGCTGACGCCCGACCTCGGTGACCGTCCAGCCCGCTTCGAGCGCGATGAACCCCAGCGGCCCGGCGAGGATGAGTGCCGTGAGGAAGCGACGATCGTCGGGAAGCGCGCGGCCATCTCCCCGCTTCCGACGCCACCAGCGCCACCCGCCCCACAGCGACAGCGCCGCCATGACCGTGCCACAGCCGATCATGATCTGGAAGGCGAGATGCACGATGGCCAGCGGCGGACGCTCGTCTGGTGGGACGGCATCGACACCTTGCACGACGGCGGTGGGATCACCGTGCAGCAGGAACGACAGCGCACCCGGAATTTCGATCGCGCCGGTGTGCTCCAAGCTTTCGGCGTTGGGCCATCCCCCGATCACAAACGCGGCGGGGCCTGTTTTCAGATGCCCTTCCATGGCGGCCAGCTTGACCGGCTGGCGCTCAGCGACGCTACGCGCGCTCCAGTCGCCCGACAGCGGCTGCACCAGTGCCGCGGGGAGTCCGACCAAGAGCGCGATTTGCAAAGCGGCCCGATGAAACGCGCGATGCGGTGTACCGCGGCGCAGCGCGAAGGCATGAATGCCGGCGACGGCGAATCCGGTGGCCGCGAACGAGGCGAGCGTCATGTGCACGATCTGCGACGGGGCCGCGGCGTTGAACATCGCCGCGATCGGATCGACCTCAGTGACCTGCCCGTTCACCATACGGAAGCCCGCCGGTGCGTTCATCCAGGCATTCGCACACACCACGAAGGCACCACTGAGCGCGCCACTGATCGCCACCACCACACCGGCGGCGAAATGTGCGCGCGGCGGAATGCGGTTCCAGGCATACAGGTAGATGCCAAGAAAGATGGCCTCGGTAAAGAAGGCGAAGCCCTCGAGCGAGAAGGGCATGCCGATGACGGCACCGGCGTGCTCCATGAACGTGGGCCAGAGCAGACCGAGTTCGAAGGAGAGCACGGTGCCCGACACGGCGCCGACCGCGAAGAGGATCGCGGTACCCTTGGCCCAACGCTTGGCCAGCTCGAGCTGCAGCGCGTCGCGCGACCTGAGCCACCGCCACTCGGCGATGACCATGAACGCGGGCATGCCGACTCCCACCACCGCGAAGATGATGTGGAAGGCCAGCGACATGGCCATCTGCGAACGGGCAAAGAGTAGGTCGGACATCGTGCTTACGAAATGCCCGAGGTTGCCACGTCGTTCCTCAGCGGGTCAGGTGGTGCTTTCGGCGGGCAGAACCGTGCCGACACAGCGCCCGAAGCCGATGCGTGCGGCCCCCTCACGCTCGGCAAACGCCGTGATCTCCACTTCGTCGCCGTCTTCGAGGAAACGGCGCGTCTCCCCGTTGGGGAGGGTGAGCGGCTCCGCGCCGCGCCAGGTCAGCTCCAGCAGGCAGCCACGGCTCTCCTTGGCCGCGCCGGAGATCGTCCCGCTGCCCAGGAGGTCGCCGGGGCGGAGGTTACAGCCGCTGCTGGCATGATGCACCAACAGCTGCCCCATCGACCAGTACAGATCGGTGGCCTGCCCCTGCGTGAGCCGGACCGCCGGCTCACCGGCCTCACGCATCTGCGCCGTGCGCAGCCACGTTTCCACCGTGATGCCGAAGCCGCCATGCGTACGGTCGGCATCGCTGGTGAGATACGGCAGCGGTGCCGGATCGCCCTCAGCGCGCGGCGCCAACGGCATACGGAATGGCTCCAGCGCCTCGAGGGTAACCACCCACGGGCTGATCGTGCTGGCGAAATTCTTGGCGAGGAACGGGCCCAGCGGCTGGTACTCCCACGCCTGGATGTCGCGGGCCGACCAATCGTTCAGCAGACACAGGCCGAACAGGTGCTCGTTGGCCTGCTCCATCGGAATCGACTCCCCGAGCGCATTGCCGGTGCCCACGAACGCCGCGAGTTCGAGTTCGTAGTCGAGCAACCGCGAGGGGCCAACCGATGGGACATCCTCGTTCGGACCTTTGCGCTGTCCCACTGGGCGGCGCACCGGCGTGCCAGACACGACGACGCTGGACGCGCGGCCATGATAGCCGATCGGCACCCATTTGTAGTTGGGGAGCAGCGGCTGATCGGGACGGAACATCGACCCGACGTTGATGGCGTGATGCACCGAGGAATAAAAGTCGGTGTAATCGCCGATCTGCGCCGGCAGAAACAGCTCGGCGTCGGCTTGCAGCACCAGCGCATGCTCGGCGATCTGCTTCCGATGCACGGCCGCCGTGTCGGCGAGGAGCGCGGAGATCGCGTTGCGCAGCGCCCGCCGGGCCGGTGCGCCACGCGACATCAGTTCATTGAGGGTCGGCGTGGCGCAGGCTGTCGCGGCCTGACGCGCCTCGCTGTCCTCGTCGAACAGTCCGGCGGCGAGACAGGCGGCCACATCGAGAATGGCGGCGCCGATGGCCACGCCCACGCGCGGCGCCTCACGGGTGCCCGCCCGACGGAAAATGCCGAAGGGCAAATTCTGAATCGGGAAATCCGCACCGCGCAGGTTGGCGGTCGGTACCCACGAGCGAAGCGCGGGGTCGTTGGTTGGATCGATCAACATGCGCTGATTCTAGCGCGTCGGGCCGCCCCGCGCTGCCATCAGATCAGCGGCAGATCAGAGCCAGCCGAGCGCGCGCGATTCGTCCACCGGCTCGGTGAACGAGCAGGAGCCGAAGCTCACCAACCCATGCTCGCGCAATTGCTGCAGCGCGTCGCGGGTGAAGGTGAGCGTGCGCTCAGGCCCATGCCACGCGACATGCAGATCGCTGAACTCGATGCGTCCGGCATCGGCTTCTTCAAGCAACTGAAGGGCCTCGGCGTCACTACCGCCGGTCTCGAGGTGCGCGACCGCGAGCGCCACATTCAGAAAGCCGTACATGCGACCGGTGGCCGCATCGGGCTCATAGGTAAGGCGATACGTGCCCCGCAGCGGGTGATGCAGGCCGGCCGTGGCTTTTGCCGTGACATCGTGCGCGATGCACGCGGTGAAGAAGCGTACGACCGACTCGGGCGATGGCATCATGTCGGCGGTCGTGCCGCCCATGCGCACCTTCGCCTTGCGGCCGACACGAGCGATGGCGGCGATGGCGGCGTCGATGTCGCCATCGAGTGGTATCTCGATGAACGTGGTGAGGTCGCGGGGCGTCGCGTCGGCGATGCGTTCGATGTCCCCGACCGACGTGGCCTTGATCTCGTACACATCGACGCGGGCGCCACATTCTTCGAAGCAGACGCGGTGCCGCTCGTTGAAGGCGGCGATCTCGGCGAGATCACTGGAAAGATCGGCGCTGGCGGTCGCGGAGAGGCGCCACGGGATCGCGCCCGCATCACGCGGCAGGAGCGGATCCGCCGTTTCGGAGAAGAGGGCGAGCGACTGCGCCGGACAGATGAATCGACCGAGTATCCAACCGGAGCCAGCGGCGCGGTAATGCGCGTAGTTGCGTACCGCGTTGGGCATGGCGAGCGCAGCCGGCGCAAAGAGTCCGGCGTAATCCACCAAGCCCTCCAGCAGAATGCGAGAGGCGCGCTCGGTGAGCAGGGGGAGGCGAACAGGCATGGGAAGAGCCCTTCAGAAGACCTTACAATCCGTCGAAATCGAGCGCGAGATCAAGCGCCGGTGCGGAATGGGTGAGCGCGCCAATGGAAATACGATCCACACCCGTGTCCGCGATGCGACGCACGGTGTCGAGCGTGACGCCACCCGACGCTTCCGTGATCACGCGACCGCGACAGCGCGTCACGGCCTCGCCCAACTGCTCGAGCGACATGTTGTCGAGCAGCACCCAATCGGCGCCAGCGGCGATCGCCGCATCGACCTGCTCCACTGTATCACACTCGACTTCGATCGCGGTGCCGCTCAGGGCAAGGCCGCGTGCACGCGAGACGGCCATCGCGATGTCGCCACCGATGGCGGCAAGATGATTGTCCTTGATGAGCACGCCGCTGCGCAGATCCATGCGGTGATTGGTGCCACCACCGGTGCGTACCGCGTATTTCTCGAGGGCGCGCCAGCCTGGTGTGGTCTTGCGCGTGTCGAGGATCTGCGCCGACGTGCCGGCCACCGCGTCGACGAAGCGCGACGTCAGCGTGGCGATGCCGGAGAGATGCTGCAAATAATTGAGCGCGGTGCGTTCGGCCGACAGCATGCCGCGGGCGTGTCCGTTGATGTGCATGACGATGTCACCGGCCTTCACGCGGGTGCCGTCGGAGGCTTCCACGCGAATCGTGACCGCGCTGTCGAGTTGCCGGAACGCCTCGACGGCGAGCGGGACACCGGCGATCACGCCGCCGCGGCGCGCCACGATCGTACTGCGCACGTGACGGGTGCTGACGACGGTCGCCAGCGTGGAGACGTCGTTGAACGCCTGATCTTCCTGCAACGCCACCCGAACCTGCGCCGTGATCTCCGCATCCGTGAGCGGAAACGGGAGCGCCAGGCCGTCCACCGCACGCATCCCGAGCGGCGTGATGGTGCGGGGCGCCATCACGGGCGAACCGTTCGACGGCGTGGGACGCAGGGGCGGGTGGAAGGCACTCATTCGCCGGGATCCTCAGGGCCAAAGGGACTCACGCCGGACTTGCCACCGATCGACACCATGCGCTCGATGGAAATGCGCGCGCGGGCGGCGATCTCGTCGGGGACCGTGATCCGATGCTGCATGTGCAGGAGCGCATCGCGCACCTTGGGCAACGTGGTCACCTTCATATACGCGCACTGCGCGCGATCGTTCGCCGCAATGAAGTGCTTGGTGGGATTGGCACGGCGCAGCCGGTGCAGAATGCCGATTTCGGTGGCCACGATGAACGTGTCCTGATCGGTCTGGCTGGGGCGGTTGATCATGCCCTCAGTGGAGAGGATGTGCACGTTGTCGGCGTCGATGGCGCCGGCGCTGATGGCTTCCACCACCGGCGTCGCGCAGCCGCACTCCGGATGGATCAGGAACTCGGCACCCGGATGCTGCGCCCGCATGTTCGAGATATGCTCGGGGTCGATACCAGCGTGGACATGACACTCGCCAAGCCAGACATGGATGTTCTCGCGCCGCGACTCGCGCCGGACGTGCGCGCCGAGGAACATGTCGGGGAGAAAGAGGATCTCTTTGTCGGCCGGAATCGCGTTGACGACTTCAACCGCATTGCCCGACGTGCAGCAATAGTCGCTCTCGGCCTTCACTTCCGCCGTGGTGTTCACGTAGGCCACGACCACCGCGCCCGGATGCTGCGCCTTCCAGGCGCGCAACTGTTCGGCGTCGATCGTGCTGGCCAGCGAGCAACCGGCGGCGAGATCGGGGAGCAGCACCGTTTTCTGGGGCGAGAGAATCGCCGCCGTTTCGGCCATGAAGTGCACACCGCAGAAGACGATCACGTCGGCTTCCGTCTTCGCGGCTTCGCGCGACAAGCCCAGCGAGTCCCCCACGAAATCGGCCACGTCCTGAATTTCCGGACGCTCGTAGTTGTGCGCGAGAATCACCGCGTTCCGTGCCTTGGCAAGGGCGCGGATTTCTTCGGCAAGGGCGGGATCGTAGTGCGCTTCTAAAATCGTCATTCTATAACTGCGAAGTAGGGGGTACGGAGTAAGGAGTAGGGGGACGTGAGGGGGCTTACTTCCTACCCCGTACTCCGTACTCCCTACTCTGCTGTTACCAAGTGATATGCTTGCCCTGCCACTTCCGGCGGGTCTTCGGAAAATCGCTCCGGAAGTGCCCTCCACGCGACTCCTTGCGCAACAGGGACGCTTCGGTGACGAGCGTGGCGGTGGTGTGCAAGTTTCGCTCTTCGGTGGCGCCCGGTGGCAGGCGCTCGCCGATGTGCTGCAGCGCGGCGAGGCAGCGGCGCAGCCCGGGGGCCGTGCGGGCAATCGACGCGTACGTCCACATGAGTTCGCGGATCTCGTCGGCGGCCACCTGGGCGGCGCCGCGATCATCGAGCGACGGCACCTCCCATTCAGCGGGCTCAGGCACGGGGAGGTCCTGCGGTGTCTGGACCATGTCGCGGGCCACGCGCTCGGCAAACACCAACCCCTCCAGCAGCGAGTTGGAGGCGAGCCGGTTCGCGCCGTGCACACCGGTGCGGGCCACTTCACCCACCGCGTACAGGCGCGCGATGCTGGACCGGCCGGCCAGATCGGTCATGACCCCGCCCATCATGTAATGGGCGGCCGGCGTGACAGGAATCGGCTCGTGCACCGGATCGATGCCGCGGGCGCGGCAGAGCGCGAGAATGCCGGGGAAGCGCGTTGCGAACTCGGCGCCGAGTTTGGTGGCGTCGAGCAACACCGTGCCGTACTGCTGCTGCTCGCGGAAAATCTCGCGGGCGACGACATCGCGGGGAGCGAGCTCGGCCAAGCGATGGCGTTTCGGCATGAAACGCTGCCCGCGGCCATTCAGCAGGATGGCGCCCTCGCCGCGCACGGCTTCGGAAATCAGGGCGAGTGGATTTTCCGGCGTATCGAGCGCGGTCGGGTGGAACTGGACGAATTCCATGTCGGCCAACCGGGCACCGGCCCGATGGGCGATGGCAAACCCGTCGCCGGTGGCCACCTGCGGGTTGGTGGTGTATCGGTAAATCTGACCGCAGCCGCCGGTGGCGAGCACGGTGGCGTCGGCCACAATCTCCACGGCGCGGCCGGCGATACTGGCCCGGACGCCCGCACACTGGACCCCGTCCTCATCCTCCAGGAGCAACAGGTCGAGCACCCGAGCCATCTCGACCACCTGAATGTTCGGCGACTCGCGCACCTTGGCCACCAGGGTCCGGGCCACCTCGGCCCCGGTCTGGTCGCCGTGGGCGTGCACGATCCGATGTCGGGAGTGGGCCGCCTCTTTTCCGAGCTTGAAATCGCCGTCGGGATCGAGATCGAATCGGGCCCCCGCCGCCTGCAGTTCGCGTACCCGGGCGGGGCCTTCCTCCACCAACACCTGCACCGCCGCGGCGTCGCACAGCGCTGCGCCGGCGGCGAGCGTATCCTGTCGGTGCAGGTCGGGCGAGTCCCCAGCGCCTAAGGCAGCCGCGATGCCCCCCTGGGCGTAGGCCGTCGCGGAATCGAACAGGGTGCGCTTGGTGAGGACCGTCACCGGTCCGTGAGCCGAGGCGCGCCAGGCAGCATGGAGGCCTGCGACTCCACTGCCAATAACAAGGAACCGCGTGCGGATCCGGTGAGTCATAGTAGTTTCAACTTAGGACACTGGGTCCCCAACAGAACCCCTGGCCGGCTTGCTGGCCCATTCTCCCGCTCTTTTTCGCTTTGGAGACGTCATGCGTTTGACGTTCATGGCCGGCTTCGCGACCGTGGTGTCGCTGTCCGGAGTAGCTCTCGCTCCTGCTGCACTTACGGCCCAGCCCGGTGGTGGCGTAGCCCCGCAGTGCACGATCGATCAGAACAATCCGAAGGAACTGGCGCTGATGTCGCTCAAGTTCCAGGGGGCCCGCAGCGCCGCCACGCCCGACGCGCGCAAGAAGGCCCTGCGTGACATCGTGAAGGAACTCGACACGAAGCCCGAGCGCTACGCGAAGAATCCGGGCGGCTACAACCTCACGCTCGTACAGGCGCTCACGATGTGGGGCGTCGAGCCCGGCCTCGTCGATGCCCCGGCCCGCAGCGAGCTCGGATTCATCACGAATCCCGCCGAGCCGTACGACATCCTCGTGAACATGGACGTGGCGTACAAGGCGATCGTGGCCGCGGTGCCCACGTGCGAAGCCGACATCACGGCGATGCGCATGAACGAAGTGTGGCTGGCCGCGACCAAAGCCGCGCTCGACGCGTCGAACGCCGGCAAGCTCGACTCGGCCGATTACTTCGCGAAGCGTTCGATGCTGATGTCGGCGACCAATCCGTACCCGCACTACGTGATGGCCAGCACGGCGAACGCGCGCAACAACCGTGCGGCCGCGATCATGCACTGGAAGCATGTGATCAAGTATGCGGCCGACGACACGACGTACCGCGACCTGAAGAACGGCAGCATGTACTACGCGGCGATGAGCCAGCTGGAAGATGCGCAGGCCAAGACGGGCGCCGAGCAGCTGACGGCGGCGCGTGAAGCGGCCGAGGGCTTCAAGGCGCTGTTGACCGCCACGCCGGACAACCCGGACGCGCCCAATCTCCTGCTGTCGTGGGCCGATGCGCTCACGGTCGCCAAGGATACGGCCCTGATTCCGACGGTGTACACGCCGCTGCTCACGCAGGCTTCAGCCACCGATATCGCGTTGGCCACCGCCGGCGTGATCGCGACGCGCGCCAACAAGTCGGACGACGCGCTCAAGCTGTTCCAGGCAGCCACGGTCAAGAACCCGTTCAACCGCGATGCCCAGCGCAACGTGGCCGCGGCGCATTATGCGAAGGATCAGTTCACGCTGATGTTCGCGCCCACGCGGAAGCTCGTCGAACTCGATCCGAACAACTTCGACGGCTGGATGCTGTTCGCCTACGCGTCGCAGGGGCTCGCCAAGGCCGCGCAGACGGCGAAGAAGCCGATCGAAGTGAAGGCGTGGACGGATTCGCTGGTGAAGTACCAGACGTATGCCGAAGCGCTGCCGGTGAAGGTGGACGTGACCAGCTTCGATCGTCGTAAGGACATGGCGACGTTGATCCTGTCGCTCGAGCAGGTCGCAGCGAAGGACGGTCAGTATTCGGTCACCGCCGAGTTTCTGGACCTGGCCGGCGCGGTCGTCGCCACGGCGACGGAAGCGGCGGGCCCGATCAAGAAGGGCGAGACGAAGTCGGTCACGATCAAGGCGACCGGCACCGGCATCATGAGCTACCGGTACAAGGCGCTCAAGTAAGTCTCGCGGATTCCGGGGCTCACGAGCTCCCGTGATCATGCCTACGCTGTTCCGTGTCATCGCCCTGCTCGCCGCGTGTGTACCCGCGGTGAGCAGGGCGCAACACATCCCCCACCTCGCCGGCGCCGATTCCGCCCGCGCACACGTGGGCGCGATGGCCACGGGGCTGCTCACCACCGCCAACCCTGCCCTGCTCGGTCGCCGCTTCACCGAGGGCTACCTCACGCAGCCCAATTTGCTCGGTGATGCCGCGCTTGGACCGCTGCGCCTGATCGGCACGCTGAATTTCGAGGGGTACACCCTCCGCCGCGGCGAGCTCAACGCCGGCATGTACGGCGAAGGGTACGCCGACCGCCGGCATCCGCATACGCTCGTGCATGAGGCCATGCTGGCCGTCGGTACGCCCTCGTACGCCGGGTTCCGCGCCACGCTGGCCGGCGGGAAGGGCTTCACACCGTACGGCACCGACGACCCGATGATGCGGCCGTTCGTGAAGTATCCCGTCAACCATCACCACGCCCAGATCATCGAACGCGTGCTGGTCATGGGCGCGCTGCAGTTCGCCCGCGGCGACCGGGCCATCACGCTCGAGCAGGGTTGGTTCAACGGCGACGAACCGGTGGGCCCGTTCACCGCGCCGCAGTGGTCGCGGGTGGGCGATTCGCGCAGCACGCGTCTGACCGTGGCCCCGTTTGCTTCGCTTGAGGTGCAGGCCAGCTCGGCGTTCGTGCGCAGCCCCGGCCTCACGCAGGGTGGCGCCTTCGATCATCGGCAACGGAGCACCTCGCTGCGCTACGACGTGCCGGCGAAGCGCTACGCGTTGGTCGAGCTGGCGCGCACCGACGAATCACTTGGCGCGCAGCGCGTGTTCCGCTTCACCAGCGCGCTGGTGGAGTCGAGCATCACGCATCGGGGGTGGGCCGTCTCCGCGCGGGCCGAACGCACCGACCGCCCGGAAAGCGAACGCCTGCTCGATCTCTTTCGTACGCCCAGCGGCCACGTCGACTTCCAGATCGTCGGCATCACCCGCTGGTCGATCGGCACCGTGCAGGTGGCTGCGCCGGGCACGAGTCTTCCCCGCGTGCGCGGCACGCACGTGACGCCGTTTGTGGAAGTGGCCCGCGCCTCGGCCCGTGCGCAGCGCACGCCGGCCGTGTTCGTGCCCGCCGAGTTTTATGGATCCGACACGCAGTGGTCGCTGTCGATCGGAGCCCGGGTCCATGCCGGGACCATGCGTCGCCGCATGGGGCGTTACGTTTTCCCCATCACTTCTTCTTCGGCCCATAGGCATCCATGACGCACGCCCGACTACGCCATGTGCTCCGAATGACGGTGGTGGCGGCGGTCGCCGCGATCGCCGCGACCGCGTGTGGCGGCAGCGAGAGCGCACCGACCCAGCTCACCAAGCCCGCCGACACCACGGTCGTCGTCGTCCCGGCGGCGCCAGGGCTGCTCACGCACCTTGGCCAGGGCGTGGTCCCCGAGCGCTACAGCGCCGAGCTGTGGGTGCGCGGCACGACGGCGTACACCACCACATGGGGCAACCGCGCCGGCGTGCGGGGGAACGCGGTAAAAATCTGGGACGTAAGCGCCAATCAGCCGCGGCTGGTGGACAGCATGATCGTGGCCAACGCGACCACCACCGGTGACGTGCAGGTCTCCGACGACGGCAGCATCATGCTGGTCGCGATCGAATCGAGTCCCAACGGCGGCGTGGCGATCTACTCGATGGCCAACCCGCGGGCCCCGCAGCTCATCACGCGCACCACCGGCGGCGAGTTGCAGTATGGCGTGCACACCGCGGAACTGGCGCGCGTGAACGGCGTGCTGTACGCCTTCTGCGCCATCGATCCCGTGAATGGCGTGCCGGCGCGGCTGGTGGTGCTCGACCTCAGCACGCCGTCGGCACCGCGGACCGTGTGGTCACAGCAAATGGGGTCGCCGACCATCCACGACGTGTTCGTGCGCGACGGCCTGCTCTTCACGGCCGAATGGAACGACGGCGTGCGGATATGGGACATCGGCGCGCAGGGGGGCTCGGTCGCGGCGCCGCGGGCGCTGGGGCGGGTTCGCACCGTGGGAGGGCAGGCACATAACGTGTGGTGGGTGCACGATCCCGTCACGCAGGCCAAGCGGTATATCCTGGTGGGTCAGGAGGGGCCGGGGGCGATCGGGTCGTCGAGCGCCGGCGACATCCACGTGGTGGATATCAGCACGCTCACGGCGCCCGTGGAAGTGGCGGTGTACTCGGTGACTGGGGCCGGCACGCACAATTTTTCGGTGGACGAATCGCAGGGCTTCGCCTATGCGGCCTACTACAACGGCGGCGTGCGGGTACTCGACGTGCGAGGTGACCTGGGTAGCTGCCTGGCCACGCAGAAGACCGCCGACGGACGGTGCGATCTCACCAAAATGCAGCGTGAACGGGCCACCTACCTGGGCACCGGCGGCGTTCCGGTGTTCGTGTGGGGCGTGCACTGGTCGGCCAGTGGGCTCTTCGCCAGCGACATGCTGAATGGGCTCTGGCGGGCCGCGCCGGCCACCCGATAGCGGCGTTGGCCGTTCGCGCCGTTTGCCGCCGTTTGCCCCTTCCCGCAGCGGCGCCGCTCGGCGAACCTTCCTGCCCATGCGCCGGACCCTATACCTCATTGGGGCGCTCCTCCTCGCCCACGTCGCCCTCCTGACCGTCCATCCCTCTGGGGCGACGGTGGCGGACACCTCCGAAGGCCTCGACATCGGCATCGTTTTCGATGTCGGCGGTCGCGGTGACAAGTCGTTCAACGACGGGGCCTACCTCGGCGGCATGCGAGCCGCCAAGGCGCTGGGGGCGCGCGTGCGCTACATCGAGCCGGGCGAAGGCTCCGATCGTGAGGCTGGCCTGCGACTGCTGGCGGCGGAAGGCATGGATCTGGTGGTGGCCGTCGGCTTCATCTTCACCGACGACGTCAACCTGCTGGCGAAGGAGTACCCGAACGTCAAATTCGCCGACGTCGACTACGCCGTGGCGACCGACAGCGTGGGCAATCCGCTGCCGATGGCCCCCAATCTCGTGGCCCTCAAATTCCGCGAGGAGCAGGGCTCGTTTCTGGTGGGCGCCCTCGCGGCCCTGGTAGGCAAGAGCAAGAAGATCGGCTTCGTGGGCGGCATGGACATCTCCCTCATCCACAAGTTCGAGGCCGGCTACCGTGCCGGCGTGAAGCACGTCTGTCCCGACTGCGAAGTGATCGTGAACTACGCCGGCGTCACCCCCGAAGCGTTTCGCAATCCGGGTCGCGGCAAGGAGATGGCGCTGGCGATGTACAACCAGGGCGTGAACGTGATCTTCCACGCCTCGGGCTCCACCGGACTGGGCGTGTTCGAAGCGGCACGCACCACGGGCAAGATGGGCATCGGGGTGGACGCGGATCAGTTCAGCGAAGCGCCCGGCCACGTGCTCACGTCGATGGTGAAGGGGATCGACGAATCCGTCTTCCAGGCGGCAAAGGCGGTGAAGGCGGGCACGTTCACGGGCGGCATCCAGGAGTTCGGTCTGGCCGAGAAGGGTGTCGGCTATGTGTACGACGCGAACAACAAGGCGCTGATCCCCGATGCCGTGCGCGCGAAACTCGATTCGCTCACGGCCGACATCGTGGCCGGGCGCATCAAGGTGCCGAGTACCCGATGACGATGACGGCGAGTATGAGCGCATCGGACACGCCGGCCATCCGGATGACGGGCGTCGTGAAGACGTTCGGCGCGGTGGTGGCCAATCGCGATGCCTTCCTCGACGTTGCACCGGGCGAGATTCACGCGCTGGTGGGCGAGAATGGCGCGGGCAAGAGCACGCTGATGCGCGTGCTGGCGGGCATGTACGCGCCCGATGCCGGCACGGTGCTGGTGAACGGCAAGGACGTCACCGGCTGGAAGACGCCGGACGCGATTGCCGCCGGCGTGGGCATGGTGCATCAGCATTTCATGCTCGTGCCGACGCTGACGGTGGCCGAGAACGTGATTCTGGGTATGGAGCCGCGCAACGGCCTGCAGGTGGATCTGCACCGCGCGGTGATCGAGGTGGAATCGCTATGCGCGAAGTGCGGCCTGCACGTCGATGCGAAGGCGAAAGTGGCGGATCTGTCGGTGGGTGAGGCGCAGCGCGTCGAGATTCTGAAAGCGCTGTATCGTGGCGCGAAGATTCTCATTCTGGACGAGCCCACGGCGGTGCTCTCGCCGTCCGAAGTCCGTGATCTGTGGGCCGTGCTGCGAGCCCTCAAGGCCGACGGCGGCACGGTGGTACTGATCACGCACAAGCTCGACGAAGTGATCGCGGTGTCGGACACGATCACCGTGATGCGTGGTGGCATGACGATGTCGCGCTTCGCTACCGAAGGGACAACACCACGCGAGATCGCGCGGGCCATGGTGGGCCGCGATGTGCAGCTCCATCTCGACAGGCAGGGCGACGCCGACTCGTGGGTAGCACCGACCGCCAGTGTATCATCGGCGGCACCGGTGCTGCGCGTGACGAATCTGTCGGTGATGTCGGATCGTGGTGCGCGCGCCGTGCACGACCTCAGTTTCGAGATTCGCCCGGGCGAGATTCTGGGCATCGCCGGCGTGGAAGGCAACGGACAGACGGAGCTGCTGGAAGCGATCGCCGGATTACGCGCGATGCAATCCGGACGCGTGCACCTGGCGTCGCACGATGTCGGCTCGCGATCGGTGCGCGAGCGGGCCGATCTGGGCTTGTCACACATTCCCGAAGACCGGCATCGGCGTGGCCTCATTCTCGACTACAGCATCGCCGAGAATCTGATCCTGGGTCGACAGCATCATTTCGGGTCGTTCGGTACGCTCGACGCGGCGCGGATTGCGACGAATGCCGCCGAACAGGTGCAGCGGTTCGATATCCGTCCGGCCATGCCGTCGTTGCCGGCCCGCGCCCTGTCGGGCGGCAATCAGCAGAAGATCGTGATCGCGCGCGAGATGGGGCGTGAGTTCAGTGTACTGTTGGCCGCGCAACCCACGCGTGGCGTGGACGTGGGCGCGATCGAATTCATTCACGCACAGCTGCGGGCCGCCCGCGATGCCGGCAAGGGCATCTTGCTGGTGAGCGCGGATTTGCCCGAAGTGCTCGCGCTCTCCGATCGCATTGCCGTGATGTATGGCGGACGGTTCGTGACCGTGCGGCCGGCGGCGCAGTGCACGGCCGAACAGTTGGGGCCCTACATGACGGGAGCGGCGGTATGAGTACCGGACCAGCAACGCCGCCGCGCGTCGGCATCGGATTGGCCGGCAGCTTCCTGCCACCATTGGTGGCACTGGCGATCGCGGCCGTGGTGGGCGACCTGCTCATCCTCAGCTTTGGCGAAGCGCCAGGTACGGTGTTCCGCCTGTTGGTCGAAGGGACGTGGGGGAACGCCTACGGCATCGGACAGGTGCTGTACAAGACCACGACCCTGGCCTGCACCGGTCTCGCGTTCGCGCTGGCCGGTCGCGCGGGGTTGTTCAATGTCGGTGCGGAAGGGCAGCTCGCCGCCGGCGGATTCGGCGCCGCGGTGCTGGGGCTGCTGCTGCCGGCCGGTACACCGGCGCTGATTGCCGTTCCGCTGTGTCTGATCGCGGCCATGCTGGTTGGTGCCGGTGTCGGTGCCGTGCCCGGCGCGTTGCGCGCGAAGTTCGGCGCGAGTGAAGTGATCGTGACGATCATGCTCAACTTCATCGTGCTGGCGTTTCTCAACTGGATCGTGTCGTCGAAGCTGCATGTACCGGAAACGCTGCACACGCCGCCCATTGTGGCGGGGATGATGCCGCGCTTCGCCGACGGCTTTGCCGTGTTCCGCGGCAGTGCCGCGAACTTCACGATCGTGTTTGCCGTGCTCGCGGCCGTGGCGAGTTGGTGGTATCTGTTTCGCACCCGCAGCGGCTATGCCTTGCGCGCGGTGGGACTGCAGCCCGACGCGGCCGAATACGGCGGTGTACGCGTGCCCCGCGTCCTGCTGGTCACGATGTGCCTGTCGGGTGCGCTCGCCGGACTGGGCGGTATGAACTTCGTGCTGGGCTACAAGGGCTACTACGAAGAAGGCTTTGCCGGTGGTGCAGGCTTCCTCGGTATCGCGGTCGCGCTCGTGGGACGCAATCACCCCTTCGGCATTCTCGGCGCCGCGCTGTTGTTCGCCACCTTGTCGCAGGGCGGACTCGCCGTGAATGCCATCGTGCCGAAGCAACTCACCGATATTCTCACGGCGGTCGTGATTCTGGCGGTTGCCACCGCGGTGCCCGAGGTGCAGCAGCAACTGCGTGCGGCCGCGGCCAACGTGACCGCGGCGTTCTACCGTGATGCGCGGAAGGGGGTGTCATGATTTTCCTTACCTTCCTGCTGCAAACCATTCGCATTGCGATTCCCTATTTGTTGGCGGCGGCCGGCGGTGTGATGTCGGAGCGCGTGGGCATCATCGCGCTCGGACTCGAAGGCATGATGCTGGCCGGCGCCTTCGGCGCCGCGCTAGGCAGCTACTACGGCGGCAGTCCATGGATCGGACTGGCCGGTGCGGTGCTGGCCGGCGCCATGGTGACGGCGGTGCTGGCGGTCGCGACGCTGCGCTACAAGGCCAATCAGGTGGTGGTCGGTGTGGCGATCAACCTGCTCGTGGTCGCCGCCACACGTTTCTATCTCCGGCGGATCTTCGACAGCGCCAGCAACTCGCCGCGCGTGCCGGGCTTCGGTGGAGAGGGCACTGGTGGGATGTTCGCAAGTTTCGTGAACCCCGTGGTATGGATGGGGCTCGCTGCGCTTCCGGTGCTGGCGTGGGTGCTCTATCGCACCCCGTTCGGATTACGGGCGCGCGCCGTGGGCGAGAAGCCGGAAGCGGCCGCGTCGTTGGGCGTGGCCGTCACGCGCTTACGCCTGCAGGGATTGCTCATCGCCGGCGCGCTGGCGAGCCTTGGCGGTGCCTACCTCGCGCTCGACCAGCACCAGTTCTCCGACAGCATGACGGCGGGTCGCGGCTTCATCGCGCTGGCGGCCGTGATCTTCGGACGCTGGGAGCCGGTTCGCGTGGCCGTAGCGTGTCTCCTGTTCGCCGGGGCCGAGACGCTGCAAATTCAGCTGCAGGGCTCGCAGATGATTCCCAGTCAGTTCGTGGAAATGATTCCCTACCTGCTGACCATCATTGCGTTGGCAGGCATCGTTGGACGGAGTGTCGCTCCTGCGGCGCTCGGCAAAACTGAATGACGCGGTTCGCCTCACGGCATCTGCAGGCAGCAGCGACGGCGCCGTTCTTCCCCATGATGGTACGCGAGTGACCGCACCGACCCCACACATCGACGAGCAACCGAACGACGGCGGCAAGTCCGCGTTCGGCAAGCTCACGGTGTTGATGGTGACAGCGTTCATCGACATGCTCGGCATGCTGATGATTCTGCCGCTGCTCCCGTTCTACGCGAAGGATCTCGGCGCCGGCGGGCTCGTCGTCGGTCTGCTGGTCAGTTCGTTCAGCGTGGCGCAGTTGCTCAGCGCGCCGATGTGGGGACGGTTCAGCGACAAACACGGCCGTCGCCCGGCGCTGATGGTCGGTCTGACCGCGAGCGCGATCGCGTATGTGGTGTTCGCGTATGCCGATTCGCTCTGGTTGCTGCTCTTGTCGCGTATCGTGCAGGGCGCCGGCGGCGGCACGGTGAGTGTGATTCAGGCGTACGTCGCCGATGCCACGCGTCCGGAAGATCGCGCCAAGAGCCTCGGCTGGCTGTCGGCCGCCACGAATGCCGGAGTGGCGATCGGTCCGGTGATCGGCAGCTGGGTGCAGCACTGGGGACCGCACACCCCCGGGTTGATGGCAGCGGGATTGTGCCTCATCAACATCGTCTTCGCATCGAAGTACCTCACCGAAGTCCGGAAACCGGCGGCGAACAACGCCGACGGATCGAAGCCGGTGCGGAAGGGGTCGAGTGAAGCCGTGTTCCGCGTGTTGAGTCATCCCAGCGAACCGGCGTCACGGCTGGTGCTGATCTACGCGATCGCCATCGGGGCCTTTCAGGGCACGACGTCGATTCTCGCCCTGTATCTCTCGGCGCGGTTCGGCGTCACAGCCGACACGATTGGCTACTTCTTCATGTACATCGGCGTGCTGAGCGTCGTGGTGCGCGCCCTATTCCTGGGCAAGATCGTCGACCATTTCGGCGAAGCGCGGTTGAGCCGATACGGTGTGGTGTTTCTTACCGTCGGATTGATCGGGATCTCGTTCTCGCGCGATTACGTCACGTTGGCGATGGCGGTCGGACTGCTGCCGCTCGGGACGGCGTTCACCTTTCCATGCGTCACCGCCATGCTGTCGCGTGTGGTCTCAGGATCGGAGCGCGGGTTGTACATGGGCGTACAGCAAACGTATGGCGGCATCACACGCGTCGGTTTTCCGATTCTGCTTGGGTTTGCATTTGATACCTTCGGCATGCAGAGCCCGTTCTGGATCAGCGCGACGCTGGTGATGGCGACACTGCTGCTGGGACGCGATATGGAGCTATATGCACCGAGGGTGGTGAAGGCTTCGTAGGGCTTTGGGCTTTGGGCTCTGCCGTGGGCTGTGGGCTGTTGGTTTGAGGTTCTGGGTTCTGGGTACTGGGTTCTGGGTTTTACGACCCAGTACCCAATACCCAGTACCCAGTACCCGGAGCATCCAGCACAGAGCCCGCAGCCGCCGTTCCTGAGCGCCGCCCGACCATTGAACCCATCCGCTCCTCCCATGCCTCGTCGCCGTTTTTCCCTCGCGCTCCTCGCCGTTTCCCTTCTCGCCACCTCGGCGTTCGCAATCCGTCGCCCCGGCGCTGCGCAACCGCCGCAGGCCGACGTGATCTACGTGAACGGTCGCATCCTCACGGTCGATGCGTCCGATCGCGTGGCACAAGCTGTCGCGGTGGCGGGCAATCGCATCGTGGCGGTGGGGACGAACGCCGAGGCGGAGCGGGTGGCCGCGCCGAACGCGCGACGGGTGGATCTGCGGGGGCGTACGATGACCCCTGGCCTCCTCGATGCGCACGTGCATTTCTCGGGGAGTGGCGCCGATCAGATTTTCGTGATCGACCTGAGCTACCCCAACGTGAAGAGCGTGGCCGACGCCGCAGCCGCGGTGCGGGCGAAGGCGGCCACACTCCCCAAGGGCACGTGGATTCAAGGACGCGGGTGGGATGAAGGCAAGCTGGCCGAACGTCGCCTGCTCACCGCGCGCGACCTCGATGCCGCGTCTCCCGATCATCCGGTGTATCTCACGCAGACCACGGGGCATTACGGCGTGGCCAACAGCGTCGCGTTACGCCTCGCGGGCATCACGAACACCACGGTCGACCCGCCAGCGGGTACGATCGATCGCGCCGCCGACGGATCACCGACCGGCGTGCTGAAGGAAGGTGCGCAGACGCTCGTGCGGCGGCTCATTCCGCCGCGTACTGTCGCCCAGACCGAGCGCGGCATTCGCGACATGGTGAAGGCCTTCAACGCCGAGGGGATGACGGGCGGCAAGGATCCCGGCATTTCGTCGCAGACGTGGGAGCTGTACCGGAAGATCATGGCCGACGATTCGCTCAACGTGCGGATCTTCGCGCTCTGGACGGGCGGGCGCTCGGTAGAGGGGGCGAAGCGCGTGATCGCCGAGCATGCGGCCAGCAGCCGACCGTACGAAAGCACCGGCGATGACCAGCTCATCTCCGGTGGTGTGAAGCTGTACATCGACGGCTCCGGCGGCGCGCGCACGGCGTGGCTGTACGACGACTGGAACATGGCGTATCGCGACGTGGACCGCGGCAACCGCGGCTATCCCACGTCGGATGCCGACACGATCCGGTTGCTGATCCGCCAGTACCACGATGCGGGGATGCACGTGTCGGTGCACTCCATCGGCGATCGCGGCATCGACTGGGTGATGGACAGCTACGACCAGGCCATGCGGGAGAATCCGAAGCGCGGTCTGCGGCACGGGATTATCCACGCCAACATCCCGAGCGATCACGCGATCGCCGTGATGGCGCGGCTGCAGCGCGAGATGGACGCCGGCTATCCCGAACCCTCGGCGTCCTTCAACTGGTGGCTTGGCGACAGCTACGCCGGCAACTTCGGCGAGAAGCGGGCGCTGCGTCTCAACCCGTTCAACACGTACCGCAAAAACGGCATGACGTGGGCAAACGGCTCCGACTTCGGCGTCACGCCGTACGCGGCACGCTACGGCATTTGGTCGGCCGTGGCGCGCGAGACACTGCTCGGCACCTACGGCGCCACGCCGTTCGGTACGGCAGAGTCGGTGAACGTGCAGACAGCGCTGCGCGCGGTCACGATCTGGGCGGCGCGGCAGATGTTTCTCGAGAGTAAGATCGGGTCGATCGAAGTAGGGAAGTACGCCGATCTCGCCGTGTGGGACCGCGACTTCTACACGGTGCCGACGGCGGCGATCAAGGACGCGAAATGTCTGATGACGGTGTTCAACGGGAAGGTGGTGTACCGGGCCGATGGGACCGCGTGGTAAAGAAGCTCGTCGCACGTAAGGTCGTGATACGTGGTGATGTGTGATACTCGTGTACTGCTGAACTTCCGGGGGCTGTGGGCTGTGGGCTGTTGGTTTGAGGTACTGGGTACTGGGTTCTGGGTACTGGGTTTTACGACCCAGTACTCAGTACCTAGTACTCAGTGCCCCGAGCCAATAGCACAAAGCCCGCAGCCGCTGTTCTGTCCGTCGTAGGTTCCACTCCGAAACCGGTTCACTCCCGCCATGCGTTTTCGCTTCGTTCTCGCCCTTCTCGCGGCCTCGGTATCCACCGCTGCCGCCCAATCCTCCCGTCCGATTCGCAGCGCCGACATCTATCGCCTGCGCGACGTCGGCGCTGGTCGCATCTCCCCCGATGGCGCCTGGATTGCGTACACCGTGACCACTGTCGACTCGGCCAAG
>CANHJV010000057.1 GCA_947461225.1 Gemmatimonadota bacterium | reverse complement strand
TATGCCAACGATCCAGGGTGGTGGTTCAAACCCATTGCGCAGTCGCCGGCCTATCAGAAGCTCGTGGGTGCTGCGCCGTAATGTCGACGAGCCCATCCATGTAGGTGGTCGGCGAGTACCTCCGTGATGTTTCACGCGAGCTGAACAGTTCTCTTTGCGTGACATACCGTTCAGTTGCATTGATGAATGGCGACAGGCACTCTTCCCGATGTTGTGTGTCGTGTCACTGACTCTTGCGCGGTTGCGTATGCGCCGTGTGACATGGCCTCGTGCCTTGGAGGGCCGATTTCATGCGCCGCATTCTCGTTGCTTTCAGTACCTGCGCCGTTGTGTTTCTCGCTGCGTGTTCAGACCGCGGCACCACGGCGCCCGACACGCGAGTGTCGCCCCGATTCAATCTCGATCCCAATGCGATTCCGTGTTCGACCATCTCGTCCAGCGACATCACCGACTTGATCAACGCCGTATTCGGCGCCGGTTCGCCGGATGCCAACGCCGCGCTGGGCAAGTGGAACAACATTCAGAAGCAAAAATCCGACGGCAATCTCGCGCTCGTGGTTGAGAAGACGTGGGACCTGATCGACTTCATCGTCACGAAGCAGAAAGAGAACAAGCTGCCGGTCAACGAGGCTTCCGAGCGACTGGGTCGGGCGCTGTTCTGTTTCGCCGGCATCGAGGCCACGCTGCCGCAGACATCCAATGCGTGGGTGGTGTATCCCACCGATCTCACGCGCACGCTCGTGACCGATGATGGTCATGCCGGCATACGCCTTACCGGTGGCAACGTCGACGCCACGTCGCTGATCTCGATCGTACCGACGCTGGATTCGCTCAATACGAATCTCGACAAGTATCCGGTCGTGTACGAGTTCACCAAGTATCCGTCGAACACGTTCACGTCGGAAATTGTGGCCGCCGTGTGCGGTTCAATCGAGGCGGGCACAGACAACGAGGTGCTCGATCGCCTCGTGCTCGGGCATAATCTCGACGGCACCGGTTTCGAATTACTCGATAAGGTCTCGATCGACTTCCTACGCTGTGGCGATCTGGTGGCCAGCCGCGCACCGACCTCACTGGCTGGCAAGCTGCTCGCGATGCTCTTGCCGAAGATGCTGTACGCCCT
The DNA here is from genome assembly GCA_947461225.1 of Gemmatimonadota bacterium. Classification (GTDB taxonomy): domain Bacteria; phylum Gemmatimonadota; class Gemmatimonadetes; order Gemmatimonadales; family Gemmatimonadaceae; genus Gemmatimonas. The sequence goes on along the minus strand of CANHJV010000057.1, from coordinate 20,387 downwards.
CGGACCCGGTGCCAGCGGCATTGGCGGCACGCTGCTCGAATTCAGCCCGATCGGCCCGGTCGATCCGCGCATCAACGTAACGCCGAATGCGGCCGGCACGAGCGCGCCCATCGGTTCACTCGTGATCCCGTCGCCGTCCGTGTCCCTGACTACGCCGAACGGCACGCTGCTGGCGAACATTCCGGTGGGCTTCGCCATCGCCAGCGGCGGCGGTAGCATCACCCCCGCCGGGACGACATCGAACGGCGCCGGTGTGGCCGCAAGCACCACCTGGCGGCTCGGCAATGCCACGGGCAGCAACAGCGCCACCGCCACGCCGACTACGGGCGGCAACAACGCGATCGATGGCGTAGTGTTTGTGCCCACCGCGCTCACCTTCACGGCCACCGCCACGGGTCCGACCGGCGTGGAAATCAGCGGCGGCCCGGTTGCCGCCACCACGTACACCGCCGGCTCCACGCTCCCGCCGGCCACGGTGCGTGTGGTCGGTGAGAACAACCGCACGGTGGAAGGCTACACCGGCGCCATCGTGGCCAGCGCGCTGCAGGGTGGACCGCTGTTCGGCACCATGAACACGGCGGCCGTGGCGGGTATCGCAACCTTCAGCGATCTGTCAATTCAGAAGGCCGGCGCCACGCAGCAGCTCCGCTTCACCGCCGGTGCGCTCTTCGCCAACACCGGTGTCTTCGCCATCAGTGCCGCATCGGCTGCGTCGCTGTCGATCAACAGCGGCAACAATCAATCAGCGCTCTTCGGCACCGTACTCGGTGTCGCCGCCGGCACGACCGCGCCATCAGTGATCGTCAAGGACGCCTATGCCAACGTGATCACCGGGCAGACAGTGTATTTCTCGCCCAGCAACAACTCAGCCACGGTAACCCCGCTGGTGAACCCCACCAGTGCCGACGGTATCGCCTCAGCCACCTGGCAGCTGCAACCGGGCACCAACGAGATGCTGGCCAGTCTCGATGCCACACCCACGCTCGACGAGTCACGCTTCAAGATCTTTACCGCGACTGGCACCACCACCAGCACCCCGATCGTGTCCTGCGCCGTGGGGAATCAGAAGGATCCGATCAATCAGTTCGTGGTGCGCGTGGATGGATCGAATAAGTCGGTGACTGACGTGAAGTTCTATTTCTCGATCACCGGCAGCGCCAACGCGCTCACCCCGTACAACCTGCGCGTCGACGCAACGGTGTACGACCGCAATGGCGATCCAACCGGAGCGCTGAAGAGCTCGCAGGTCTCGCAGGTGTATCTACGAGGCAACAACGCAGAGCAGAAAGAAGCCAACTTCAACTTCAGCGCCCCCGTGACCTCAGGTAACGGTACGAAGATCGTGTTCACCATCGTTCCCACGCAGGCCGTGTCGGGCACGATCAACTTCAACACCGGCACCTGCTCTCCCGGCAACACAAAGTGCACGGTCACGCCGGCGTGCAAAGCGGTGAACGAAACCCCCATCGCCACCCCGCTCGGCCCGGTCTATCGCCTCAGCCCAGCGGTCAAGTTGCTAGGCTACTAACCCTCCCGCACGCGGTAGCAAAAAGCGGAGGGGCGAACATCGCCCCTCCGCTTTTTTGCGTTTGTCAGCACCGTCCACGCCCCTAACTCCTAGCGCCGTTTACTGTTAGCGCCGTTTACTGTTAGCGCCGTTCACTCGGAGCGCCCCTCAGCAGTAACAGCCACCACGACGCCTCGTATTCCATTATTCCCGTATCCAAACCGGTTCCACTGAATCCGCTGCGGCTGCGTGTTCCCCGCCGTGTCCGTGGCGCGACTCCAGATGGTGGCCGTGGGCGTATCCGGCAGCATGAGCTCCGCTTCAAACGGCATCCATGCATACGCCGATGCCGGCGTCCCCAATGCCGCTTCGATCCAGATCGGCGCATCGTTCACCGCCAGCTCCACGCGCGCAATCGCACCGGCCCCCGACCACGCCCAGCCCTGTACCGTCACGCTCCGCGTGCACGATCCGCCATCGATCGGAGACGTGATCATCGACTTCACGCGCGAGCGCCGCACCGGCTCCACCGTGCCGTCGATCTCGTACACGTAGCGTTGCCGCTGGAAGTAGCCCGTGAACGGCGTGGTGATCGCCTCGAGGCGGGCAAGCCACTTCACGCTCGCCATGCCGTACCAACCCGGCACGATCAGCCGTGTGGGCGCTCCGTGATCCACCGACAGCGGCGCGCCCGCCATGTGTGTGGCCACGATGGTGTCCGGATGCATGGCGTCGGCGATTGGGAGAGACCGCGCGAAGCGCACCTCCCCGTCGGCATCGTCACGCGGGCCCGCGTCGGCGCCGACGCCGAGAATCTCCACCACATCGGGTGCGAGGCCGGCGCGCTCCAATAGCGTGCGCAGCGACACACCCGACCAGGTCGTGGTACTCACCGCACCAAATCGCCACGGCTCGCCCGGGGGCACCGGGTCCATGCCGAGACGGCCGTTACCGGCACATTCCATCGTGACCGTGACATGACGCTGCGGCAACGCGGCCAGCTCTGGCAGCGACATCGTGAACGGTGACCGCACTGCGCCACCGATGTCGATCGTGTGCGTCGTGTCGAGTGATGGCAACGCGAAGTTGCTGCGCACGTATACACTGGGCGCCGGCGTGATCGGTGCCGTCAGAAACCGGACCGGCGTTTCCGCACACAGCGGGTCGGCGCGGACGACATCGAGCGCGACATCCGTCGCATCAGCATCAGGCATCGCCGAGGCGGTCGGAGAATCGATCGAGGCGGAGGTCATGGCCGTATCCTAGCGCAAACGGGGTGGGACATCGGGGCGCGTGAACGCGCTGACGTTCAGCGCGTCCCACGGGTTAGCACTTTGGGCCTTGCTGAACCCCAGCGAATCCAAGCGCTGCATGAAGCGACGCTCGAACAGTGTGTTGGCTCCTGGCGACACCGACTCTTCGCTGGGAATAGCGGCCACCCGCACTTGCATACGCACACCGGGCACCCGATCGCTGACCGCGCGGGCGAGATTCTCGAGCGCGGCGAGCGAGGCCGGCTGATGCGCGTAGAAGAGCAACGACGTGGAGCGACCGCTGATCGCGCGTCGGGCCGACGGCTTCATGACCCTCGGCTCACCGTGCGTCCACAGGTTCATGATCACCCACACGCGGACCGTAACGTCCGTGAGGCCGCGGGCCTGCAGGCGCTGCCCGAGCCGCGTGTAGTCGTCGAACGTGAGCAACGGCAGGATGTTCTCGATCACGCCGCCGTCGGCCTGCAGGTGGCCGTCGATCATCACTGGCGGGAAGATGCCGGGAATGGCCGTCGCGCCCTTCAGCAGCCGGTGCGTGCGCTCGGCAGCAGCGCTGCTGCCGGTGGTGCTACTGCCGGTGGCGCTGCGTCGGCCCAACTCGTCGCCCAGCGACCAGAGACGGCCGATCCCGAGGTCGAAATCAGTAGTCCCGAAGACGATCTGCTGATCGTTGGCGAACGCGGCGTCCAACTCCTGCCGGAGCGGACCGTCGAGGGTCTGCGCGATCGTGCGGTCGAAGCGGGTGGTATTCACCACTCCGCCCGTATGGCGGAGCCAGAACCACCAGTCGAGCGACGGGGCAAAGCTTTGCGCGGCGCGGGCATACAGCGCCGTGACCGTATCGATGGCACTGCGGGTGCCAAGCAGGGCATACGGCGCCTGCAGGGCGCCGGTGCTGATCCCGGTCACGAGATCGAACCGCGGCATCGCATCCGTCGGGCGCTGCAGCCAGCCGCGCAGAAATCCCGCGCCGAACGCGCCGTTCTGACCACCGCCGGACAGCATCAACACGTCCACGGTGCGATCGCCGCGGGTCGCCACGCGACGCACCAGACGTTCGATGACCGTGTCACGCAGGGCCTGATGCCGGGCCTCGATCGCAATCCCGTCTCGCTGAATTGCCGCGATGGTGGTGGGCGGGCGCGTAATGGCGGCGCAGCCAGAGACCAGCGTCATGGCGCACGCCAACGCCCCGAGCGTCCATCCCCGATGCGTTGCGGAAATCATCAGTCGCATAAACCGGAATGTAGCCCGGGCACCGTGGCTATCGCGCCAGCAGATCACAGAAAGCGAACCGTTCGTCCTGAACCACCACGGGGCCCACTTCTAACGAAATGGGCTGCGCGAAGATCGGGCCGTCGGACACGAAGGTGTGAAACTCGCCGCTCCAGCTCAGCACCAGGTGGCGCATGGGACGTCAGCTCTCCCGAACCGACAAGCGCTGCACCGTCCCGCTCAGCGTCGCGCCGGCCACATTGACGAAGATCGTGCCATCGGTGACCGACAGCTCCAGCTTCATGCGCCGGTCGAGCTTCTCGGCGATCGCGTCGATCAGTTCGCGATCGAGGGCATACAACTCGATCTGCTCGGCCCGATGGATTTTCTCTCCGTCCCACTGTCGGCGCAGTGAGGCCGGGTCGCGATGGGTGTACACCGCCACCCGTGGCGCGGCTTTGCTGGCTTTGTGTAAGCGCGCCGCGTCTGGCGCCCCGAGCTCGATCCACACCTTTAGACTGCCCGTGAGATCGCGCACGGTCAGCGGCGGCTCGTCCGGATCGGAAATACCGCGGGAAAACGCGATCCCTTCCGTGTATTCAAGGCAGTAGGCGAGCAGGCGCGCCACGAAGTACTCCGCCGATTCCGACGGATGCATGGCCATCCGGAACTCGAGGGACTCGTACACGCCGCGATCGACATTGGCGAGCGCGATGTCGAACGCATACATGGTGGAGGTCAGCGCCATTCGTGAGAACCGGGTGATACGAGAAAAAAGAGAAGAGCGCACGCGACACCGGTGTCGCATGCGCTCTCGCTATTCACATCCGCGGGATCAATCGCGGCAGTACGTGAGCCAGCCGTGCGTGTCGTCAACGCGACCGTGCACGATGTCGAGATACTGCGACTGCATCAGGGTAGTGACCGGACCCGGCTTACCGGCACCGATGATGATCTTGTCGATGCTGCGCACGGGTGTGATTTCGGCCGCCGTGCCGGTGAAGAATACTTCGTCGGCCATGTACAGCATCTCGCGCGGAATATGCGCCTCGCGTACGGGAATGCCCGCCTCGCGCGCCAGCGTCATGATCGTGTCACGCGTGATGCCGCCCAGAATTGTGCCGTCGAGCGGCGTGGTCACGAGCGTGCCACCCGACACCAGGAACACGTTCTGCCCCGATCCTTCACTCACCATGCCACTCGGGCTCAGCGCGATGCCTTCCGTGTAGCCGTTCGCCAGCGCTTCCATCTTGATGAGCTGACCGCTCAGGTAGTTGCCGGCGATCTTGGCCATCGCGGGAATCGTGTTCGGCTCCACGCGATGCCACGATGAGATGCAGGCATCCACGCCGTTTTCGAGCGCACCGGCGCCCAGGTACGTGCCCCACGGCCAGCAGGGAAGATAGACCTCGACCGGCGCACCCGTGGGCACCATGCCGGCTGAGCCGTACCCACGCACAACCATCGGGCGGAGATAGCACGAGTCCACGCCGTTACGCCTGATCAGTTCACGCGACGCGTCCAGGAGCTGGTCGATCGTGTACGGCACGTCCATGCGATAGATCTTGCACGACATCAACAGCCGTGTGAGATGCTCACGCATCCGGAAGATGGCCGGACCGCGCGGCGTGCTGTACACACGCACCCCTTCGAACGCGCTCGAGCCGAACTGCACGGAATGGCTCAGCACATGAATTGTGGCATCCGCCCACGGGATGAACGCACCATCGCGCCAGATCCACTGGGTCTCGGCAATTTGGCTCATGTCGGAACGCTGCAGGTAGGAGAAAGGGGAGGGCTACAGCAAGGAACGCACGGCACCACCATCCACCAACACGGCCTGCCCGGTCATGAACCCGGCACGCGCGGAACAAAGGAAAGCTATCACCGCGGCCAACTCATCGGGACGACCGAGGCGCCCAACCGGCGTTTCCGCTGTCCACCCATCGAACACCGACTCGCGACTCTGACCGGTGCGCGTCGAGGTGGCACTGGCCAGCGCATCGAGCCGCTCGGTGGCGGTGAAGCCGGGAAGCACCGAGTTCACGGTAACGCCATCGCCCGCGACTTCATCGGCCAACGTGCGCAGATATCCCGTCACGGCGGCCCGCAGACTGTTGCTGAGCACGAGCGATCCCTGCGGACGCTTCACCGCCAGTGACGTGATCGATACCACCCGCCCCCACTTCCGCTCGCGCATGCCCGGCACGAACGCCCGCGTGAGTTCCACCACGCTGCGCAACAGCAGTTCGCTGGCCTGCGTCCACGCCTCCCACGAATGCGTCATTGCCGCGCCGGTTGGCGGACCACCGGTGTTCGCCACCAGAATGTCGACACGCCCATGCGCCGCCATGGTCTGGGCGATCACGTCGGCAATGCCGGCCTCGGTCGCCAGATCGGCCACGATCGCCGTGACCGAGGCACCGTGCGCTTCCAGCTTCGCCTTGGCGCGACCGACCGACGCCGCGTCGCGCGAACAGATCACCAGTGTGCAGCCTTCACGCGCGAACTCCTCCGCCGCCGCAAAGGCGATGCCACGGCTCGCGCCGCACACCAGTGCGATTTTTCCCGTGATGCCGAGATCCATCAGCGCGTCCCGCGGAGATAGTCGTCGGTCTTGTCGATCCAGTCCTGCCGCGGCGGATTGAAGATGTCCACGTCGAGCGTGTCCTCGAGCGCTTCGGCGCGATGCCGCACGTTGCTCGGGATCACCAGCACATCGCCGGCACCGACATCGGTGTACGTCTCGCCCGGCGCATCGGCGTGTTCGCCGAGCCAGAAGCGCAGCGTCCCCGACAGCACGTAGGTGAACTGCTCGTTGATGTGATCGTGCGCCGGCACGATGGCACCCTTCTTCAGGTACACGTGCGCGAGCATCATCTTTTCGCTGTAGATCAAGCGGCGACCGATGAGCGGCGTAAGCTCTTCAATGGGAAGGTCGTCCCAGTTCTGCTTGCGGAGATCGGACATAAAAAGATCGGTTGAAGGGAGAGGGGAAACTGTGACGAATCAGCGATTCGCTGCGTATACGGCCTGCTGCGCGAAGCGCGGCTCCTGAATTTCACGCACCAACGCGTTGGCCAGCGACGCCCGGGAAATGCTGCTGCGCATCCCGACGGACAGCTCGGGGCCCACGTCTACCGCGTCCGTGGCCGGGTCGTCGGTGAGGCGCGGCGGCTTGACCAACGTCCAGCCGGCCAGCGTGCTGTTCCGCACGAGGCGTTCCTGCTCGTTGCGATCCTCCACCATGCCGTCGTGCGCCGACCGTTGCACGATCGTACGCATGAAGCGCATGAACAGCGACACGTTGGACGGCATGCCACCCGTCATCGCGCCGGTCACCACCAGCAGCCGCTGCTGCGACTGCGCGTGCATGGAAGCGATGATGTTCTTGGTGGCAGCGGCACAGAACGGAATCCGCGCATCGTTGTGCGGACCGAACAGCACAACCGCGGCATCGGCGCCGCGCAACACTTCACGCACCGCCGTCGGATCGTTGAGCGATCCCACCACGACGGTGGACGAGATCGGCACCTGCTCCGACGGCTTGGCCCGGTAATGCAGCCGAAGCGAAATCCCGGCGTCGGTCGCGCTGGCAATGAACGCGTGACCCGTCCGCCCGGAGGCGCCGAATACGGAAACGATCATGAAGGCCTCTGTCGGATGGCGGCGGGCGCCATCGGGCGCGTCGCTCGCACGGCGTCGGCGAGGCGGCGAGCCGACTGCCACATTCGGCAGTATCTTCGGGGTGAGTCACCATCAGCGGGGTTGTGTGCGTAACGCATCCATCAACATGCATCCGGAACGGCCGGTGCGGGAGCATCCGTCCCCCCTCGCGGTACCCCGTCTTCCACTTTCACAGAACCGAGTCGTATGACCGCCACCCCACCGTTCGTCCCGTCGGATATCGAGATTGCACAGCAGGCGCGTCTGCGCCCGATCACGGCAGTGGCGGCCGACCTCGGCCTCGGCGCCGACGACATTGACCAGTACGGACGCTACAAGGCCAAGTTGCCCCTGGCGCTGGCCTCACAGCCGTCCAAGGGCAGACTCGTGCTCGTCACAGCCATCAGCCCCACGCCGGCGGGTGAAGGCAAGAGCACGGTCAGCGTGGGGTTGTCGCAGGCGCTTCGACGCATCGGGCACAATGCCGTGCTCTGCATGCGCGAGCCCAGCCTTGGGCCGGTGTTCGGTGTGAAGGGTGGCGCGGCCGGCGGCGGCTACGCGCAGGTGCTGCCGATGGACGACATCAACCTGCACTTCACCGGCGACTTTCACGCCATCGCCAGCGCGCACAGTCTGCTCTCGGCGATGCTCGACAACCACTTGTATCACGGCAATGCGCTCGGCCTCGACACCAAGCGCATCACGTGGCCGCGCACGATCGACATGAACGACCGCGCCCTGCGTCAGGCCATTATCGGCGTGGGCGCCGGCAACGGGGTGATGCGCGAAGAGCGATGGGTGATCATCCCCGCCAGTGAAGTCATGGCCATCGTCGCACTCGCCGCCGATGCCGAAGACCTCGAGCGCCGCCTCGGCAACATCATCGTGGGCACGGCCAGCGGAAAGGAACGCACCCCGATTCGCGCGCGGGATCTGCAGGCCACCGGCGCCATGTCGCTGCTGCTCAAGGATGCATTGCGTCCGAATCTGGTGCAGACGCTCGAAGGCGGTCCGGCCATTCTACATGCCGGTCCGTTCGGCAACATCGCGCACGGCTGCAACAGTCTGGTCGCCACGCGCGCCGGTCTGGCGTTGGCCGACATCGTGGTGACCGAAGCCGGCTTCGGTTCCGACCTGGGCGCGGAAAAATTCTTCGATATCAAGTGCCGCGCCGGCGGACTCAATCCCGAGGCGGCGGTGCTCGTGGCCACCGTGCGGTCGCTCAAAATGCAGGGCGGGCTGCCCAAGACCATGCTCGACCAGGAAGACCTCGGCGCCCTCGAGCGCGGGCTGCCACATCTCGCGCATCACATCACCAACGTGCGGCAGTTCGGCGTCCCGGTGGTCGTCGCGATCAATCGCCGACTCTCCGACACCGCCGCCGAGTTGGCGATGGTGGCCGACTACGCCGCGAAGTACGGCGTGCGCGTGGCGCTGTGTGACGTGTGGGCGAATGGCGGTGCCGGCGGCGAAGCGTTGGCGCACGAAGTGCTGGCGCTACTCGACTCCAAGTCGGCGAACTTCCGTCCGTTGTACGACACTGCGCTACCGATCCGCGAGAAGATCGAGACCATCGCTGCCAAGGTGTACGGCGCCGACGGGGTGGACTACTCGCCGGCGGCGGAGAAGTCGATTGCGTGGCTCGAACAGCACGGCATGGGCAACACGCCGGTGTGCATGGCGAAAACGCAGTACTCGCTGTCGGACGATGCGTCGAAGCTTGGTGTGCCGACCAACTTCCGCATGACCGTGCAGGAAGTGAGCGGGTCGGCCGGCGCCGGATTCGTGGTGGCCAAGTGCGGCGACATTATGACGATGCCAGGCCTGTCGAAATCACCGGCGGCCGAGCGCATGAAGGTGCGCCCGGATGGCACGATCGAGGGGCTATCGTAACGCGTGCTCAGTCGCGGCGCGTGATGAGGGCAGCACCACGCGTCGCGTTCTGAATCGCCTGCTCCAGCGCGGCCAAGCGCACGCGCGGCACACGCACAGAAAATTCCGCGTCCAGTTCAAACCGCTGCTCGAGGAGTTCGGCGTCGAACTCCGGCCACAGCTGCTGCAGCGCCCCGATCGCGCCGTAGCCCACCTGCACGGTTACATCGACGCGATCCACACGCTCGGCGCGTGGCATGTCGGCCAGCGCTTCCTGCACGGCGCCGCCGTAGGCCTTCACGAGGCCGCCGGTGCCCAATTTGGTGCCACCGTAATAGCGGGTGACCACGGCGGCGATTTCGCCGATGCCACTGTGTAGCAGCACGGTGAGCATGGGCCGACCAGCGGTGCCGTGGGGCTCGCCGTCGTCGCTCATTCCCACGCGATCGGTGCTGCCGGGCGCCCCGACCACATACGCCCAACAGTTGTGCGTGGCGTCGGCGTACTCGGCGTTCATCGCTTTGATGAACGCCTGTGCCTCCTCACTCGACTGAACGCGGGTAACGGTGCAGATGAACCGACTGCGATCGATCACCTGCTCCACGCGATGCTGCTGCGCCGGAACCGGATACCGTGCCGGGTCCTGCACGTTCTCGGTCACGCGTACGGGCTGTCTCCGCCGCCGCGCGAGGAGCCACCGCCACTGTTGCTGCTACCGCCACCGTTGCCGCCTTGGCCGCGATGCGGGCCACGACGGACACGGCCCGCCGCACCACTCTTCGAGGCACCACCGCCCGAGCCACCAGAGCCACCAGCCGAGGGACCGCGTGAACCGGTAGACGGTCCGCGCGATTCACTCGTCTTGCGGGCCGGAGCGGCGGGACGGCCACCTGCCGGACGCGCGCCGCCCGACTGGGCGGCGTTACGACGCTCCACCTTGGCGGCGGCACGCGCACGGTCTTCCGCCTTCTTCTTGCGGATCTCGGCGATGCGTTCGGCCAACGGCACTTCCAGCTTGGTCTGTGGCTTGGCGCTGTAGTCGAAGTCGGGCACGGTCACGCGCGGCAACGTCTTCTTGATGGCGCGCTCGATCTGCTTCAAATCGCCTTCTTCGTCGGGCGACACGAACGTGAACGCCTCACCGGTGGCTTCGGCACGCGCCGTCCGGCCCACGCGGTGGATGTAGTCCTCGGCGGCCAGCGGCACGTCGAAATTCACCACATGGCCCAGCGCTTCCACGTCGATACCGCGGGCTGCGATGTCGGTGGCCACCAGCACCTGGTAGTCGCCGTCCTTGAAGCCGGCGAGGGCCTGCGTGCGCTGCGCCTGCGAGCGGTTGCCGTGAATGCGTTCGGCCTTGATGCCGGCGGCTACCAGCTGCGCGGCGAGGCGGTTCGCGCGGTGCTTCGTGCGCGTGAACACCAACGCCTGCGGCATATCACCGCGCTTGAGGAGCGCGACGAGCAGACCGCTCTTGAGATCCTGCGACACCGGGTACACCGCCTGCGTGATGCCGACGGCCGGAGCCGCCTGCCGCTGCAGGTTGAGCGTGAACGGGTTGCTGAGCATCTCCTTCGTGAGCGCGGCGATCGGGGCCGGCATGGTCGCGCTGAAGAACAACGTCTGCCGCTTCTTCTGCGGCAGATGACGCAGCACCTTTTTGATCTCGGGGAGGAAGCCCATATCGAGCATACGATCGGCTTCGTCGAGTACGAGGTACTCGAGATGCTCAAGCTTCGCGTACGGCATGCGGAAGTGATCGAGCAAGCGACCGGGCGTGGCCACGATGACATCAGCGCCGCTGCGGAACGCGTGCTCCTGCGGCCCCATGCCCACGCCGCCGAACACCGCGGCGCCTGTGAGCGGTGTGTGCACGGTCACGTCGTTCAGACTTTCGACGATCTGCGCTGCCAGTTCACGCGTGGGCGTGATCACGAGCGCACGCGTGGTCCCGCGCGGCTTCTCCATGAGGTGATGGAGAATGGGAAGCAGGAACGCATACGTTTTGCCGCTGCCCGTCATCGCGCAGGCGAGGACGTCACGTCCCTCCAGAGCCGGCGGAATCGCTTCGGCCTGAATCGGGGTGGGACGGGCAAAACCGAGCTCCTTGAGGCCCTGCTGGAGGCTCGGATGCAGTTGCAGCGAAGAAAACGACGGCGTAGCGGTCACGTAGGCTTGGTCTGGGATAACGGACAGGGACGTAAGAAACCTAACCCCCTCACCAAATGAGGCCGCTCACCCCGTGGCCGCGATTTCCTCACCCGGGTTGATGAACTGGTCCTGCTCCAGCTGATACTGCCGGTTGTACAGGTCACGGTAGCGTCCGCCGAGCGACAGCAACTCCTGATGCGTACCGCGCTCGATGATCTGACCGTGCTCGAGCACGAGGATCTGATCGGCGCTCGTAATCGTGCTGAGACGGTGGGCAATCACGAAGGTGGTGCGGCCGGCACGCAGGCGACGCAGCCCTTCCTGAATGAGATGCTCACTCTCGGAATCGAGCGACGACGTGGCTTCGTCGAGAATGAGCACGCGCGGATCGGCGAGGATGGCGCGGGCGATGGCCACGCGCTGCCGCTGGCCACCCGACAGCTTCACGCCGCGCTCACCGACGATCGTGTCGTACTGCGCCGGGAAGCCCTGAATGAACTCATGCGCGTTGGCAATCTTGGCCACCGCGATCACCTCTTCCTTGGTCGCACCGGGCTTGGTGAAGCCGATGTTCTCCAGCACCGTGCCGTCGAACAGGAAGTTGTCCTGCATCACGACACCCAGATGACGGCGATACTCGCGGAGCTTGAGATCGGACACCGGCGTACCGTCCACCTTGATCTGTCCCTGCTGCGGCTGGGCGAAGGCCATGATCAGCGAGATCATGGTGCTCTTGCCACTGCCGCTCGAGCCCACGAGCGCGGTGGTGGTGCCGGCCGGCGCGGTAAAGGACACATCCTTGAGCACCCGGTTACCGGCTTCGTACTCGAACGACACATGGTCAAACTCCACGCGTCCCACGACCGACGGCACCGAGGTCTTCGTGGCGTCTTCCTGGTCTTCCGTGGGCATGTCGCGGAGCTCGCGAATACGATCGAGTCCGGCGAACGCCTCGGTGATCTGCGTGCCGATACTGGCGATCTGAATCAGCGGCGCCGTGACCAGAACGATGAAAAACACGAAGGTGATCAGACTGCCCACCGTCATCTGCCCGTTGATCACGTCGCGACCACCCACGTACATCGCGATCAGACCAATCACGCCCACCACCGCGAGGCCAAGCGTGCCGGTGAGTGACGTCCCGGTGATCGTCTTGGCGATGTTCTCGAACAGCTTCTGCACACCCTTGCCGAACACGTCCTTCTCACGCTCTTCGGCCGTGTACACCTTGATCAGCCGGATGCCGCCCAGCGTCTCGGTGAGACGTCCCGTGACTTCGGCGGTGATCACACTGCGCTCACGGAAGATCGGCCGCAGCCGCTTGAACGCGATCGACATCACCACGCCAAACACCGCCAGGAACACGATCGTGGCCGCGGTGAGTCGCCAATTGAGATAAAACAGCACGCCGAGGGCGGCGATGGCACTCACGATGCCACCCGTGAGCTGAATGAGTCCGGTGCCGATCAGGTTACGGATGCCTTCCGGATCGTTCATCACGCGCGACACCAGCACGCCGCTCTTCGTGCTGTCGAAGAACTTGACCGGCAGGCGAATCAGGTGCCCCTGCACCTCTTCACGAAGCCGCGCGATGGCCTGCTGCGCCGCCACGCTCACCACCTGCGACAGGGCGTACCCGGTGATCGACTGCACAATCGTCGCGGCCAGGCCGGCGAGCGCGATGTACCCGAGCATCTGGATGTCGCGGTTCGGCAACACCTCGTCGAGCACCTTCTTCGTGGAGTACGGCAGCACGAATCCGGCCATGCGGCTGATGAGCATCAGCACCAGTCCAACCGTCACGGAGGTGCGGTGTTCCCAGATCAGCGCACGGGCCTCAGCCCAGGCGCGCTTGGTGTCGTACTTGGGCTTGCCTTTCGAAGGGGGCGTCATAGCTCGGAATGTAACGTGGGTTCCGCGAGGGAAGCTGTTCGGGGAGGCACTTCCGCCTGCTCCCACGCGTTCCCGACCAAATCACTTCCCCTTCGGAATCCGCCATTCCGTTCCGCGGTCCCGTACAGCAGGATATCTTTCGGATTATGTACATTCCCGACAACGAAACCATCGCCAAAGTCGAGGTCCTCGCCGACCTCGAACAGGACGTCGCTGACCTCACCGTCTCGCACGAGGCCAAGCGCATTTTGTGGTTCCCGTCGGAACTGCTGGCCCCCGCGCCGGACACCGACCCGGATGCATTCGTGAAGCAACTCCGGGAGCGGGCCAAGGGCATCAGCATGCCGGCCCGCGTCGCGCTGGCGCTGAATACGCTCACCGAAGAAGGGCTCCCCCACTTCCACCGCTTGCTGGCCACCTACCTGGGCGGCGACACGTTCTGGGCGAAGTGGACCAACTTGTGGACGGCCGAGGAAGACCGGCACGGCGCCGTGCTGCATGACTACGCCCACGACAGCAAGATCCTGGATAACCCGGTGCTCGAGCGCATGCAGTTCGAGTACCTCAAGGCGGGCTTCGAACCTACCTGGGACAAAGATCCGTACCGCGTGTTCGTGTACACGTCGCTGCAGGAAAAGGCCACGCAGGTGAGCCACGCCAACACCGGTAAGTTGGCGGGGCAGTACGAGCCGCTGATCGGCACCGTGCTGCAGAACGTGGCCAAGGAAGAAGCGCGGCACTATGTGTTCTATCGCGAGATCTTCCTGCGCGTGCTGGCGCGCGATCCGAATCGCGCCCTGGAATCCGCGGCGCTCATCATGCCCAGCATCGACATGCCTGGCATCAGCATGCCGCACTTCCGCGAAATGGCCGACGTGATCCGTCGCGCCGGGATCTACGGGCCGCGCGACTACATCAAGATTGTCGAAGACCTCATCAAGTTCTGGTCCATCGACAAGCTCGAAGGGCTCAACGAAGCCGGGCGCAAGGCGCAGGAAAAGATCATGGCGATCACCGAGCGCCTCGATCGGGTGGCCAACATGATGGAGACGCGCAGTCGCGCAAAAACGTTCTCGTTCAACGTGGCCTTCGCCCGCGAATTCGCGATGGACTGACGCGGGAGCCCCCGTACACGTCCTATCGGCGCAGTCCGCGCACCACCTGATCGGGGTAATCACCAAACAGGCCGTCCACGCCGAGCCGGAGCATCTCCCGCACCTCGGCGATCGGATCGCCGCCGTAGCGCTTGGCGAGAAAGACGGGCTCCGGACGCAGCGTCCATACATGCACACGCAATCCGGCCGCATGCGCATCGGCAATGAGGGGGGTGGGGACGGCTGACGAATCCTCACCCACGATCTGCCGCGTATTCGCCCCGACGCCGTAGGCGTACGTCGCCATGTCGCGGAGCGCCGCCGGTGTGACCTGCGGCGCGGTGGATACGAGCTGGATCAGGCGGACGCGCGTCTGCTTGGAGAGCGCACGCAGATTGCCGCTTTCGAAACTTTGAATGAACACCGGCGCATCGGCGCGATCGAGGCCGCGCGCACGCAACGCGCGGAGCATCGGCTCCTCAAGGGGAAGCCCGATACCGCGGAAGTAGGTGGGATGCTTGGTTTCGGGATAGACCCCGACGGCACGCCCACGCATACGGCCCAACGAATCGGCCAGCGCCAGTACCTCGTCGAAGGTAGGCACCAGAAACTGCCCGTCGTACGCGTGTGACCGGAACGACAGACGCTCGTTCGCGCGGAGGGTGCGCAGCTCGGCCAGCGTGAAGTCTTCGGTGAACCACCCGCTGATCGTGTCGCCGTCGATCACTTTGCGTGTTTTGCGCGACGCAAATTGTGTCGCCACGTCGGTGGTGGCACCGATCTCGTTCTCATGTCGCGCCACCAGCACGCTGTCCTTGGTGCTCACGAGATCGGGCTCGATGAAATCGGCGCCCATCTGCACCGCCAGGGAGTACCCCTCGAGGGTGTGCTCGGGGCGGTGCCCACTGGCGCCGCGATGGGCAATCACGATTGGGGTCGCCGCCGGGAGCAGCAGCGGACGATCGGTAGACACCGGGCTCGGTACCCGCGCGGGCGTGCACGCGACGAGCAGAGAGGGGAGCACCAGCCGCAACAGGGAGGACGATCGGGTACGCATCAGGCGACGTTAACGCACCGGCGGCGCGCGCCGATAGCCAATTGGGCGTCCCGTGATCAAGTTGAGACAGTGATCGTGCGCCTGGAGCCACACGCTCTTCTCAAGGTCGAGACCGCCCCAATGTTTCGCACTGCCCCTGACGCCCTATTGTCGGCGATCCGATCGAAGGACCGCAACACGATCGCCGACCTGATTTCCAACGATCCGTCGCTGGTCACAGCCCGCGCCGCGGGTGGCGAATCGCTGGTCCTGTACGGGTGCTACAACGGCGCGCCCGAGTTGGCCGAACTGCTGCGCGCCGGTCGGCCGATCGACGCGTGGGAAGCCGCCGCGCTCGGCCAGGTGCCCCAGCTGCGGGCCTGCCTCGAGAATGACGATGATTCGCGGGTCCGCCGCAGCAGCGATGGGTGGACGCCGCTGCATCTGGCGGCGTTCTTCGGGCGCGACGACGCGGTGACCTTGCTGATCGATCACGGCGCGCCGCTCGACGCGCATTCCACGAACGCGCTGCGCAATTCGCCGCTGCACGCCGCCCTGGCCGGCAAGACGCTGCCAGTACTGGTGCGCCGGCTGGTGTTCGCCGGGGCCGACGTGACGGCGCGCGACGCGTTCGGCAACACGCCGATGCATCTCGCGGCGTCGCGGGGCTATGAGGCGCTGTGCGATCTGCTCATCGCCCGCGGGGCCGACGCCCACGCACGGTCGGCCGACAAGTCGACGCCCGCCATGCTGGCGATCGCGCGTGGATTTCCGGAGCTGGGCGCCAAGCTCGCGGCCGTGCCAGACGACCTGGAATCGAGCGGATAGAGAATGCCCCGTGAGCGGCGAACCGTCACGGGGCATTCTCTATTGATGAGCGAGCGAAGCGACCTAACGGTCGTTCGGCTCACGTCCTTCGTCGTCGAGGCCGAAGAAACCGCCGCCGCCTTCGCCGCCGCTCACGCGCTCGATGCGCAGCACCTTCGAGTACGACGTGCCGCCCACGATGATGGTGATCTTGTAGTCGCCGGTACCCGCGAGCGTGTTCTGCCCACCGCGGCCGCCGCGACCACCACCGCCGCCGCCGGGGAGGATCCCGATGGCCGCGAAGTCATCACCCAGCGCCTCGCGCAGCGGACCGAACACCGCCTGCAAACCGGCCGGTCCTGCCGCCGCCTCCGGCGCACCTTCGCCGCCGGGCGCTGCGCCGCCGGGGCCACCACCGGCTCCACCTCGCCCGCCGCCCTGCGCGCCGAAGCTCGGCAGCGCCCGCGTTTCGCCCGGGCGATCCTGGAAGCCGCCAGCACCGGCACCGCCGCGACCGCCGCCGCCACCGCCACCACCGCCACCGAAGCCACCACCCATCATCGCCGCCATCTGCGGCGGCTGCTGACCGGTCTGCATCGTGGTGCGGATCATGGCCAGCATCGGGGCCGGCACCGCGCCCGCCTTCTCCAGCGAATCGAGCGCGCGCAACACACGGCGCTGCGTGTTCACGCTGTCACGCACCTGCGCCGGCGTCAGCGCGATCCGCGCCGGGGCCGGGCGCTGGGCGCGCATATCCCACACCACATTGTGCAAGCCCGGCTGACCCGGACCAGTGAGCGAGCGGATCGTGTCGCCGCTCGCGTCCTGCACGATCATGCGTACCTGGCCGCCGGCGTTCTCCGACAGCCGGTACCAGATCGAGGCGCCGTACGTCGGACTCGGGCTCTGGAATACCCCCTGCCCCACGTTGCCGCCGTTGATCGTCTGCTCGCCCCACTGGAACGCCGTGCGCGGCGCGAACAGCGTGGTCTTGGCCGCGAGTACGGCCGGCGTCATCTGCTGCAACGGCGTGATGTCGGCGATCCAGATGGAGCGTCCGTGCGTACCGGCAATGAGCTCGCCGTCGCGCGGATGAATGATCAGGTCGTGTACCGGCGTGGTGCCCAGTCCGCTCATGAAGCGCTGCCACGACTGGCCACGATCGATCGACACGTACGCGCCCACGTCCGTACCCACGAACAACAGATTCTGGTTCTTCGTGTCTTCGCGGATCACGTGCACGAAATCGGTCTGACCCTTCGGCAGGTCGTTCACGATCGACGTGAACGTACGGCCGAAGTTCGTGGTCATGAACACGTACGGCATGTAATCATCGTTGCGATGATTGTCGAACGTGACATAGAACGTGGCGCTGTCGAAATGCGACGGCTCGATGCGCGACACGTAGCTGCCCGCGGGCACGCCGGTCACGTTCTTCGTCACTTCTTCCCACTGCGCGCCGTCATTGCGCGTGAGCCACACGCGTCCGTCGTCGGTACCGGCGTACAGCAAGCCCGGGCGCACCGGGGATTCGTTCAGCGATACCACGGTGCCATACGTTTCGGCGCCGGTCACGTCGGGCGTAATGCCGCCGGTGGTCTTGAGCGCCACATACAGCTTGGCCGAATCCGCGTACGACAGTTCACCGGAGATGGGGAACATCTCGTCGCCGTACTTCACGCTCTTGAGCACGCGGTTAGCGCCGAAGTACAGCGTGGCCGGATTGTGCTTGGAGATGATGTACGGGGTGTTCCAGTTCCAGCGCAGCGCATACGCCACCGAGTCGGCACGCTGGCGGGCGCGATAGGCCGCCATCTGCTTCTTCTGCGCCGCCGTGGCGGGCTTGGTCGTATCGGGCCACACGGCGTAGATGGAGTCGTTCCACTGCAGGTAGCCGCCGTCGCGCCACGTGGGCTTGCGGAGGCCCGTGCGCTCACCGGTCGCGAAGTTCAGGCGACCCATGTTGCCGCCCTGCGACGTGGAGTAGATGATGTCGGTGTTCGTCTGATCCTGCTGCGTCACGAAGCCGTCGCCGCCGCCCACGTTGTGCCACATGGCGTTGGTAATCGGCCCCTGCTTGCGCCGGCTCGGACCGCACCACGAGCCGTTGTCCTGCAGGCCGCCGCACACGCGGTACGGCACACCCATGTCAGCCGAGATGTTATAGAACTGGCCGATCGCGATCGAATTCGGGAAGTGCCAGTTGCCGCCGCGATCGTTCGACACGCCGATGCCACCGTCATTGCCGGTGATGATGCGCTGCGGATCGTTGGGGTCGATCCACATGGCGTGATGGTCCACGTGAATGCCTTCGGTGGTGTTGCCCGCCGTCTTGCCGCCATCGCTGGAATACTTCACCGGCGTGGACGACCAGTACACGCGGTTCGGATCCTTGGGATCCACGCGCACCTGGTTGTAATAGAACGGCCGGGTGTTTTCGGGGTTCATGTACGCCCACGTTTTGCCGGCGTCTGCCGAGCGATAGAGGCCGCTGGGGCGCGTCTGCGCCTTGGCGTTCGGCGCCGGCTTCGCATTCGGCATCGTGTCCGCTTCCACGAGCGTATACATCACGTCCGCGTTGGACGCCGCGATCGCAATGCCGATGCGCCCCTTCATGCTGGCGGGGAACCCGCCGCCCTTCACTTCGGTGAACGTCTCACCGCCGTCGGTGCTCTTCCACAGGGCCGAGCCGGGACCACCGGAGGTGAGCGAGTACGGGCTGCGCACGCGCTGATAGCTCGCGGCCCAGATCACGTTCGGATCGCGCGGATCGAGGACAATGTCCACGAAGCCGGTCTTCTCGTCGATGAACTTGACCAGACGCCACGTCTTGCCGCCGTCGGTGGTCTTGTAGAGACCACGTTCCTTGTTCGGCCCCCAGGGATGACCGAGCGCAGCCAGCCAGACGGTGTTCGCATCCTTCGGATGGACCACGATCCGCGCGATCGCGCGCGTCTCGGCGAGCCCCAGGAACGTCCACGACTTGCCGCCGTCGGCCGACTTGTAGACGCCGCCACCGGGGGAGATGGAATTCCGCGAGTTCGCTTCGCCGGTGCCCCAGTAGATCACGTTGGTGTCCGACGGGGCGATCGCGAGATCACCACCCGACGACACGCGGGCCGTGTCCATCACGGCCTTGAACGTGGTGCCGTTATTGGTGGTCTTCCACAATCCGCCGCCGGCGGTGGACACGTAGAACGTCTTCGAGGGCGACGCGATGCCTTCGATATCGACGATCCGGCCCATCATGTTGGCGGGACCGATGTTGCGCCACCGCAGGGCGTTGATGACGGCATCGCTGGCGGAGGCCTTGGGCGGCAGCGCCGTCTGGGCGGCGAGCGGACTGGCCATCAGCCCGGACAAACCGGCACCGAGGGCAAGGACGCGAATATTTCGCATGGGCAAGGTGAGCATAGGTGGACCGACGCGGCCCGGGAACACGCGGGCCGGAGCAACTATGAGCTACGCCGCGGCGACCCGCAATGTTGTCGCGACGGGGGCTGGCTCCGTGGGACGGGAGGAGGCGGCTGGCGACACACCGATCGGCTTATCCGTGTTGGTTCCGTGGGATCGGTGGTATCCGTGTTCTGGCAGTTTGCGAACTTGCCTGATCACGACCGGCCGTGTCACGGACAGATCGCAAACCGCCGGAACACGGATTAACGGATTGCACGGTAACAACACGGATCTGCTCCGGGTGTGCGACCGAGCACGTTTCTGATCCGATGGCATTGCATTCTTTGATTGAACAAAAGAACAGCGACGCGTCGGCGCGTTGCGATGACCATCGACACACCGATCGGCTTATCCGTGTTGGTTCCGTGCAATCGGTGTGATCCGTGTTCCGGCTGTTACGGTCTCACCGAAGCACC
>CANHJV010000056.1 GCA_947461225.1 Gemmatimonadota bacterium | reverse complement strand
CTCGAGGACGACGACGAAACCGCCGGCTGGCTCGCCCTGTACGACGGTGACCTCGCCACGGCGCGCAAACGACTCGTGCGTGCCTCGACGCAGCGTGGTGAGTTGGTGGACGCCCTGGGTATTCTGGCGCGCACCCGGGTGGATCAATCGCCCAGCTTGGGCGCCGCGTTTCTCGCCCTCGCTCGTCGCGATTCGGCCGGCGCTGCGGCGCGCTTCATCGCGCTGTCCGACTCGGTTGGACCGGCGGCGCCGGCGCTGCTGTCCATGGCGGCGCGGTTGTCGCCCAAAACCGGTGCGATGACGCTGTGGGATCGCATCATCGCCACGTGGGCCAAGAGCCCCGAGGCGGCGGAGGCGCTGCTGGCCTCGGCGCGCGCGCTGTTGGCCGCCGGCGACAAAGCGGGCGCGACCACACGTTTCGAAACCCTGCTCGTGGAGTATCCCACCAGCGCGCTGGCTCCACAGGCGCGCCGAGAACTCGAACGGATGAAGGGGCAGGTGCCGCCTGCCACTCATTGAGCGTTCACGGGTACATTTCGCCTATGCGCTTGTTCGTTCGCACCAATCTCTGGCGCCGCGTGATGGCGGCCCTGCTCGTGACCATGGTCTCGCTCACCATGGCGCGCTCGCTGTCGGCCCAGTCGATGCTGCTGCCGATGGACGACAGTCAGCGCAATCACCTGAAGGCCTACGGCGTCACGTACCTCGCGCTCAAGAACGGGCAGAAGGCGGAGTGGCTGCTGAACTATCGGGGCGGGTCGTTCCTGCTCCCCGATGCGCCCGATCTGCGTCGCCGCGCCGCTCTCGATGGCGTGAGCATCGAACTCATGACCGATGCGGCCGTGGCCTCCATGCGCGCGGAAATCGCCGGCGGCAACATGGACGCCGTGGTGCTGGAGCGCGCGCCCAAGATCGCGATTTATCGCCCGGTCGATCAGCCACCCTGGGACGACGCCGTGACGCTGGCCCTTACGTACGCCGGCATCGAGTTCACCTCGGTGTGGGATGATGCCGTGATGCAGGGCGACCTGTCGAAATACGACTGGGTGCACTTGCACCACGAAGACTTCACGGGCCAGTTCAACAAACTCTATCTCGCCTATCGCGACGCGCCCTGGTTTGTCGCGCAGCGCGAGCGCGATATCGCCATGGCCAAGCGCTTCGGTAAGGCTGACGTGCCGGGGCTCAAGAAGGCGGTGGCCGACAACATTCGTGGCTTCGTGGATCGCGGCGGGTTCCTGTTCGCCATGTGCGGCGCCACCGAGTCGCTCGATCTCGCCATCGCGGCATTTACCGTCGACATTGCGGGGCCGTTTTCCGACGGTACTCCGCCGGCCGCCGATGCCGATGCGCGCCTCGACTGGACGCGGGCGCTCGCCTTCACGGGCGCGCACGTCGAGCCGTCGCCGTACATCAACGCGCTCAGCGACATCGATGGGCACCAGGTCAACGTGCCGGCGCGTCGTCAGCCGTTGGGCACGTTCACCCTGTTCGACTTTTCGGCCAAGCTCGATCCCGTGGCCACGATGCTCGTGCAGAATCACCGCACGGTCGTTCCCGATTTCTACGGTGTGACCACGAGCTTCAATCGCGCCATCGTGAAGGCGGGAGTGACCGCGCTGGCCAGCGAAGACGGCGCACCGTGGAGCAAGTATCTGCACGGTGATGCCGGCAAGGGGTCGTGGACGTTCCTCGGCGGGCACGATCCTGAAGATCCGCAGCACGCCATCGGCAGCGCCCCCACCGATCTCTCGCTGCATCCGAACTCGCCCGGCTACCGCCTGATCCTGAACAACGTCTTGTTCCCCGCTGCGAAGAAGAAGCCGCGCAAGACGTGACGGGCAAGCGTGTGGTGAAGGCAGGCGCGAAGACCGTGGGTGAAGCGCGTTTGTCCCCGAAGGCCGCGTCTGCCGTGCGAGTGGCGATCAAGCTCGCCGGCGGCAATGAAGTCTGCTTCGTGTGCACCGTCGATGACGAGCACCTGATCACGACGGCGCGTGTGGTGTTCCGCGGCGACGTGCGCAGCGTGCTGGCCCTTCCCGGGGTCGCCGAGCGCGGCGAGATGATGCTGCACAACCACCCCTCGGGATTGCTCGAGCCGAGTGATGCGGACCTCGAAGTGGCGGCGCGCATTCACGGCAACGGCGTGGGCTTCGCGATCGTGGACAACGAGGCCACGCGCGTGTACGTCGTGGCCGAAGTGCCGCGCAGCAAACAGACGCTGCCGGTATCACTCGACGACGTGGATGTCACGCTCGGGCCGTATGGTCTGATCGCGCAAACCATGCAGCGCGTGAGCGGTTCGCGTGATTACGAAGACCGGCCGAGTCAGCGGGCCATGGCCGCCGCGGTCACCGAAACGTTCAACCGTGGTGGCGTGGCGCTGCTGGAGGCCGGCACCGGCGTGGGCAAGTCGTTGGGCTATCTCGTGCCCGCGTTGCGCTGGGCGGCGGCCAATGGCGAACGCACCATCGTGTCCACGAACACGATTACGCTGCAGGAGCAGCTGGTGGCGAAGGATTTGCCATTCCTGCAACGCGCGCTCACCGATCAGAAGGTGCGCTTCGCGTTGTTGAAGGGATGGCGGAATTATCTCTGTCTCCAGCGCTTGGAGCAGGCGCGGGGCGCTGGTGCCGCGCTGTTCGACGACGGCGGCGCCGGTGATGTGGAGCAGATCGCCGAGTGGGCGGAGAAAACGCAGGACGGCTCACTGGCTGACCTGCCCACGCCCCCGCGTCCCGATGTGTGGGATGAAGTGGCGGCCGAGCCCGATCTGTGCGGGCGCATGAAGTGCTCATTCTACGACAAGTGCTTTCTGTTCAAGGCGCGCAAGGAAGCGGCGGCGGCCGATGTGGTGGTCGTGAATCACCACCTGTTGCTCTCCGACGTCGCGGTGCGGCGGCAAGCGCAGAATTGGGAAGACTCGGCCGTATTGCCGGCGTACAAGCGACTGGTGATTGACGAGGGCCATCATCTCGAAGACGCGGCCGCGTCGCACTTGGGCAGTTCGATTACGCGACGCGCGCTGGCACGACTGTTCAATCGACTCGAGCGTCGCGGCAAGGGATTGCTACCGGCGCTCGCGGCCCGATTGGGCGGCTTCAGCGATCTCCACAGCGTGGCCAGTCTCGACTTGGTACAACAGCGCATGGTGTCGAGTGCCGCCACGGCGCGCGATCGCACGCAGCTGCTGTTCGAGCTGCTGTCGGCGGTGCTCGAAGGCACCGGGGCGCCCATTCTGCGACTCACTGAGGAATTTCAGCAGCATCCGTTGTGGCTGAACGGCATCGAAGACACGCTGGCCGAACTGCTTATCGAAATTGCCGCGTTGAGCGATGGATTGCGGTTGGTGACCGAGCGGTTGGAGAGCGACCAGAAGCGCAGCGAAGAGATGGCGCCGCTGCTGAACGAAGTGCGGGCCGTTACACGCCGATTGGCGGGCGCCGGTGATTCGTTGTCGCGCGGATTGCAGCCGCCCAAGGACAAAGACCCGGTCGTGCGGTGGATGGAGTTCCAGGGCAAGCCCACCGCCACCGAGCGCAACGTCGCGGTGCATTGCGTGCCGCTCGACCTGGCGCCGGTGCTGCGCGACGACCTGTTCGGTCGCGTGGAGACCACGGTGATTACGAGTGCCACCTTGGCCACCGACGGCGGCTTCGGCTTTCTCGAGCAGCGCTTGGGACTCGACGAAGGCACGTTCATCAAGCGCACCGCGATCTTCGAGTCGCCGTTCAACTATCCGCGTCAGGCGCTGCTGGTGGTGCCCACGGATTTGCCGGCACCCAACGAACATCCGCGCGAGCATTTCGCGGCGGTGGTGCAGCAGCTGCGCGATCTCATCATCGCGAGCGATGGCGGCCTGTTCGGCCTGTTCACCAGTCATCGCGATGTGCGCGAGATGGCGCAGCAGTTACGCGAGATGGGGATGGATGGGCCGACGCCACTCCTGGTGCACGGTGAAGAGCCGCGCGATGTATTGCTGCAGCGCTTCCGCGATTCTGGTCGCGCCGTGTTGCTGGGCACCGCCACCTTCTGGGAAGGCGTGGACGTGCCGGGCAACGCGCTGCGCGGCTTGCTCATTGCCAAGCTGCCGTTCCGCGTGCCCACCGAGCCCATGGTGGCGGCGCAGTGCGAGGCGATTGAGGCGCGCGGTGGCAATGCGTTTGTGGAGTTCATGCTCCCGCATGCGTCGCTACGCCTGAAGCAGGGCTTTGGCCGCCTGATCCGGACCGCCACCGACTCGGGGGTGGTGGTCATCAGTGACCCACGCGTCGTCACCAAGCGCTACGGGCGCGATTTGCTGAACGCGCTGCCGCCAGCCAAAAGACTGACCGGACCGTGGGGTACGGTGCGGGATGAGGTGTCTCGGTTCTATGCGAGCGACCGGACAACGCGGTAGGTTCTTGTAGGCTCCACTCACGCCCCACGAACTCGGGACTTTCGACTGCTTATGTCTACTCCGTCAAAGATCGTCTGCGTTGGCCGCAACTACGTCGCTCACGCCCGTGAAATGGGCAACGACGTGCCGACTGAGCCGATGTTCTTCCTCAAGCCGCCGTCGTCGATCATTCGCGAAGGTGAGGCGATCGTGCTGCATCCGATCTCGACGCACATCGAATTCGAGGGAGAGATCGCGTTGGTCATCGGCAAGCGTCTCACCAAAGCCACCGAAGAAGAGGCGATTGCGGGCATCGCCGGTGTCGTGGCGCTGAACGATGTCACCGCGCGCGACTTGCAGCGGAGCGACAGCCAGTGGTCGCGGGCCAAGGGCATGGACACCTTCTGCCCGATCGGACCGGAAAGTGCGGCGCCGGCCGATTTGTCGGGGATCACGCTGATCACCCGTGTGAACGGCGTGGAATGCCAGCGGGCTACGGCGGCCGACATGGTGTTCCCGATCCCGATGCTGCTCTCGTTCATCTCCCAGTTCATGACCCTCGAGCCGGGCGATATCGTGGCCACCGGCACCCCGGCTGGGACGAAAGCCCTGCACCCGGGCGACGTGGTCGAAGTGGAGCTGCTGGGGCTCAGCATCGTGTCGAATCCGGTTGTCGCGGGCACCTGAGCAGAATTTCAGGGTATCTTTCGGTATATGGCCACGATTCCGCCCTCACGCGGTCGCCAGGGGTCTGGTGACACGCCGCCGGTTCCGCCGGCGGGGGAATCGGTAGCGCCGGTTGCCGGCCGCACACGGGGCGCGCTCAGCGCCCGTGCGCGGTCGGGCGGGGCGGTTCGCGAAAAGCAGCGCGCGTCACGCGCCGTGCTCATCGCCGTGGGCATCCACGTCGTGGTCGGTGCGGTGCTGGTGCAGGTGCTCACCTTCGGTCACGGCATCCCGTCATGGCTCCGCTTCGGTGCCAACGAGGAGCCGCTGGAAGAGCGACTCACCTACGTCGCCCCACGGGAGCAGGCGAAACCGGTGGCGCAGGTCAAGAAGCCGACCCCGCAGAGAACGACCACCTCGCGGCCGTCGGTGACCACCCCGTTCACGTCGGGCCCCGACGTGGTATCGGCCCCGTCGGCGCCGCGTGACACCGGCAGCGGGGCGGCGGTGGGGCAGGGAGACGGCAGCGGCATTGGCGCCGGCGATCCCAACGTTCGTGGCATACGGCCCGGCTATTTCGACGGTCGCGTGTGGCGTGATCCTGTAGTTGTGGGTAACGCGGGCGGTGGCGGCGGTGGCGATCGCGCCGACAACCTCGACAGCATCATGGGGTTCATGCTGACGCAGGCGGCCGACTCGCTCGATTCACTGAACCGGGCGCAGGGACGCACGGGCCGTAAACCCGGTGACTGGACCAAGACCGGCAAGAACGGCGAGAAGTGGGGCTGGGATCAACAGGGCATTCGCTTGGGCAAGGTCATGATCCCGAATGCACTGCTGGCGCTGCTGCCCCTCAACGCCGGCACGGCGGGGCGCATGAGTGGCAACATGACGCAGATGGAATCCGAGCGCAGGCTGGCGGCCTCGCGCACCGACATCATGCGCATGTCTGAGCGCGGCATGGGTGAGGCCGACTTCCGCAAGATCGTGAACGAACTGCGCGATCGTCGCGAGAAGGAACGGCGCGACCGATTGAAAGCGCCGAGCGCCACGGTGGCCGCGCCCGTGAAGAGCGGCGGCGACCGCTAGCACTGCGGGGCTTACGCGCCCTGCTTACGCGCCCTGCTTCAAGAACGACACCGCCGCCGCCACGCGCGCCAGCGAGTGCTCGCGACCCACGTACAGCAACACCTCGAAAATCCCCGGGCTCACCGTTTTACCCGTGAGCGCCACCCGTAGCGGCTGAAAGATCTTGCCGCCGGAGAGTCCTTTCTCTTCGGCCAGCTTCCGCAGCGCCTCTTCCATCGCGGCCGGCTCCCACGACTCCAGCGTGGCCAGCCGATCGTGCGTGGCCTGCAGGATCTCGCCGGTCACCGCCGCGTCACGCCACTGCTTGCCGATCGCCTCGGCCTCGTACTCCACCGACTCGCCGAAGAACGTCGTGGCCAACTGCACGATCTCGTCGGTGAGACGCGCCCGTACGCGCAGCAGCTCCAGCACCCCGTGAAACCACTCGGGGCGGGACTCGAGGTCGGCCACCGTAGCCAATCCCGCCTTCTCGAACAAGGGCGCCACGACGTGCGCGAGTTCGGCGATCGGAATCAACGCCAAGTGCTGGCCGTTCATCCACTCCAGCTTCTTCGTGTCGAAGATGGCGGCCTTGGCGTGCAGGCCATGCACGTTGAAGCGCTCGATCAGCTCCGGCAGCTGCATCACTTCGAGGTCGTCACCGGGCGACCAACCCAACAGTGCCAGGAAGTTGAGCATCGCCTGCGGCAGGAAGCCTAGGTGCTGATAGTCGCCCACCGCGGTCGCGCCATGACGCTTCGACAGCTTCTTGCCATCGGCGCCGTGAATCATCGGCACATGTCCGAACTGTGGCACATCGGCACCAAGCGCGCGATACAACAGGATCTGCTTGGGCGTGTTCGAGATGTGATCATCGCCGCGCATCACCAGCGTAATGCGCATGGCGATGTCGTCGCTCACCACCGCCATGTTGTACACCGGCGTGCCGTCGGAACGAAGGATGATGAAATCCTCGATGTCCTTGTTCGGGAACGCGATGCGCTCGTGCACGAGGTCGGGCCACTCGGTGTAGCCGTCGGGCACCTTGAAGCGGATCGCATAGGGTTCGTTGCGGGCCAGCTTCTCAGCCGTCTCAGCATCGCTCAGCATCGCGCTGTCGCGATCGAACCGGTACGACTCGCCGCGGGCCTCGGCCTCGTTGCGCAGCCGCTCGGTTTCCGCCGGCGGCGTGAAATCACGGTACGCCGCGCCGCTGTCGAGCAGGCGGTGGGCATCGGCGTAGTGCCGCGCCACGTTGGCACCTTGGTACACGACCTCTTCGTCCCACGTGAGGCCGAGCCACTCGAGCCCTTCGAAAATGGCGCGGGTGCTTTCGTCGGTGCTGCGGGCGCGATCGGTGTCTTCGATGCGCAGGAGGAAGTCGCCGTCGAACTTCTTCGCGTACAGCCAGTTGAAGAGGGCTGTACGCGCGCCGCCGACATGGAGAAAGCCGGTCGGTGACGGGGCGAAGCGGACCCGGGGGCGCTTCACGGGAGACTCTGACGACGACATATAAGCGGCAGACCGAAGAATCGGGAACGCTACAGGACTCCATAAAAAAACAGCGCGGGCCCGCCGACAGTGCAGCGGACCCGCGCAGCGGAGAGGGCGGGATTCGAACCCGCGATAGAGGTTGACCCCCTATGCCGGTTTAGCAAACCGGTGCCTTCAGCCTCTCGGCCACCCCTCCCAAGCGTGCCGACGATGCCCAGAGGCAGCGGTGCAGGCCAGTTCTACAACAGACCAGCAATCTCACCCGGGGACGCCCCGGGGTCAACCGGTGGCGGCATCGCGAGTTCGCGCGACGATCACCAGCGCGATGCTACCAGTCGAGGCGCGTGATCTTGCCGTTGCCGCCCACGATCCACGCACGGGAGCCAACGGCGCTCACCCCCGTCGTGAGCGCAGTGGTAAGGGTACGCCAGCTTCGCGCGCCGTCACTGGTGATGAATGCGCCGCCGTAGCTGGTAACCACGGCCGTCTCGCTGCCGGCGCCCGGCACCCACGCGACACCCACCAGCGCGCCCGGCAGGGGTGGACGAGTGCGGAGTTCCCACGTGCGTCCGGCGTCGGTGGTGATGCCCACCGCGGCGGTCGATGAGTCGGTGCGCAGGCGGTTGATGTCGGCGGCCACGACCATTCCCATCTGGCCGTCCTTGAACGCCATTCCGGTGAGACCGGCCACCGTGCCGCGGGTAAACGGCGTGTTCTCCACGTCCCACGTGCTGCCGCCGTCACGGCTGCGCAGCAGGCGCGCGCCGGGTGAGCCCGTGGCGACGAACACCGTGCGGGCGTCACCGTGCACCACACACAGACCACTGGCCGCGAAGGCGCCTTCATCGGGCAGCGGGGCCGGCACGGCGGACTGGGCCAGCAACGTCCACAACGCGCCGTCGTTGTCCGTGTGGAGAATGTTGGTGCGCCCACCCGAGGCATCACTGAACGCGACCCCGGTGCGACCGGGCCCACGGCCGAACGAGAGGCAGTCGTAGAACGCCGCTGTATCGGGATTCATGAACTGCCGTGTCCACGATGCGCCGCCGTCGGTGGTGTGATAGATCCGCGACTTGGCACCGCTTCCTGACGACATGATCCAGGCGGTGTCGGCGTCGATCGCGTGCACATCGCGAAACTCGAGGGAGTCGCCGCTGGCGGTCGGACGCGCCTCCCAGTGGTCGCCACCGTCGGTGGAGCGGAGCACCACACCGCCGTGCCCCGAGGCCCACACCACACGCTCCGACACCGCGTACACCGCCTGCAGCAGCTTGGGGGTGCCGCTGGTCTGCTCGGTGATGCGCACCGCGGGGGCGAACGCCTGCGGCGGGGACTGCGCGCCTGCCGCACGCGCGAGCGCGCTCACGGCCACGAGCCACGGCAGCGAGCCCATCAGGTTGACACGCCGGCGGGACACACCACGGGGGCGACTGGCCATGTTTTTCATACGGAAGAAGCTACCTGCGTGATCGGGCGGCGAAATCCCTAGCGAAAGTCGGGGATCGCTGATTGTCTTCATAGCGTATTCCAGATCATCGGGATCGATGTGATCCCGCGACGTGCCCCTCCAGCCTTCTGACGATGCTTCAGCTTCGCTCTCTTCGTCGCGGGATTGTCGCGACCCGCCTGCTTCTCGGTGCCACGCTTCTCGTGGGCGGGATGACCGCCTGTAACGACGACGACGAGGTGGTCACCGCGCCGGTCATCAACACCAACACGGTCTCCGTCACGCCGCGCGTGTCGAGCCTCCGCGTCGGTCAGACGCAGCAGCTCGCGGCCACGTTGCTCGATAAAACTGGTGCCACCGTCTCGGCCGGCGCGGTCACGTGGACGTCGGCCGAGCCGACGATCGCCACGGTGTCTGCCACGGGCCTCGTCACCATGCTCACGACGGGCAGCACGGCCATTCAGGCCACCATTGGCGGCGTGACGGGCATCGCCTCGATTCAGGGCGTGGCTGGGGTCGCGTCGATTTCCATTGTGGGGCTGACCCGTGCGGTCGCCGTCGGCGAGCAGGTGCCGTTGTCGTTCCGCACGCTCGACGCCGCGGGGAACACGCTGGTCGCCCGTGCGGTGACGTGGAGCTCGTCGGCCCCGACCGTCGTCACCGTGACCGCGGACGGCGTGCTCGCCGGTATCGCGCCCGGCGCGGCCGTGATCACGGCCACCAGCGAAGGACGCACGGCGACGGTGAACGCCGTGGTGGAAGCACTCGCCCCGGTGAACACGGTCACGCTGACGCCGACCACGCAGACGCTCGCCGCGGGGAGCACCTTGCAACTGGCCGCCACGCTGCGCGATGCCAACAACAACGTGCTCGCCAACCGCCCGATCGCGTGGGCGTCGTCGTCGGCCGCCACGGGGTCGGTGTCGTCCACTGGACTCGTCTCGGCGCTTGTGCCGGGCACGTTCACCGTCACCGCGACGTCCGAAGGGAAGTCGGGCAGCCTGACGTTCAACCCGCTGCTCAACAACACGCCGCTCACCATCGCCGGCCCGCTCAACTCGGCCTACAGCTGGTTCATTACGGTGCCGGCCGGCGCCACCAGCATCACCGTCACGCTCGCCGGGGCGGGGTCACAGGACCCTGACCTCGAAGTGTATCGGCCTGGCACCACCACGCCCGCCTGCGTCTCCGAGGCGGCCGGCCCCAGCGAAACCTGCGCCATCACGACCACCGTGTCCGCTGGTGCGTGGCGCGTTCGCGTGGTTGGCTACACGGCATATTCAGCCGTTACGCTGCGGGCCGTCGTCACGCCGTAACGTCGGCTCCGAATGAGAAGACGCCCGCGATCGGTAAGCCGATCGCGGGCGTCTGTCGTTGTACACACGGCGTAGGTGAGATTCGAACTCACGGAACCCTTTCAGGTTCGGCGGTTTTCAAGACCGCTGCCTTAAACCACTCGGCCACCACGCCTTCGGGTCGCGCGGCATGCGCGCCGACGACCTGAGAGAAGAAAATGGCGAGGGCCCCGCGCGGGCAACCCCCGAGGTGCCCCCAAAGCCGTCGGATGCGCCCGCTGCACGTGCAATTTCGAGATCGCACGATATCGTTCACGACGCTATGGTCCGCCCCGATCTCTATCGCCCGCGAGTGCCTTCCCATGCCCGAACTTCGCAAGCCGTACCTCCTCTACCTCGGCGACTCCACCCATCCAACCGATGCCAAGACCGCTTGCGGGCTGCGCGATTGGTGCCCCGATGATGTGATCGGCGAATGGAGCCTGCCGCAGGCCACGGTGAGTGTGGGGCTGTCGCGCCTCTCGCCCGCCGATGCCGCGGCACGTGGTGCGGGCAGTCTGGTGATCGGGATCGCGTCGGTCGGCGGACGCGTGCCTGACGCCTGGCTCCCCGATCTCGAAGCGGCGATTGCCAGCGGGCTCGATATCGTGAGCGGCATGCACACGCGCCTGTCGTCGTTTCCCTCGCTCGTGGCCGCGGCACAGCAGCACGGCGTGCGCCTCATGGACGTGCGGCACAGCGATACCACGTTCCCGGCCGGCACGGGCGACAAGCGCACCGGCATGCGTGTCGCCACCGTGGGCACCGACTGCGCCCTCGGCAAGAAGTACACGGCGCTCGCGCTCACGAATGCGCTGCGGGCGCGTGGGGCCAAGGCCACGTTCCGCGCCACGGGGCAGACGGGCATTATGATCGCTGGCCGAGGCATCGCGATCGACGCGGTGGTGGCCGATTTCATCGCCGGTGCGGCCGAGGTGTTGTCGCCCGACAATGCGCCCGATCACTGGGATGTGATCGAAGGGCAGGGCTCGTTGTTTCATCCGGCGTATGCGGGCGTCACGCTGGGGCTGCTGCACGGATCGCAGCCGGATTGCCTCGTGCTCTGTCACGACCCGTCGCGGCTCACCATCGAGTACCGCCCCAATCATCCGATCCCGCCGCTGGCCGACGCGGTGGCGCAGTATCTCACGGCCGCCCGCATTACGAACAAGCACGTGCGACTGGCGGGGGTGAGCATCAACTCGTCGTCGCTCTCCGACGAGGCGTGGAGTGAATACGCGGCGCGGGTTTCGGCAGAACTGGGAGTGCCGGTGTGCGATCCGATGCGCGGCGGGCTCGATGCGATCGCGGCCTCGGTGTTGTCCACGTGAATCGCTGACCCGAAAACGCGCGCACCACCTACTTCGGCCAGCCCGGAATCTGAATCGCCGGCATGATGCGCAGCGCGTTCTGGTAGTACACCTTCTTCAGCACCACGTCCGGCAGGTCGATGCCGTACAGCTTCCAGAAGGCGTGATAGTCGCGGTAGTAGTCGAAGTAGTCGTCACGCGTTTCGAACACGCGCCAGTAGTACGGATACTCTTCCGGCTGGAAAGAATCCTTGCCGAAGAGCAGACGGTCCTGGTACTTGATGAAGAAGTCGTGCGCGCTGCGCGGTTGACGGCCGATGTCGTACAGCACCGCGCCCACTTCGGCGAGCACGTTCGGCATCTTGTCGAACATGCGTCCCAGGCGACCGAGATCGTTGGCGTGCCAACCCAGGTGCGCGGCCACGAACGTCGTCTTCGGATGACGCAGAAACAGGCTGTCGCGCTCGGCCATGAGCTGGTTGAAGCTCGGATACTTGTCTTGCGGATACAGGCGCTCGGGGAAGAGCGTGAGCTCGAGCCAGCGTTCGTTGGTGTTGTCGACTTCGCGGAAGAATTCCTGCGGGTCGGCGGTGTGAATGAACACGGGCAGCTTGAGACGCGCCGCCGCCTCCCAGATCGGATCGAGGTCGGGGTCATTCAATCGCAGGCGCGTGCCGTCGGCCTTCTTCGTGCTCAAGCCGAAGCCCTTGCCGATTTCACCGATGCCCACCGCGCCGCCCTTCACGTCGGCTTCGAGCTGGGCCACGGCTTTCGCGGCCCAGCCCGGACCCACACCGTTCAAGTTCACACCGGTGAGCAGCCGCACGCGATCCTTCATGGTGGGCGAGCCATTCACCAACTCCATCGTGCGCGCAAGCCGGTCGCCACTCACGTTGTCGGCGGCGATCATGAGTCGCACGTTCACTGAGTCCATCGACGCACCGAGTCGCGCGATACCGTCGGCGTTGCCGAGCAGTCCCGACGGATGGCCGTGGAAATCGACCACCGGGTACTTCGCCTTCCACTTCATCCCGGCGGCGGGCACGATCAGCGTGGACTTGGGCCGATAGTCCACGATGCTCGGCGGCGGTGACGCCGGCGCGAGGCAGTTGTTCGGACGGATCTCCGTCGTGCCGGCGGGGCACTCTTCGCCTGGCTTGACCTGTGTGCCGCCACGGAAGCCGGCAGGGGGACGCGGCGGCTGCGGCGCGGGCGGCTGCTGCGCCGAGAGCACAGGCGGTAACGTGGCTGAAGCCATGGCGAGGCCAACGGACAGCCCAAACACAATACGGGAGCGACGCACGGGGCAGACTCCTGAGGTGGGAAACGAGACGGGGATCAACATGTCGTTGATCCCCGGCCTTCGACAGAGCACTGTGGCTTACTTCGAGTCGGGCTTGGTCGGCGGCACCAAGAGCTGCTGCTGCGGACCGACGTCGGCACCCGGCATCACCGGCAACGCCGGCTGACGGTCGAAGCCGAACACCTGCGCGCGACGCATGGCCGTCGCGATGCCCTTCGACTGCTGGTAGACCGAATCCGAGAGGGCGGTCTGGCCCGTCTGCGCCAGCGCTTCGGCCAGCGTGACGCCGCTGATCACGTACAGATCCGGGATGCCGACCGACGCGTCGTCCACCCATCCATTGCGGGCGGCTAGCGACTTCGTGGCGGTGAAGACCTTGGTCCACAGTTCATAGGAGCGCTTCACGTCCACCATGCCTTCACCCTGAACGAGCACGGTGTCGCGGCCCGGAATGATCTGCTGGCCCACCAGCTTCTTGGCCATGCCCTGCGTGAGGACATAGCGCTCGAGACCGAGTTCATACGGATATCCGCCCGCCGTGCGGCTGAAGTAGATCGGCCGCTCGGGATACGTATCGCGGATCATGAAGTACACCAGCTGGTCGGCGCGCATGAGCTGCGGCGAACGCGGCGCCGCGATGATGTCGCCCTTCTGGAACGCGGTGTTCGGCGGCGTCTGAATGGCGAGTGGCAGCGCGTCGGCTTCGTCGAACGTCATCTTCACCGGCGGACCGACCGGCTTCTTCCACTGCTGGCTGCGGTAAATCTCCGGACCCTTGGCCGCATCGTACTCGTACACTGGGCGACGGATCATCTGTCGCGTGTACCAGTCGGTGTTCATCAACGACGTATTGGCCACGATGACGTCCTTGCGGATGCCTTCGACTTCCTGCGCATACCAGAGCGGGAAGGTGTCGTTGTCCCCGACGGTGATCAGAATGCCGTAGGGCTCGACCGAGTTGAGCAGGTCGCGCGCGAAATCGGTGGTGTCGGTCTGGTTGTTGCGCGAGGCCTGCTGCCAGTTGCCGAACAACGGGATGAACGCCACGGCCAGCAACGGCGACGCCAGCAGGAAGCTACGCGTGCGCGGCTCCACCACCGTATCGCGGCCCAGCTTCACTTCGTCAGCGCCAAAGAGGCTCGCGACCGTTTCCCAGAGGTAAATCAGTCCAAGCGCGGCCCACACGCTGAGTGCCGAGAAGCTCCACAGGTAGAAGTAATCTCGATCGCGTACTTCACGTGGTACGGAGTCGCCAAGGTCCAGTGCCTGACTGTGTCCGTACTTGAAATTCAGGTAGAAGATCAGCCCGAAGGTCATCGTGCCGATGAGTGGCCCGAAGAACCAGAAGCTACGTCGGTCCTTTTTGAAGTGCATCCAGCCACCGAGGATGCACAAAATGAAGTAGAACACCGCGAGCCCGTTCTGCAGTCCGGGGTTCTCCTGATACGCGTCGCGGAGCCACTGCCACTTGAAGTACAGCCAGTACATGCCGACCTGCGCGGTTAACGGCGCCTGGCGCTCACCGAGCTCCGGCTTGCCGTACTGGCCGCGATTGAAGTTGTACATGAAGCGATCGTACGTGAGCGCCGAGAAGGTGCAGTCGGCCTTCAACTCCGTGACGCAACCGGTGGGTTCGCCTTCGTTGATTGCGGGGAAGTGCGCGGCGCGAATCGGCTGCGTGGCGAACGGCGTCATGCCGAACACCAGCGCGGCGCCACAGGCCACCAACAACTTCCAGCGCAGAATCGATGACGGTCGACGGATCAGGACCGCGAGTCCGACGGCCGGCGCGGCCAGCATGCCGGCCATGTGGTTGGCGTAGCCCAGGCCGAGCAGGTAGGCGACGAGCACCAAGAGACGGTCGGCCACGGGGCCTTCCGGGTCGTCACACCAGCGCACGGTGAGCCAACAGATGATCGCTAAGCCCACCAGCGACACCGTGTACACCTTTTCGTTCACGACCGACTGATTCCACACCGTGAACGCGGTGGCCCCAATCAGTGCGGCCAGTGCACCGCCGGCGATGCGCTGCCAGCGACGCGGCATCCACTGGACGAGCACACGTTCGGTAATCAGGAACCACAACCCGGCCGACACCGCGCTCGACAGCGCCGCCAGCACATTGATGCGCATGGCGACGGTTGGCGCGATCGGCAGGATCGCGAAGACGCGTCCGATCAACACGAAGAACGGATTGCCCGGCGGGTGCGGAATGCCGAGGACGTATGCGGCCGCGATATACTCGCTGGTGTCCCACATGGATGTCGTCGGGGCCAGCGTGACGACGTACAGGAGAAACACGACGAGGCCGGCGATGGCGGCGGCCAGGTACGACGGGCGGTAATCAAGCTCGGCCGCGCCGGCACTCATGGCGGCGGCTGGCCGGGAAGCGGCAGTCGCGGTATCGGTGGCTGCGACGGTCATGGACTGGACGGAAGGTGGGGCGGCTCCGGACCGGGGGCGGCCGGAGCTGACACAATCAGGTAAGTTCGCAGACAGCGACGGGGGGCACAACTGCTTCCCGCCGGGTCCGGGCCCCTCATCTCCCCCCGACGCATGGACAAGCGCGAATTTCTCCGTACCGCAGGCGGCGCCCTTGGGAGTGCCTCCCTCGGCCTCCTGTTCACGCCAGCCCAGCTACGGGCGTTTTCCCGCCTACCAGTAGAAGAGCTCGCTCGCCGCGCCGATTTCTGGGACGTGTTGCGGGCCAAGTATCTGGTCCCCGCCGACTATGTGCACCTCGAGCATGGCTACTACTCCATGCAGTCGCAGCCGGTCCTGGAGCGCTTCATCGGCCATGTACGGGCCGTCAACGCCCAGAGCTCGCGCTACATGCGCACGGTGCAGGGCACCAACAAGGCACGGGTGCAGGCCCGGCTAGCCGCGCTGGCGGGATGCTCGCCCGAGGAGCTGATCATCACCCGCAACACCACCGAGTCGCTCGACACGGTCGTCTCGGGCTTCGACTGGAAGGCCGGCGACGAAGCGGTGATGGCGGTGCACGACTACGGCGCCATGCTCGATCAGTTCGCCCTCATGCGCCGCCGCTGGGGCATCGTGAACCGCACGGTGACCGTGCCGCTCGACCCGCGCAGCGACGACGAGATCGTGCAGGTGTACGCCAACGCCATCACGCCCCGCACGCGCCTGCTGATGGTGTGTCACATGATCAACATCACCGGCCAGGTGCTGCCGGTGAAGAAGATCTGCGACATGGCGCACGCGCGCGGTGTGCCGGTCATGGTGGACGGCGCGCACGCCTTCGCCCAACTCGACTTTCGCATCCCCGACCTCGGCTGCGACTACTACGGCGCCAGCCTGCACAAATGGCTTGGCACACCACTCGGGGCCGGCATGCTATATGTGCGTCGCGACGCCATCGAGAAGCTGTGGCCGCTCTACGGTGACGAAGGACAGCCCGCCACCAGCATCGCGAAGCTCAATCATACCGGCACCCATCCGGTGCACACCGACCTCGCGATCGAAGACGCGATTGCGTTTCACGAAGAGATCGGCATTCAGCGTAAGGAAGCCCGCCTGCGTTGGCTGCAGCAGTACTGGACCACAAAGGTGCGCGGCGTGCCGCGCGTGCGGCTGTTTACCCCGAGTGATCCCGCGCGCACGGGTGCGATTGCCAACGTGGGGATCGACGGCATCACGCCCGGTGATCTCGCGACGGCGTTGATGGAGCGCTTCAAGATCTTCACCGTCGCGATCGACACCGCCGGTGTCACCGGCGTGCGGGTCACGCCACAGCTTTTCACCACGACGGCCGAGCTGGACGCGTTCGTTCGCGCGATCACCCAGCTGGCGGCGTAGCACCATCTCATGACCTCACGGAATAAACTCGCGATCGCGCTGGCGCTGGTTTCGTTGGCGTTGCTCTGGCCGGGGCTCGTGCAGCCGGTGCTCACCATTCGTGCCACGATGGAGCTGTTCGGGAACACCCGCGAACTCTCCAACGAGACGCGGAGTGTGATCAGCGCGATTCAGAGTCTGCACAACACTGGCAACAACTTCGTGGCCGGACTGATCGTGCTGTTCAGCGTGCTCGTGCCGCTGATCAAGGCGGCGTTGCTGGTGCCGATCTTCGCGCTGCGCGGCACGGCAACGTCGTATCGGCTGTCCGGCGTGGTCCAGACGATGAGCAAGTGGTCGATGGCCGACGTGTTCGCGGTCGGCATGCTCATTGCGCTGCTGGTCGGGAAGGGTACCGCCAATCTGTCGGCGACAGCCGGCCCGGGCTTTTACTGCTTCGCTGCGTATTGTCTGGTCTCGAACGCGGCGTTTCAGGCGCTGAAGATCGAGCCGCCCACGCCGGTCGCGACTACTTCTTCGGCAACGACTTCGAGTCCTTTCTCGGCGCGATCTTGAACTTCGCGATGGGCTGGTGGTCCATGTTCACCATGCCCTCGATGCTGCCGTCCGCGCCAAACGTGCCGTCGTGTTCGAGCAGCCTGCCTTCCGGTGCCGTCACGCGAAAGCGCACCTGCTTGCCGGTGAGGACCACGTTGGAAATCGGTCCGCTGCCCTGACCCGGCACCATTGCCTGACCGGCCACGGTGGTCCCCAACTGGGTGAACGTGTACAGCACGGGCACCACGATCACGCTGTCCGGTAGCGGCACGGTGGCGGTGCCCGTCCATCCGCCAAGGAGCGCGGCTCCCGTTGTGGCGGGGGTCGCGCGATTGGTTTTAGGCTTGGACTGCGCGGCGAGCGGCACGGCAACCAGCGGCCGTGCCGCACTCAGAAGCGCGAGGAGCGCGACAGCCACGACGGCTGGGCCGGCGGTGACGCGGGTTGGCATCGCCCGACGCTCAGTCAACATGGTGGTGCGACCTAGCGCGGGGAGATGCCGGCATCAAGGACTTCGACGGCGCGCTGGAACACCAACCGTCCCCCCGCAGCTGTCGGATGGAAGCCGTCCCAGAAGAAGAAGCTGTCCGGGGTGGAGCAGACCGCGGCTGGCGCCGTGGTCAGGCAGGGCAGCGTGGCACTCGCGAACCCCAAACCGGTCGGGTTGGCAATGACCGCCGCATGAATGGCGCCGGCGTCGAGCACGTAGAGGTTGAGCAACGGCATCGAGGCGCGGAGCGCCGCCAACTGGCCATTGAGCCCGGCATTGAACTGCGTGGAAAGCTGCGTGGCGCCGGCCGACGCCGCAGCACCCTGCGCGCGCACCAGCGGCGTCTGACCAATGTTGACGCTGTTCACCAGGAGCACGTTTTGCGCGCCGTTGGCGTACAAGCGGCCAATCATGTTCACGGTGTTCACCACGGCGCCGCCAATGATCGTGGCCGGGGCCTGCGGGTTGGTGAACGACTGCGTGAGCGCATCGTTGATGTCGTTGCCCACCGTGGCCACGTTCAGCACGAACAGGACCTTGGCACGCGAACTGGTTGTGGTCTTGGCGAGATACTCCTCAACCTGCTGCACCATGCTCGGCACGCCCTGCGTGGTACCCGCGATGGGTCCCGTGCGCGCCCCTGAGTACGCATAGTTTGTTCCGCCGGTGCGCGACGGGGTGACGGTGGTGCCGTACTTCGCAGCCACTAGCTCCACCCACAACGGGCCGTTGGAGACTCGCCCATTGAAGTACGGTGCCGGCGGGCAGCTGACCGGACTCAGGTTGCACACGTTGCCCGTGTCATCGAGGCTCGCACCGAACACCACGGTGGCGGTGAAGCGGGGCGCGGCCACGGGCAACGTGGACAGTTCGTCGCCGCAGCCGCCCAAGAGGAGGAGGCCGGTCGCGGCAAAAAGAATGCGGAACGTGGAGCGGGGAGCGCGCATAATGGGGCTGAAAAGGGCATACGGGACAGGCGCGGGCAAAGCAGCGCTGTGTGAATGGCAGGTGAACGGAACGACGAGCGCCGGGGTTCCTAGTGACGGAACAGGCGCTCGCCGGTGAACACCATCGCGATGCCATGCTCATCGGCTGCCGCAATGACCTCCGCGTCGCGCACCGATCCGCCGGGCTGCACAATGGCTTTTACGCCAGCTGCCGCGGCTTGATCGATGCCGTCGCGAAACGGGAAGAACGCGTCGGAGCCGAGCGCGGCGCCTTCGGTGACATGGCCCACGCTCGTTGCCTTGTGTACCGCCAGGAAGCTGGCATCCACCCGTGACATCTGGCCGGCACCGATGCCGATCGTGGCGCCGTCGTGCACCAGCACGATGGCGTTCGACTTCACGCTGGCCACCGACTTCCAGGCGAAGTGCAGGTCCACCATCTCTTCGGTCGTGGGCTGACGCTTGGTCACTACATTCCATTGCGCCGGCTCTACCGGTGCGGGCGCGCGATCCTGCACGAGTAGGCCGCCCCGCACGCGCTTGTAGTCCATGCCGCTCGTCGGCCAGTTCGCGCGCCCTTCCAACACGCGCAGGTTCTTCTTGCGGCCGAGAATCTCGACGGCGTCATCCGAGAATGATGGCGCCACGATGCACTCCACGAACAAGCTGGAGATGGCTTCCGCCGCGGCGACATCGACCGGCACCGTAAAGGCAATCACGCTGCCGAACGCCGACACGGGATCACAGGCCAACGCCTTCTTGTAGGCCGAGAGGGCGTCGATGCCGGTGGCCACGCCGCAGGGCGTGGTGTGCTTGATGATCGCGCACGCCGGCTGATCGGCGAAGGGTTCGATGGCGAGCAACGCGCCCTCGAGGTCGAGCAGATTGTTGAAGGAGAGTTCCTTGCCGCCCTTTTGCACCAATGCGCCAAGGCCGGCGCCAGGCTTCTCCACGTAGAACGCCGCGCGCTGCTGCGGGTTCTCGCCGTAGCGCAACGCCTGCTGCTTCTCGAAGGCGATGGGATAGCGATCGGGGAACGGCTCGCCGCGCTGCTGCGCGAACCACTGCGCAATCGCCGCGTCGTAGCTGCTGGTGTGCGCGTACACCTTCTCGGCCAGCAACGTGCGGAAGGCGAGGTCGTCGCCGCCCGCCTGCACGATCTCGAGGACATGCGCGTAGTCCGCCGGGTCAACGATGACCCACACCGACGCAAAGTTTTTCGCGGCCGAGCGCAGCATCGAGGGGCCACCGATATCGATGTTCTCGATCACGTCTTCCGGATGCACGTTCGGCTTGGCGGCCGTTTCGCGAAACGGATACAAGTTCACCACCACGAGATCGATCGTCCCGATCTTGTGCGCCTTGATGGCGTCCATGTGCTCCGGCAGGTCGCGTCGCGCCAGCAGGCCACCATGAATCACCGGGTGCAGCGTCTTTACGCGTCCGTCGAGCATTTCCGGGAAGCCCGTGATCTCGCTGACGTCTTGCACGGCGAGACCGGCTTCCCGTAGGACCTTGGCCGTGCCGCCGGTGGACACCAGCTCGTAGCCCTGTTGGGCGAGACCGGTGGCGAAGGGCACAAGGCCGGACTTGTCGGACACGGAAAGCAGCGCGCGCATGGTGACGGGATCAGGAGAAAGAGAAGAACCGCAGATGGTGTTCAGCGCGGAAAGAGTCGCGCGACGTCGGTGGCAAACGCCGGTGATGGACCGACGGTGTCCTCGGTGAGCGCAAAGCGCGAGTCTGGCGCGCGCATCGGCACGGGGATGTCGAGATGTCCGTGCACGCGATTGTCGTCGCCGAGCACGATGGCGCCCGATGCGACGGCGGCCACACACAGTGGCAAGAGACGGTGCTCGGTGCGCAGCACGCGCGTCGCCAGCAGTGCCGCGTCGTCGCCGGGCAGCACCGGGACGGGCCATTGTGCGATGATGGGCCCACGGTCAAAGTGCTCGTCGACGAAGTGCACGGTGACGCCGGTGAGCGTGGCCCCGTGATCGAGCACGGCTTGGTGAATGCGCGCGCCGTACATGCCGGGACCGCCGAACGACGGCAGGAGCGCGGGGTGCACGTTTAGCAGGCGTCCACGGAAGGCGCGGACGACATCGTGGGGCACCAGCTTCAGATAGCCGGCCAGCACCAGCACATCGGTTTTCGCCGTCTCGAGCAGCGAGAGGATCGCATCGCCGTCGTGCGGGGCGTCGAGCACACCCGTGGCGATGCCCGCGGCGCGGGCGCGATCAAGGGCGCCCGCTTCCGCTCGCTCGGAGGCCACGAAGGTGATCACGCCGGCGCTAGCCGCCGGGCCTGCGAAGTGGTCGATCAGCGCCTGCAGGTTGGACCCGCCACCCGAGGCGAGCACGGAGATACGCGCGTGTGACGTCATGACGCCCAAACTACTGCACTCCCGGCGGCGACTGCAGGGGCGCACGGGCGGCGATCATGGCCAGCGCCATCGACACCGCATCGAGGATGTGCTCCGCCATGAAGATGCGGGCGGAGAGCGCCGAGCGCGCCTCCTCCACGTCGGCCGCGGGCGTTTCGACCCCGGGCACCAGAATGCCGATGCCGCCGGTGGCCAGCGCCGGCTGCACATCCCGCCACCGATCGCCGATATACGCGCTGTGCGTCAGGTCGAGCTGATGGGCTGCGGCCGCTTCACGGTACATCCCGAGGCCCGGTTTGCGGCACGCGCAGGGCTCCTTCGGGTGTCCCCAGTGCGGACAGTGGTACGTGGCCAGCACCTCCGCACCGTCCGCGCGCAGCAGCGCGTTGGTCTGGTCGCGCACCGCCTCATACTGCGCGTGCGTGATCAGCCCGCGGGCGATGCCCGACTGATTGGTCACCACGACCACCGGCACCTGGGCCGCGTTCGCCGCGGCGACGGCGGCGGCCGCACCCGCCAGCAGATGGACGCGGCTCGCGTCCGCGAGGTAGTGCGCGTCAGCGATCAGCGTGCCGTCGCGGTCGATGAACAGCGCGGGCACCGCGATCGGCTCCACTACCGACGTCCGCGTGTATCGCGCCGCACGGTGGTCGT
>CANHJV010000055.1 GCA_947461225.1 Gemmatimonadota bacterium | reverse complement strand
TGAATCGCGCGCCCCGACCGCCGGTAGTGGACGCTGTTGGCGGTGCGTACCACACTGAGCGTGAGGCTGTATTCACGCAGCACCACATTGGCCAATCGCTGCAGCGAACTGGCGTCGTCGTCCAACGCCGAGATGGTTTCGACGATCTGCTTGGACAGCGCCGGGAAATCGCTGCCCTCGAGAATGCGGCTCATCCGCGCGCGGACGGGCGATTCTTCAGGGTCGGCGGGGTCGAGCTGCAGGTGCGGGGCGTTGGCTGGCATCACCCCGAGTA
Organism: Gemmatimonadota bacterium; assembly: GCA_947461225.1. GTDB lineage: Bacteria > Gemmatimonadota > Gemmatimonadetes > Gemmatimonadales > Gemmatimonadaceae > Gemmatimonas. The sequence continues at coordinate 21,854 of CANHJV010000055.1, read as the reverse complement.
TCGGCACCACGTAGACCGGCCTTGCGCGCATCGGTACAATCTCTGAGCGACACGTCACGGTCCCACCCCTCTCCCGATCTCCCATGCCCCGTTCTGCTGCCTTCAGCCCGCGCGGTCCCGCCGCCATCGGCCCGTACTCCCATGCTGTCTGGGCCGGCGATTTGCTGTATTGCTCGGGTCAGACGCCCATCGACCCGGCCACGTCCACGCTCATCGACGGCGACGTGACCGCCCAGACGCACCGCGTGTTCGACAACCTGCAGGCGGTGGTGGAAGACGCCGGTCTGACGATGGACGACGTGATCAAGTGCAACGTGTACCTCACCGACATGGCGAATTTTTCCGCCATGAACGCGGCCTACACCACGCGCTTCACCGCCCCGTTCCCGGCCCGCACCACGGTGGCCGTGGCCGGCCTGCCGCTGAATGCCTCGGTGGAAATCGAGCTGGTGGCCAAGCGGCCGTAACCCGTTGGCTGGAGGTCCGTTACGCCACGAGGGGCCGGTCCATGGTGGACCGGCCCCTCGTGTCTATCTCCCCAACGACCAGCCAGTTCGGTGCCGAACGGCTAGTTCGCCGGCACCGCCATCGTGATGCCGTTGGCCGCCAGCAGCGCGCTCATCGTGCGGGCCCGCGCCATGAACGTCTTCGACTCAGCCACGGCCGCTTCCACGGCCGCCTTGGCCGACGTGGCTTGGCGTTGCACCGACTCGCTCGGCGTTTCCCACAGCCCCAGCATGCCGCTCTTCACCGCGCCCAGGCGCGCCAGCACGTTGGCGTCGTTGGTACCGAAGCCCGCGCCGCCACCACCGCCACCGCCACCACCGGGACCGAACGCCACCGCCGGCGCACCCGCCCCGAGCTTGGCGCGGACGGCGTCGAAGTCCTTTCGGAACGCCGCGAACTGCGTCTTCACGCTGTCGGCCAGCGTGGGCGTGGAATCCATCTTGGCCGCCGCCTTCCGGACTTCGGCCAACAGCGCCGTCATCGGGGCCGCCGCCGCGGCGCCGGCCTGCTGCGCGGTGTGCAGGTCGGTGGCGAGCGCGTTGTAGGCCACGCGCTGCGCCGCCGTGAGCTGCACCTGCGGGTCCATCACGATCGTGAGCGGCTTCGATTCCACCGTCTTGCCATCGACCACCAGCGCCACCGTGTACGTGCCCGGCAACACCTGCGGACCCTGATTGGCCCCGCCGCCGCCACGACCGAATCCACCGCCCGCACCGCCGGCCGGTGCACAGGGGTTCTCGGGGAGATAGCCCACCGTCGGCAACGGCGTCGGCAGCCCCGGAATCGGCCCACGGCCACCGCCGCCGAATCCACCACCACCACCACCAGGTCCGCCAGCCGGCGGACCACCAGCCGGCGCCGCCTCACGGATCGGCTCCACGCGCTGATCCCAGCACACGGTCTGGATGCCCGCCACGTTCTTCGCGGCCGGCATCGCCAGTTCACGCACCACCGCGCCCTTCGCATCGCTGATGCGCAGCATCGGGTTGGTGACGGCCTTCTTCAGGTGCACCTGCAGCACCGTTTCCGTGGGCGGGTTCTCCCCGGTAAAGAACTGATGTCCCCAGAACTCGTCGTTGCGGTCGTCCTTGGCCTTCCACTGCAACGACGGGCCCGGCGTGAACAACGTAGCATCGGCCTTTTGCGCCGTCGTGAACTCCTGGATCGGCTCGAGATGATCGAGAATCCAGAGCGCGCGACCATGTGTGGCCACCAACAGCGCGTTGTCACGCGGATGAATCGTGAGTTCGTCCACACGCACCGTGGGGAAGTTCGCCTTGAGACGCTTCCACGTCTTGCCACGATCGAGCGTGAGGAAAATGCCCGTTTCGGTACCCACGTACAGCACGTCGGGATTGCGCGTGTCTTCGGTGAGCGTCTTCACGACTTCGCCGATCAGCCCCACGGTGATGGGCTTGAACGAGGCGCCGAAATCAGTGCTCGCCCACACGTAGGGCGCGTAATCATTGAGGCGGTGGTTATCGACCGTGATATACACCGTGCCCGACTCGAAACGTGACGGCACCACTTCCGACACAAACGCATGACCGGCGGGGAAGCCCGGCAGGTTCTTCGTGATGTTCTGCCACGTGGCGCCGTTGTCCTTCGACATGCTCACCGTGCCATCGTCGGTGCCGGTGTAGAACACGCCCTTCTGCTTCGGCGACTCGGCCAGCGCCACGATCGTGGGCCACTGCGAAATGCCGTCGTTGCGCGAGATCGCGATGTCGCTGCCCTTGAGCCCCATCGTCACGATGTCATCGCGCTTTTCGTTCTTCGTGAGGTCGGGGCTGATCGCCGTCCACGAGTCACCGCGATCGGTGCTGCGGAACACGCGATTGGCCGCCGCCAGCAAGACGCCGGGATCGTTCGGCGACAGCAGGAGCGGCGTGTCCCAATGAAAGCGGTACGCTTCACCGGCGGTGGCGTTCACCACGTTCTGCGGCGTGGGGCGAATCGACTTCGACTCGCCGGTCACCTTGTTGCGACGCACCATGTTTCCGTCCTGCGACTCGGTATAGATGATGCGCGAGTCACGCAGGTCGGGAATGGCCACGAAACCGTCGCCACCAAGAATCTGGAACCAGTCGTAGTTGAAGATGCCGCGATTCATGCGCGACGCGCTGGGTCCACACCAGTCGTAGTTGTCCTGCATCCCGCCGCACACGTTGTACGGCGTCTCCATGTCGAAGCCCACGTGGTAGAACAACCCCACCGGCACGTTCTCGATGAACTGCCAGGTGCGGCTCATGTCGTACGACGTGGCCAGGCCGCCGTCGTTACCGATAATCACGTGCTCCGGGTTCTTCGGATCGATCCAGATGCCATGCACGTCGTCGTGCACCACAAGCGCGGCGTCGGTTTCGAAATTGCGTCCGCCGTCCACCGACAGGTGCAGCCCCACGCCGCCCATGTAGATGCGCTCCGGGTTCACCGGATCGATCCGCAGCTGGCTGAAGTACATGGGGCGCGCATTGGTGTTGCTCTGCTTGGTCCACGTGGCACCGCCATCGGTGGACTTGTAGATGCCCGACACACCGGCCACCACACCGCGCCCTGCCGGTGCCGCCGGTGCCGCTTCCATGTTCTCGGTCGCGGCCGCGGCGCGTTGCGCCCCCGGGGCCGGGCCTTCCACCGTGGCGTACACGATGTTCGCGCTCTGACGGAACACGTCCACGGCGATGCGTCCCAACGGACCCGTGGGGAAACCGGTGCCGGTCACCTTAGTCCACGTGTCGCCGCCGTCGATGGACTTCCACAGCGCGCTGCCGGGGCCACCACCGTTCATGCAGCAGGCCGTGCGACGGCGCTGGTACATCGACGCGAAGAGGATGTTCGGATCGGTCGACGACATCACGAGATCGTTCGCACCCGTGTCGTCGTCACCCTTGAGCACCTGCTTCCAGCTCTTGCCACCGTCGGTGGTCTTGTACACCCCGCGCTCGCCGCCCGGGCCGAACAGCGGTCCGGTCGCTGCGACCAGCACCACATCGTTGTTCGTGGGATGGATCACGATGCGATTGATATGCTTCGACTGGGGAAGCCCCATCATGGCAAAGGTCTTGCCGCCGTCGGTCGACTTGTAGACGCCGCTGCCCCACGACGTGCTCTGCCGGTTGTTCGACTCACCGGTGCCCACCCACACGAGATCCGGGTTGATCTGCGACACGGCCACATCGCCGATCGCGATCAGCCCCTGATCCTGAAAGAGCGGCGTGAAGAGCGCGCCATTGCTGGTGGTCTTCCACACGCCACCGTGCGCCGTGCCCACATACCAGATGGCCGGATTGGCCTCGTAGATGGCCAGATCGGAGATGCGCCCCGACATCGTGGCGGGCCCGATCGAGCGGAAGTGCAGCTTGTCGAACTCCTGCGCGTGCGCCGCAATGGGTGCACACAGGAGCGAGAGCGCCGCCAACGAGGCAGCACGTCGGTGCAATGTCCTGGACATGAAGGGATTCAGCGGAAGGAGGGGAGCGTGTCGCCGCGGTTGCTCAACCGATCAACGGTGGGCTAATGTGGCGAATCCGCCTCGTGCCGTCCATGCCCCGCGGCCACCGCGAGCGACCGATAACGGCTGGAGCAAGCCCCGGGGTCGGCCAGCGGTGGTGCTGAACGGCGAGATCGTTCTAACAGCAACAGCTGGAACACGGATTCACATCGATGACACCGATCACACGGATAAGCCAAAGCGCTCGTTGTTTATCTGTGTAATCGGTGGAATCCAGTTTTCGATCCGTGTTCCAGCTGTTGTTGGTGCAGGTCGCTGATCGCGACTACCGCATGTAGTGGCAGTTATACCCGTACGGGTTCTTCTGCAGAAAATCCTGGTGCTCGCCCTCGGCGGTCCACCAGGTGGCTTCCGGCGCAATTTCCGTCGAGATCGGCCGCTTCCACAGCCCCGACTGCGCCACCCGCGCCCTTACCAGCTCCGCCGTCTCGCGCTGCGCGGGCGTGGTGTAGAAGATCGACGAGCGATACTGCGTGCCCACGTCGTTGCCCTGGCGATTGAGCGTCGTCGGATCGTGCAACCGGAAGAACCAGTTCTCCAGCAACGACTCGAAACTCAGGATCGTGGGGTCGAACACGATGCGCACCGCTTCGGCGTGTCCCGACGCACTATCGTGCGTGTCGTCATACACCGGGTGCTCCAGCCACCCGCCCGTGTACCCCACGTCGGTGTCGAGGACGCCCGGCACGGCGCGCAGGATCTCTTCCACCCCCCAGAAGCAGCCGCCGGCCAGAATCGCGACCTCTGTCTGCTGCTCGCTCATGCGAACAACCGCCGGAAGTCGCCATACCCTTCCGCGTCGAGTTGCTCGAGCGGAATGAAACGCAAGGACGCGGAATTGATGCAGTAGCGGAGCCCACCGGCTTCGCGCGGACCGTCGTCGAACACGTGCCCGAGATGCGAGTCGGCATCCTTCGACCGCACTTCCACGCGGCGCATGCCGTGCGAGCGATCTTCCTTCTCCAGGACCTGCGGTGCCACCGGCTTCGTGAAGCTCGGCCAGCCGCAGCCGGAGTCGAATTTGTCGAGCGATGAAAACAGCGGCTCACCACTCACGATATCGACGTAGAGGCCGTCTTCATGGTGGTCCCAGAACTCATTGCGGAACGGCGGCTCGGTTCCCGATTGCTGGGTGACAGTGAACTGCTCGCGCGTGAGCGTCCGAGCCAGCTCGTCAACAGAAGGCTTGATGAAGTCTGACATAGTAGAGGATATACACAGAACAGGGGCCCGGAGTGCCCACGACCAGCGCGCTTCCCTATGTTACAGCGGTGCACACGCATCGCTTCGATAATCGCTTCGTCAACGAACTGCCGGGAGACCCCGACCGGTCGAATCGGCGCCGGCAGGTGCTCGGTGCCGCTTGGAGTGCGGCCGCCCCGACCCCCGTGGCCGACCCTGCGCTGGTGGCCCATGCCCACGAGGTCGCCGCCCTCGTCGGCATCGCCGAGGAGGATGTGCGGTCGCCCGCGTTTGCCCGCGTGTTCGGCGGGAATGACCTGCTCCCGGGCATGGCTCCGTACGCCGCCTGCTACGGCGGACATCAGTTCGGAAACTGGGCCGGTCAACTCGGCGACGGCCGAGCCATGTCGCTGGGCGAAGTCGTGAACGCCGCCGGCGAGCGATGGGAGCTGCAGCTCAAGGGAGCCGGTCCCACCCCATACTCGCGCACCGCCGACGGCCGCGCCGTGCTGCGCTCGTCGATTCGCGAATTCCTGTGCAGCGAGGCGATGCACCATCTCGGCGTGCCGACCACCCGCGCCCTGTCGCTCGTGTCCACCGGTGATCGCGTGGTGCGTGACATGTTCTACAATGGCAACGCCGCGCCGGAACCGGGTGCCATTGTGTGTCGCGTCGCGCCGTCGTTCATCCGCTTCGGCAACTTCGAGATCATGGCGGCGCGCGACGACCTGGCGTTGCTCGCGCAACTCGTCGACTTCACCATCGCGCGCGACTTTCCCACGTTGGCCGGCATCGCCGACACCACTGAACGCCGCATCGCGTGGTTTGCCCAGGTGTGCGAGCGCACCGCCCACATGATCGTGCACTGGATGCGCGTGGGCTTCGTGCACGGCGTGATGAACACCGACAACATGTCGATCCTGGGAATCACGATCGACTACGGTCCGTACGGCTGGCTCGACCACTTCGATCCCACCTGGACGCCCAACACCACCGATGCCAGCATGCGCCGGTATCGCTTCGGACAGCAGCCGGCCATCGCACAGTGGAACCTCGTGCGCCTCGCCGAATCCATCGCGCCGTTGTTCGACAGCGGTGACGCCCTGCAGAGCGCCCTTGAGCGATTCGGCGACGTGTACCTGGCCGAATACGAGGCCATGAACGCCGCCAAATTCGGCTTTGTGGCACGCGGCGAGGCGGAACAGCTGCTGGTGCGCGAGGGGTTCGCGCTGCTCTACGAGGCCGAGGTGGACTACACGCTCTTCTTCCGCGCCCTCGGCGAGATCGGCGACATGCTGCCGGCCGTCCATCCCATCAGCGTACTCGGTGACGTGTTCTACGACGACGCCAAACGCGACGCGAAGGCCGAAGCGCTGAACGCGTGGTTGCGCCGCTGGCATGCGCTGGTGCAGCAACATGGTCGGAGTGCCGCTGAACGTCGTGCGGCCATGCACGCTGTGAATCCGCGCTACGTGCTCCGTAACTATCTCGCGCAGCAGGCCATCGATGCGGCGACCGATGGTGATGTGTCACTGGTGCACACGTTGCTCGAGGTCATGCGCCGGCCGTACGACGATCAGCCGGCGTACGCGCACTTCGCCGCGCGTCGGCCGGAGTGGGCGAGGGTCAAGGCCGGGTGTTCGATGCTGAGCTGTAGTTCGTAACCCGGCCGGCCGCGCTTACTTCGCCGCGCTCTCCTGCTTCGCCTGATTGCGCGTGACGCTGGAAATGAACAGGAGCGCCTCTCGCTGGCTGATCGCCGCGCCCTGCTCCGTACCGTCGCCCACGTCGAAGATGCGCACGCCAAGGCCGCGAATATCGAACCGCAGTCGGCCGTCGGCGTACTTCATGTTCTCGATGTACGGGGACGGCACGCTCACCCGGCTCCCCGGCATGTAGACATGCACGGAATCACCGATCAGCTCCAGCGCGAAGCTCTTGTCCGACGAGACGAGCTGCATGTCTTCCGGGCCCAGCGTCTGAGCTTGGGCAACCTTGGCCGGCTTCTCTCCGCAGGCCAGGCACCCGCACGTGGTCAGCAGCAGGAGAGTGCGAGTCACGTATGACATGAACGATCTGGCGTAGAATGGCGGGGAGTAGTCGGCGAGGGCTTCCTGTCGCATCTTGAAAGCACGCACAGAACAATATGACGCCGAACCGATGAGAACATGAAACGCCGCACCTTTCTGCTGGCTGGGCTGGGCACCGGAGGCGCGCTGTTTCTGGGCTGGGCGCTCCTCCCGCCACGACAGCGGCTCATCGGACGTACGCCGCCCGACACCGCCGGCAACGCCGTCGCCTTGAACGGCTGGCTCACCATCGCGCCCGATGACACGGTCACGGTGGTGGTGCCCAAGGCGGAGATGGGGCAGGGCGTGCACACCGCGCTCGCCATGCTCATGGCCGAAGAACTCGGGTGCGAGTGGACTCGAGTCCGGGTGGAGCACAGCCCGATCGACAAGATCTACGGCAACGTCTCGGTGCTGGTGGAGGGGCTGCCCATCTCGCCCGACGCCGACGGCACGCTGGAGCGCGGTATCCGCTGGATCATGGCCAAAACGGCGCGTGAGTTGGGCATCATGCTCACTGGCGGTTCGTCGAGCGTACGTGACTGCTGGATGCCCATGCGCGAGGCCGGTGCGTCGGCGCGCGCATCGCTGATCGCGGCGGCCGCCGCCACGTGGGGTGTCGCGGTGTCGACCTGCCGGGTCGAACAGGGTGTGGTGGTCGGCGCCGACGGTCGGCGCCTCCGCTTCGGCGAACTGGCCGCGTTGGCGGTGATGCATCGTCCCGCCGAGATCACGCTCAAGGCGGCGGCCAACTTCACGGTCATCGGCACGCCGATGCGTCGGCTCGACTCGGCGGCCAAGTCGAACGGCACCGCGACCTACGCCATCGACGTGTCGCTGCCCAACATGCTGTCTGCCGCCGTTGTCATGAGCCCGTTCGGCGTGACCACGGCGCCGGTCGTCTCCGACGCGCAACTCCAGCAGACTCGCGCCATGCCCGGCGTGCGCGCGGTGATCACGCTGCCCGGCAGCAAGTATGGCGATCCGCCGGCGCTGGCGGTGGTGGCCGAGTCGTGGTGGCAAGCACGCAACGCGGCGAACGTGCTGGCAAAAACGGCAGCAAAAACGGTCGCAACGGCGAACACCAGCGCGGTCTCCACCGTGACGGTGCTGCAGGACATCCGTAATGCCGTGCGCAACGACGATGGCATGCCGATGCGCTTCTACGGCGGGGCGAAGAAGACGCTCAACGCCTCGACCCGCTCGGTCGACGCCACCTACGAGGTGCCCTTCCTCGCGCATGCCCCGATGGAGCCGATGAATGCCACCGTCCGCGTCTCCAACGAGGGCGCCGAACTGTGGGTCGGTACGCAGGCCCCGGGCTACGCGCGCGCGGCGATGGCGCATGTGCTCGAACTCGACGAAGACCGTGTCACCGTGCATCGGCATATGCTTGGCGGTGGCTTTGGCCGTCGACTCGATGTGGACTACATCGCCCAAGCGGCGGCCATCGCGAAAGCGGCGCCGGGATTTCCGGTGCAGGTGATCTGGTCGCGCGAAGACGACCTGCGTCATGATTTCTATCGACCGGCCACGGTGTCGCGACTGCGCGCAGCGCTCGACGCCGGCGGGCGCGTGACCGCCTTCGTTGCACACTCGGCGGGACAGCCCCCGTTCAAGGCGTACAGCAACCGCGTGGGCTTTTTGCTCACGCAGAGGGGGCCCGATCGCACGACCAGCGAAGGCACGTGGGATCAACCGTATGCCTTTCCGGCCCTGCATACGTCGCACACTGAAACCGAGAGTGCGATTCCCGTGGGCTCGTGGCGCAGCGTTGGCCACTCGCATCAGGCGTTCTTCGTGGAGAGCTTCATCGACGAGCTCGCGGCCACGGCCAAGCAGGATCCGGCCGCGTATCGTGCCGCGATGCTGCAGTCGCATCCGCGGGCACTGCGCGTGTTGCAACTCGCCGCCGCGAAGAGTGGCTGGGGAACATCGCTTGAGCCGACGGCTGACGGCCGACCACGTGCCCGCGGCATCGCGTTGCACGCGGCGTTCGGCTCGATCGTCGCCGAAGTCGCCGAGGTGTCGGTCGCGGCCGACGGTCGTATTCGCGTGCATCGCGTGGTGGCCGCCGTCGATTGCGGACTGCCCGTGAATCCGAACATCATTGCGCAGCAGATCGAGGGCGGCATCATCGACGGACTCTCCGCAGCGCTGTACGGCGAGCTGGCCGTCAGCGACGGGACCCCACGCCAGTCCAACTTCCACGACTATCGCTTGCTGCGCATCGACGAGTGTCCCGTGATTGAAACGCATATCGTCCCGAGCCTCGACCCCCCGTCGGGGATTGGCGAGCCGGGACTGCCTCCGATCGCGCCCGCCGTGGCGAACGCCCTGTTCACGCTCACGGGCACGCGCCTGCGTTCACTGCCGTTGCGCATGCCGAGTGAGGCCACGTCATGACGGCGCCAACCAATGTTCCTCTTGCACTCGTGGTGAACGGCGCACCGGCCACGGTCACCGTGGATGCCGACACGCCCTTGCTCTGGGTGCTGCGGCAGACGCTCGGATTACCCGGCACCAAGTTCGGATGCGGCATCGCCGCCTGCGGCGCCTGCACGGTGCACATTGACGGGGTGCCCGTGCCGTCGTGCGTGACGCCGGTGTCGGCCGCGGTTGGCAAGGCGATCACCACAATTGAAGGCCTTCGCGGTCCGGTGGCCGACGCGGTGCAAGGCAGCTGGGCCGCGCTCGACGTGCCGCAGTGCGGCTACTGTCAGTCGGGCCAAATCATGTCGGCGGTGGCGCTGCTGAGCGCGAACGCGTCGCCCTCGGATGCCGACATCGATACGGCCATGCAAGGCAATCTCTGTCGGTGCGGTACGTATCCCCGTATCCGCGCGGCGATCCATCAGGCCGCGCAGTCGGCGGCCGCCAAGGCGATATCGACCCCTTCAGGGGTACGCGCGATCGCGCCGATCGCGCCGGTCACCCCGTAACGCGCGTGTCCCTCACGCTGATGACGTCGTTGAAGGCGCTCCATGTTCTGGCGGCAATCCTCTTTGTCGGCAACGTGATCGTGACCGGCATCTGGACGGCGATCTTCTTCCGCGCGCGCCACACGCACGATTTCCGCGTGGCGGCGCGTGCGATTGTGCTGACGGATTGGCTCTTCACCGTCGGCGGCGGGGCGCTGCTCACGATCACCGGCGTGTCGCTCGCCATCGGCCGCGGCTATCCGGTGTGGGGAACGCCGTGGATCCGCCAGGCGATCGTGGCGCTGGCCATCTCGACGATCCTGTGGCTCGTGCTGCTGGTACCGGCGCAACGCATCATGCAGCGCAGCGGGTCGAGCGCGGTCGATGACGCGCTGCTGGTGCGCGCGTACACGCGATGGAACGTGGCGGGCTGGACGGCAACCGCGCCGCTGATCTACGCGGTGTGGTGCATGGTGACGAAGCCGGGGTGAATTTTCCGCCGCGACGGGCGCCTATCGGCCGCCGCGCGGAATGCGGGGCGGTCCGGAGCCCGGTGGTGCGGCGGGCGGCGCGATGGAACGCGCGGCACGGCGGCCGAAGGCGATGCGTCCGACCTTTCGCGTGACCATGACCAGCAGCATCACCACCGCCAGCAGCGCCACGAGGGGCAGGAAGATCGCCAGCACGCTCGTGATCACGGCGCCGATCAGCTCCATGGTGGAGACCACCGGATTGCCCACACCGCCGGTGAGCGTGGTCGACTTGAAACGCGTGAGCACCGACGCGCCCTGCGTGATGCCCGCCGCCCCGCCGGCAATGAGCACGACGCTCCACTTCACGAGTGGCGGCAAATCGACCACCACGGATGCCGCCGCGAGCATGCCGGCCACCAACGCGGTCGGCGTGGCGATCACGTCGAGCAGCTGATCGATCCACGGCACGGCATACGCACCGACCTCCAGCAGCGTGGCAATGGCGAGGGCCGCAATGGCCGGCGTGGTGGCTAACCACGCAAAGCCGGGCGACAGCTCCAGCACGCCGGTCTTGGCGGCGATCGCCGCCGCCAGCAACGGCACGAACACCCGAAAGCCCGCGGCCGCCGCGAGACCAAGTCCGATCGCCACACCCAGCAGGGCGTCACTCGTGAGGAACGCATCCGGTCGCATCTACAAGAGATACTGTAGTCCCGTTCCGGCCGCGACGTCCGCGCACTACTCTGCGGCCATGCGGTTTTTCGGATGGCTCTTCCTGGCGACGTTGTCGCTGGTGCTCATGGTGCAGCTCCGTCTGATCGACGGCGCCCTCGTCTCGCCCGACACCCCGTGGGGGATCGTGGGCTTCGAGCTGGCGTTCACGCGCGAACGCGCCGCCGCCATCATCGCCGTGTGGCGCAGCCTGGGCGTCACGGAAAGCGCGCTCGTGAGTCTTGGGGTCGATGTGGCGTTTCTGCTGGTCTATCCGTTCATGTTCCGCCGCTTGGTCCAGCTACTGCACCGCGACAACGGTTCGGCCTTCCAGCGGCTCGGTCCGCCGCTGGCCGCCGCCGTCCTCGTCTGCATCCCGCTCGACGCGCTCGAGAACGCCCTGCTCTGGCGTGAACTCGTGGCCGGCGCATCCACGCCGCTGGCGATGGCCGCCGGCGTGGCCGCCGCCATCAAGTTTCTGCTGGTCCTCGTCACCGCCGCCTGGTGCGTCGGTGCCCTCCCGACGCGTCTCTTTCCCCGCCCAACGCATGGCTAACGGACCCGGCCCCCGCGGCATCGCCGCACGGTTGCTCGCCGCCCTCGTGCTGGTATTCGCCACGTACAACCCCGAGGGATACTCGTTTTATCACTGGTCTATCGAGCCACTATGGGGACAGACTACGAGCACTGGACCGGCATCGGTCAAGTTCTTGCTGGGGATTCTGTTGCTTGGGGGATGGGGCGTCTTCCTGAACGCCACCCGCCGATCGATCGGCGTGGCCGGTGCGGCGCTGGTGATCGCGATCTCCGGCGCGCTGGTGTGGATGCTCCTCGACTTCGGCATCGTCAGCGCGGGATCGGCCCGCGGAATCTCGTACGTCGTGCTGCTCTGCCTATCGGTACTACTGGCGGTCGGGATGAGCTGGTCGCATGTGTCGAAGGCGATGAGCGGACAGGTCGATATGGACCAAACCGACTGAGCGGTGGGCGCTGAGCGGTGGGCGCTGAGCGGTGGGCGCTGAGCGGTGGGCGCTGAGCGGTGGGCTATGGGACGCGGTGGGCTGTTGGCTGTTGGCTCGAGGTTCTGGGTACTGGGTTCTGGGTACTGGGTCGTAAAACCCAGAACGCAGGACCCAGAACCCAGAACCCCAAACCAACAGCCAACAGCCCACAGCGTCTCACAGCCCACAGCCCACAGCCCACGGGAACCGAGATCCTCCTCCCTCCCGTTCGCCGCTGTACCAATGCCTACCACCCTCGCCTTCGTCGCCCCCTGGGAATCCTCGCGCGCCGTCGCGAATCTCCCGCGTGAACCCCGCGACGACGTCGTCGTCCTCTTGCTGGAATCGGTCGCCAAGGGTTCCTCCCTCCCCTGGCACCGACAGAAGCTCGTCCTGCTGCTCTCCTCCATGCAGCACTTTGCGGCGTCACTCGAAGCCGCCGGGTACCGGGTGGCCTATCGGAAGGCCCCGAGCTACGCCGAGGGGATCGCTGCCGCGGCGGCCGAGTTCGACGCGGCCAAGATCGTTGCGACCGAGGGGCGTGAGCAGGATATGGTCGAGGAACTCGATCGCGCCCGCACCCTGCTCGAAGCCGATGCCCGTACCTTGACCCTGCGCGAGGATCGTGGCTTTCTCGCCACCCGCGAGGAATTCGCCACCTGGGCCCGCGGCCGCAAAGAGCACCGGATGGAGTTCTTTTACCGGGAAATGCGCCGCAAGCACGGCGTGCTCATGGAAGCCGACGGTACGCCCAGTGGCGGCCAGTGGAATTTCGACGCCGACAACCGGAAGCCGTGGCCCAAAGGCCGCCCCGCGCCCGAGGTGTGGCGCGCGGAGCCCGACGAGATCACGCGCACCCAGATGGACCGCGTGCGCACGTGGCGGAATCGCTGGGGCTCGGTCGACCAGTTCGCGCTCCCCGTCACCCGCGCCGACGCCAAGGCGTGGCTCGATCGGTTCATTGCCGAACGACTGCCCGAATTCGGGCCGTACGAAGACGCGCTCGTGCACGGCGCCCCCGACCTGCTCCACTCCACGCTGTCGTCGATCCTCAACGTGGGGCTACTGCATCCGCTCGAGTGCGTGCGCAAAGCCGAAGCGGCGTGGCGCGACGGGCTCGTTCCCATCGCCTCGGCCGAAGGCTTCATCCGGCAGATCCTGGGGTGGCGCGAGTACATCCGCGGCATGTACTGGCACCTCATGCCCGGCCTTCGCACCGCCAACGCGCTGAACGCCACGCGGGAGTTGCCGCGCTGGTTCTGGTCGCCCGATGGCGAAGCGTACGACGCATCGGGGCAGACCGAATCACCCTGCGAGATGCGCTGCCTGGCCGACACGATCCGGCAGGTGCGCGATCACGGGCGCGTGCATCATATCGCCCGATTGATGGTGCAGTGCAACATCGCCACCCTGATCGGCGTGGAGCCGGCCGCCCTCTCGCGTTGGTACTGGAGCGCGTTCACCGACGCCTACGAATGGGTCGAACTCCCCAACGTGGTAGGCATGGGCACGTGGGGCGACGGCGGCGCCCTCGCCTCCAAACCGTACGTGGCGTCGGGGGCGTACATCAACCGCATGAGCAACTACTGCACGAGCTGCCGCTACGACGTGAAGCAGCGCACCGGTCCCGATGCCTGTCCGGTGAATGTGCTGTACTGGGATTTTCTGGCGTCGCACCAGGCGCGCTTCGCCAATCATCCACGCATGCGCATGATGTTCGTGCACGTGAAGAACATCGCCGAGTCGGAGCTGGTGCAGATCCGCACACAGGCGGCGGCGTTCCGCGAGGGGTTGGCGTACGACAGCACCTTCGCGCCGTAGCCACGTTCGCACCGGTGGCGCGTTGCTGAACGGGCCTCGCGCACTCTAGCTTCCACGGGTGGACACGCCCGCTCCGCAGCGCACCCGCCTGCACGTTCGACCGCCGCAATCGACGCCCACGCATCGCAAGCAGTTGCGTGCGCTGGTGCGTGAAGGCTGTGAGAACCGGCCCGGCGTGTATCGCATGCTCGGCCCCACCGGTGCGGTGATTTACGTGGGGCAGTCGCGCGTCCTGCGCACCCGACTGATGTCGTACTTCCGCGCGAAGGGGCGCGACAAGGGCGCGCGGATTCTGCGCCACGCGTTTCAGATCGAGTGGGAGTACACCAACACCGAGTTCGGCGCGCTGCTGCGCGAACTGCGGCTCATCAAGCAGTATCGTCCGCACTTCAACTCGATGATGGTGCAGGACGAGTGGCCGCGCGCCTATGTCGCCCTGACCGGTGGCAGTGTCCCGGGACTGCGCGTGGTGGCCCGTTCCGACGATCCCGGCGCGATCGCGCTCTTCGGGCCATTCCGTCGCGTGGCGCAGCTTCGGGAGGCCGTGCGGGCGCTGGCCGAAGGCACCGGCCTGCGCGACTGCGTGCACGATGACGTGGTGCGCATCACCGGCAGCGCGGCGAGCCGCGGCAGCACGTTGTGGTTCGACGACGACCCGTCATCACAGCCGCGTCGGAACGCCAGCCGTACCCGCGCCCCCGGCTGTTTACGTCACGACCTCGGCACCTGTGCCGGTCCGTGCATCGGTGCCGGCGCCTCGCAGCCGTATCGTGACGCGGCGATAGCCGTGCGCGCCTTTCTCGACGGCCGGAGCGACGCGCCGGTACGCACGCTCGAAGCGGCCATGCACGCCGCGGCTGAACAGCTCGCGTTCGAACGCGCGGCGGTGATTCGCGATCGCCTTGCGTTGGTGCGCTGGCTGCACGAGCGGGTCCAGCACTTTCACGCCAACGTGGATCGCCTCACCTTCCGCTACCACGCCGTGGGACCCGGTGAGCAGGAGTGGGTCTACTTCGTACGACGCGGCACCGTGCGCGCCGAAGTGCCCGCCCCGACAACGCCCGAGGAGCGCGCCGCTTTTCGCGAGCTGGCCGCGAAGGTGTTCACGGGCCCCGATCCATCGGGGGCCGACATCCCCACCCACGACCTCGACGAGTTCTATCTCGTGGCCAGCTGGTTCCGCCGCCGCCCGACGGAAAAGGCCCGCACCAGAGTCGCCATGCGCACAACCACGCGCACAACCACGCGCACGGTCACGCGGCGTGAGCCGCCGTCCTCGGCGTGAGCACCGGACAGACGCAGCGCCGGCGGCGCCCGACACGTACAAAAACACGACGTGCCCGGGTTTCCCCGGACACGCCGCGTTGTCCACCGTTCGCTTGCTTCGGGTCCCGCCCCTGGGTTGGCGAAACGATGAGACACCGGAAGCCTACGACCGGGCACCTTTCGCCCCGATTAATACCGCGCTCCGCCGCGAGCGCCCTGCGCAACCTTCTTCCATCCGGTCGTCATGCGTCTGCTTGTTGTCGAAGATGATCCCCGCCTCGCGCGGCTGATCGCCCGTGGCCTCCGCGAGGAGGCGTACGCGGTAGACGTGTGCGAGAACGGGCCGGACGCCATCGTACAAGCGGTGGTGAACACGTACGACGCGATCATCCTCGACGTCATGTTGCCGGGGATCGACGGCTTCGGCGTGGTCTCCACCCTGCGCGCGCGTCACGTGCGCACGCCCGTCCTCATGCTCACCGCGCGCGATGCGGTGGCCGATCGCATCGCCGGCCTCGATCAGGGCGCCGACGACTATCTCGCCAAGCCGTTCGATTTCGGCGAACTGCTCGCGCGATTGCGGGCGCTGTTGCGGAGACCCGAAGCGCTGCAAGCCATGCTGGTGCGCGTGGGGGATTGCGAGATCGATCTGCAGTCGCACGCCGTGTCGCGGGCCGGCGTCGCCATCGCCCTCACCGCCAAGGAATACGCCCTGCTCGAACTGTTCGCGCGCCGCGTCGGTGCCGTCGTGTCGCGCGCCGACATCGTGGCGCATGTGTGGGACGACAATCACGATCCGTTCACCAATGCCGTCGAAGTGTACGTGAACCGACTGCGTGGGAAGATCGATCGCGCGCCATGGACGCCACTCATCCACACCCGCCGCGGTGCCGGGTATCTGTTCTCCGACCTCGCCCCCACGTGACCGATCCCGTGACCGATCCCGTGACCGATCCTGTGACACGCCGCGGGATGCGCCTCTCCATCCGGATGCGCCTCACCCTCTGGAACGCCAGCGTGCTCGCGCTCGTGCTCGGCGCATTCGCCGTGGCCGGATGGGTCACGCTCACGACCACCTTGCGGCAGCGCACCGACGACGCCGTACGCGAGTCGGCGCGCGTGGTGGCCGGTGCCATTCGCGCTGAACGCGCGGCCGCCCAGGCCCGCGGCGACGTGGAAGAGGTGCGCGGGGCAACCGAACAGGCGGTGCTGCGAGAGTTGCGGGTGGGCGATCTCGAAGTGTTCATCGCCGACGAGGGTGCCCAGCTCATGGCCGCCCGTCAACCCGGTACATCCCGCACGTCCCTCAACACGAACGACGACGCGGTGCTGCTGCCCGATGAGGTGCGCACGCTGTTGCGCGACATCGTGCAAGCACGCGCCAGCGAGATCGCCGACGAGCGCCAGGTCGCCCTCGGCACCATTCGCATGCGCGGCGTCGACTGGCGAGCCGGTGTCACGCGACTGGCACCAATGGCGCAGGATCCCGGTGAGCCACCACTGCTGGTCACGGCGCTACACTCGCTCGAAGACGATCGCCTGTTTTTGCGGGCCGTGCGGAACACCCTGTTGCTGGCCATTCCACTCGCACTGCTGGCATCGGTGATCGCGGGCTATGCACTCGCCCGCCGCAGTCTCGCGCCCCTCGACGCCATCACCACCCGCACCGCCAGCATCACCGCGGCCAACCTCGACGATCGCCTGCAGGTGGTGAATCCGCACGACGAGCTCGGACGGCTCGCCCAGATCGTCAACGACTTGCTGGGGCGCGTGGGCGATGCCTTCCGCACCCAACGGCAGTTCGTGGCCGACGCGTCGCACGAATTGCGCACACCGATCGCGATCATCCGCGGCGAGGCGGATGTCACGTTGCGTCGCCACACACGCGAGGAAGCGGAATATCGCGAAGCCCTGCAGGTGATTCAGCAGGAGTCGGTGCGCCTCTCACGCATCGTGGACGACCTCTTTCTGCTGGCACGCGTGGATGCCGGCAGTCTGATCGGAGAACATCGCGACGTCGCGATCGCCGAGCTGGTGGCCACCGCCGCGCGCAGCGTGCGGTCGCTGGCCGAATCGCGCGGCGTGGCGCTGCAACTCAGCGCCCCCCGCGCGACCGCGCCCACGACCGAAAAGCTCCGCGTGCATGGCGACAGCGTCCTGTTGCACCGGCTCGTGCTGAATCTGCTCGACAACGCGCTGAAGCACGCGCCCACATCCAGCACGGTGTACGTGCGTGTCGATGCCACCGACCAACTCGTGCAGATCGATGTCGACGATGAAGGGCCCGGGGTGCCACCGGCCCTGCGCGACCGCCTGTTCGAGCGCTTCGTTCACGGCGCGTCCTCGCAGCCCGATGAGGCCAGCGGGTACGGCCGCGGTGCCGGCCTCGGCCTCGCCATCGCGCAGGCTATCGCGCACGCGCACGGCGGGCATATTGCCCTGCGTCCGTCGACCGATCGGGCTGGCGGCGCCAGATTCCGCGTATCGTTGCCCCGATCGGCTTCCGTCTCAGGAGACGTCGCATGAATTCTCGATTCCGCGAGTGCACGCGTGTGGCGCCCATGACGCATGTCGCGCTGTGCATCACGCTCGCCGGTACCGCTTTCACCCCATCCGTCGCGATCGCGCAGCAGCGCGCCGTCGACACCGCCGCCGTGACCGAGTGGAATGTGCCGTGGGCGAATACACGTCCCCGCGATCCCTCGCTCGACGCGCAGGGGCGCGTCTGGTTCGTGGGACAGGAAGGCAACTACGTGGCGCGCCTTGATCCCAAGAGCGGCACGTTTACCAAGCTCGAGATCGATGCGGGGACGTTTCCGCACACGGTGTCGGTCGATAAGGACGGCGACGCCTGGTACACCGGTAACCGCAACGGCATGATCGGCAAGATCGACGGCAAGACCGGCGCGATCACGCGCTATCCGATGCCGGCTCCCGACGCCAAGGATCCACACACGATCGCCTTCGACACGCAGGGGAATCTCTGGTTCACCCTGCAGAACAGCAACATGATCGGTCACCTCGTGAAGAAGACGGGCAAGGTGACGCTCATGAAGATGTCGACGCCGAGTTCACGCCCATACGGCATCGTGATCGACACCAAGGGACGTCCGTGGTTCAACCTCTTCGGCGTGAACAAGATCGGCACGATCGATCCCACCAGCATGCGCGTGCGCGAGTATCTGCTCCCCGACGAGCGCGCCCGCGGCCGTCGTATCGCGCTTACGTCCGACGGGGCGGTGTGGTACGTGGATTACTCGCGTGGCTATCTGGGCCGACTTGATCCCGTCAGCGGCGCCGTGAAAGACTGGCCCATGCCCGGCGGCAGCACGTCACTGCCCTACGCCATGACGGTCGACGACACCGATCGCCTCTGGTTCGTGGAGACGGGCACCCAACCCAATCGACTGGTCGGTTTCGATCCGCGCACGAACACCTTCACCACGCCCACCGCCGTCGGCAAAGCCGCGCCGAACACGGTGCGTCACATGGTGTTCGACAAGAACACGCGCACCATCTGGTTCGGCAGCGACCAAGGCACCATCGGCCGCGCGGTCATTCCGCCCGCCGAGCGTAAACCGATCGGCTAGTCTGTTTTTCGCGAGCTTCCAATTTCGCTGCCATGAAACCGCGCGTCGCCTTCCAGGGTGAGTTGGGTGCGTTCAGTGAGCTCGCCATCCGTCAGCAATGGCCCGACGGCGCCGTGCCGGTGCCCTGTCGCACGTTCCCCGACGCGATCGCGGCGGTTCGCCAGGGCGACGCGGACTACGCCGTCATTCCCGTCGAGAACGCGATCGTCGGTGCCGTCAAGCTCGCGCTCGATGCGCTTCGCGACGCTGGTAGCGAGGTCGTGGAGCGCAGCGAATTGCGCGTGCCGATTCATCTGTGTCTGCTCGCCCCGCGTGGGGCCTCGTTGGCGGAACTGCGCAACGTGCACAGTCATGGCGTGGCGCTCGCGCAGTGCCGCATCTTCTTTGCGCGACATGGTTGGCTCAACCCGGCGCCGCATGACGACACGGCCGGTGCCGCGCGCATGGTGGCGGAACGTGGCGATCGCACCGTGGGCGCCGTGGCCGGCGAGATGGCCGCCGTGCGGTACGACCTCGAGATCATCGCGCGCCACATCGAAGACGTACCCGCCAACTGGACCCGCTTTCTGGTGATCAGCGCGTCGAGCTAGCACTCGACAGGACGCTGCTTTTCGCCGAACATCCGTGCATGCGCTATTCACCTCGCTTCTTACGGCCTGCGGTCGCGGTCGTCCCGTCCATCATCGCCCTGCTCGCCTGTTCGCTCCCCGTCACCGGTGCCGTGGCCCAGGGAACGCCAGCCGCCAAGCCGCCGGCGCTCTCGCCCGCCATGGCCCCGATTACCCGCGCCGTGTCTGGGGCCATCAGTGGTGACCGGGCCTTCCGGACCGTGGACTACGTGCAGCGCTACTTCCGGCTCCCCGGCAATCGGGGCTTTGACCTGGCCATCGACACCGTGGCGTCGTTGCTGCGTGCGGCTGGTTACGTCGAGGAAGCCACGGCGCCGTCTTCGGCGCGTCTCGTGTACCGGATCGAGTCGCGACCCATGCGTGACCTCGCGTGGACGCCCGAAGGCGCATCGATCACGATCGTCGGTCAGTCGGCGCCACTCCAGTCGTGGCCCAAGAATCTGAACATGATCGCGATCAATTCCGTCTCTACGGCCCCCGAGGGGGTCACGGCGGCCGTGATCGACGTGGGCGCCGGTAGCGAGGCTGATTTCTCGGCAGTCGATGTGAAGGGCAAGATCGTGCTGGCCGAGGGTAATGCGCGGTCGATCTTCGTGCGCGCCATACAGAAGGGGGCCGCTGGCGTGCTCGCGGCGCAGAAGCTCCCCGAATACAACCAACAGTCGAAGAACGTCACGTCAATTCAGTTCACCGGTATCGCGCGTGACACGCTCACACCCGGCTGGCTGCTGTTCGTGTCGCGGGCATCGCGTGATGCGCTCAAGGCGGCGCTTGCGCGTGGTCCGGTCAGCGTGCATGTCGTCGTGAAGACCCTGTTGGAACGTCGCCCTGAGCGCACGCTCGTGGCCGAGATTCGCGGCGCCTCGAAGCCCACCGAACGCTTCATGTATTCCGCACACGTGCAGGAACCCGGCGCCAACGACAACGCCACGGGGGTCGGGACGCTGGCCGAAATGGCGCGCGTGGCGGCGCAGATGGTGAAGGCCGGTACGGCGAAGCCACAGCGCACGGTCACTTTCCTCTGGGGCGATGAGATTCGTTCCACCGATCGCTACATCAAGGAAGACAGCGTGCGTCGCTCCGGTGTGAAATGGGGCATGTCACTCGACATGGTCGGAGAGAACACCTCGAAAACCGGTGGCACGTTCCTGATCGAGAAGATGCCCGATCCGAGCGCCGTGTGGGTGCGCGGTGCAGACAAGCACAGCGAATGGGGTGGACGCCCACTGGCCGAAAAGGACATTCGCCCGCATTGGTTCAACGACTTCGTGCGGCAGCGGTGTCTCGATCGCGCGGCGCAAACCGGCTGGGTGGTGAAGGCCAATCCGTTCGAAGGCGGGAGCGATCACACGCCGTTCTTGAACGCGCAGATCCCCGCTGTGCTGCTCTGGCACTTCACCGATCAGCACTACCACACCGACCTCGATCGCATCGACATGGTCAGCGCCGCGTCACTTGGTAACGTGGGCGCGTGTGCGTTGACGACCGGCTTGTTGCTCGCCGACGGATCACGCCCCGTGGTGTTGGCGGCGCTCGAAGAACTCACACGTGCCGCTGAGAAAGAGCTCGCGACTCAGAAGGCACTCGGTCGCGATACGCTGTCGCGCGGCGGCAACGCGGAAGCGGAACGTCATATCATCGACGTGTGGCGCGATTTCTATCTTGGCGCGATCGATCGGATCCCGGACATTGCCGTGGGTCCGGTCGATCTCACCGCCGCCGTCGCCGCCGCCAGACAACGGGTCACGGCGGCGGCACGGGAGTAGGTGGCGGTTAGACCACCGTGGGGCCTCGCGGCCCCACAGCGTATCAGCGCAACACCGGCATCGTAAACGACGCGGCATCCGCGCCCGAGGGCCAGCGTGTCGTCACCGTCTTCACGCGCGTGTAGAAGCGCACGCCGTCCATGCCATGCTGGTTGTGATCGCCGAACGCGGAGTCCTTCCAGCCGCCGAAGGAGTAGAAGGCCAAGGGCACAGGAATCGGCACATTGATGCCCACCATGCCGCACTGCACGCGATGCGCGAACTCACGCGCGGCCCCACCGTTGCGTGTGAAGATCGCGACGCCGTTGCCGTACTGGTGCGCATTGCACAGCGCGAGGGCCTCGTCGGCGGATTCCACGCGCACGATGCACAGCACGGGGCCGAAAATCTCCTCGCGGTAAATCGAC
>CANHJV010000054.1 GCA_947461225.1 Gemmatimonadota bacterium | reverse complement strand
GATCTCTTCCCCACCGCCGGTATTCGCGAGCGCGTAGAGCGCTTTGCGGAACGCGTGAACCGTCGGGTGCTTGCCGTCGACAGCGTGTGCACGGTTCCGAGTGGCGCGTTCGAGAAGCCAGAGTATGCCGCGCGCACGATTCGCCCAAAAATCGCGAAGCTGCTGGATCACAGCATCGAGCCAGTGGCCGATGCGCTGCCGCGCGTCGCCGTGAGTGACACGTTGCGCCTGTCGCTCCGTGCCACGGTGAGCGAGGGGGGATTGTCGCTGCTCCCGATCGCCACCATGAGTGATGCCGATATCGCCACCGCTGTGAGTGCCTGTGACATCGATCATTCGGTGCCCGCCGTATCCCTGCGGGGCGGCAGTGTCGCGGCGGCCGATCGTCTCGCCGCGTTCGTGTCGCGTGAACTCCTGCCGTACGCGGACCGTCGCAACGAAGCGAGCGTCAGCGACGGCACGTCGAGACTTTCGCCGTATCTGCACTTCGGGCAGATCGCCTCGGCGCGGGTGGTGCGCGAAGCGCGCGCCAGTGGTGCGTCAGCCGAAAGTCTCGATGCGTTCGTCCAGCAGGTCACCACGTGGCGCGAGTTGGCGTACAACTGGTGTCTTCGCACGCGCGACTTCGATCGTCTCGAGGCCCTGCCGGCGTGGATTCAAAAAACGATGGCCGAGCATGTGCGCGACCCCCGGCCGGTGCTGTACGACCTCGACACGCTGGAGTCGGCACAAACGCACGACGCGCTGTGGAACGCGTCGCAGCGCGAGCTTGTGCAGCAGGGCGTTATCCACAACTACCCGCGCATGCTCTGGGGAAAGACGGTCCTGCTCTGGACGGAGGACTACGAGCAGGCACGCGCGTGGCTGTACCTGCTGAACGACAAGTACGCGCTCGATGGCCGCGATCCGAACAGCGTGGGCGGCATCATGTGGTGTCTGGGCTTGTGGGATCGGCCGTGGGGGAACAAGCCGATTTGGGGTGGTATCCGACCCATGGTGACCTCGCGCGCGAAGCTCAAGTTCGACGTGGCCGGCTACATCCGGCGCGTGGGTTCAGGGAGCGCCGCCCCATCCGTTCCGCGCGCCGACACGCTGCTGTAGCCTCTTCGGAGCGGCTACGTTTCCACGATGACGACACGCCCTGCCCCCGATCCCAAGGTCATCCCTGCCATCGCCGCGGTGCGCACGGCCGCCGAGCGCCTGCGCCCCGTGCTGGCCCCGAGCCGTGTGATTCGCTCGGAGGCGCTGTCGGCGGCGTTCGGGGTGGAGGTGTTGTTCAAGCTGGAGCTCGAGAATCCCACCGGCTCGTTCAAAGTGCGCGGCGCGTACAACGTGCTGGCGGGATTGTCGGCGGAGGAGCGCGCGAAGGGGGTGGTGGCGTCGAGTGCGGGCAACCACGGCCTGGGGGTGGCCTACGCCGCAAAGGCGTTCGATACGCCGGCCACGCTCTACGTGCCGATCAACGCGCCGCAGGTGAAAAAGGACGGCATCCGCGCGCTCGGCACGATCGTGAACGACGAAGCCGCCGACTACGATGCGGCGATGGTCGTTGCCAAGGCCCATGCGGCCCGCGAGGGCATCCGGTTCATCAATCCCTGCCTCGGGCTCGATTTGCTGGCCGGTCAGGGCACGGTCGCCCTGGAGCTGCTGGAACAGGTGCCCGACGTGCACACCGTCTTGATCTGCACCGGTGGCGGCGGACTGCTGGGCGGCATGGGCGCGGTGCTGCGGGCACTGGCGCCCCAGGTGCGGATCATCGGAGCGCAGAGCGTGGAAACGTCGGCCATGGCGCAGAGCCTCGCCGCGGGGCGCGTGATCGATACTGTGGTCACGCCCACGCTGGCCGATGGACTGGCGGGTCAGATTGACGCCGAGGCGCTGCACATCGGACAGTACTGCGCGGACGAGATGGCCCTCGTGACGGAGGCGGAGCTGGGAGAGACGATCGCTTGGCTGCACCGCACGACCGGCATGGCGGTGGAAGGGGCCGGCGCGGTGACTGTGGCGGCGCTGCGACACGGCAAGATTGCGGTGACGGACGGGCCGCTCGTGTTGCTGGTGAGCGGTCGGAACATCGACCCCTCGAAGCTGCAGGCCCAGCTGGAGCAGTTTCCGGGCTGACCACCCGTCGCGGCGTTCAAGGGGTCAGAGTCGTTGAACAGCCGCGTTCTGAGGATCCGTTCGCGTTCACAACAAGAAAGCCTCCCGGACCTATCCGGGAGGCTTTCTCACAGCCATCACTCTGGCGGCACAATGCGACGTCCGCCGAGGCGACGTCGATGTGTGGGGATCAGCGCGCCGACGCCTCGTCGCCGCGAGGCATCACGGGTAGACGATCTGCCAACGGCGCGGTCGGTTGCGACCGATCGCCATCGCGGGCGACCTGCATCGGAACTTCCCGCTCCGCGTTCCGTCCGTCCATCCGCGCTTCACGGGCGGCCGCACTACGCGACTCTCCACCCTCACGGCCAATGGCGGCCATGTGGGCGCGATCGCGGCTGACGGTGACACCGCCTTTCCGCCCCGCGTTCCGCGCTTCGTCCGACGACCATTCATGCGCCGTCCCCTTTTCGTGGGCTGCCCGCCCACCTTTGCTCGCGATCTCACGCTGACGTGTGGGATCCATTGACGCGAATCCGCGTCGGCTTTTTCCGGTCATACGCCCCCCGGCATCCGGCAGTACTGAACAAGTGCGATCGGCGGAACGAGACGAAGGGCATCCGTCACAGATCCAGCACATCGCGGCGATACTTGACCGTGTCCTCTGCAAACCTCAGGCCGCTTTTTTCGGTCCGGTCCAGCACACCGGTGTCGTGCAAGCATGGGGCCGCGCCGATCTCGCTCGCGGACCGCCGATGAACTGGCGACGGGGAGTTTCCGCCTATATTGCCGCCATGCCGCTGCTCGTCCGTTTCCTCGGAACCGCCGCCTCCCGTCCCACCGTGGAACGGGGGGTCAGCTCCCTCGCCGTCATTCGGGAAGGAGAAACTTTGTTATTCGATTGCGGGGAGGGGACGCAGCGCCAAATGATGCGCTACGGGATCTCGTTCGCGTTCGAAGAGCTGTTCTTCACCCATGTGCACTCGGATCACATTCTCGGCCTCACCGGCCTGATCCGGACCATGGCGCTGCAGGGTCGAACGGAAACCCTGAGGCTGTGGGGACCGCGTGGCGCTGGCAAAACGTTGCGTCAGTGCATCAGCTTGGGTGGCGACCGTACCACATTCCCGATCGACATCACGGAGCTCGAACCTGGCGAGTCGGTCAAAAAACCCGACTATCGCATCGACGCGTTCGCCGTATCCCATGGACCGTCCCAGTCACTCGGGTATGCCGTGGTCGAGGAGGAGCGACTGGGTCGCTTCAATCCGGACCTGGCGCGCGCCATGGGCATCCCCGAGGGTCCCCTCTGGGGGCGCATCCACAAGGGGCAGTCGATCACCCTTGATGACGGCCGCGTGATCGAGCCGGCGGCACTCGTGGGCGAACGACGCCGCGGCCGCCGGATCGTGGTGACGGGCGATACCCGTCCCTGCGAGAACACCATCGCCGCCGCACAGGACGCCGATCTACTGATTCACGAGGCCACGTTCGCCGACGACGAGGGGGCGCGGGCGCTGGAAACGGGGCACAGCACCGCGCGGGAAGCCGCCGAGGTGGCCCGCAAGGCCGGGGCACGCCGGCTGGTGCTTACCCACATCTCAGCCCGCTACTCGCGAGATGCCCATGAGTTGGAGCGCGAGGCCCGCTCGGTGTTTCCGCGCTGCAGCATCGCGCGCGACGGCACGGAGATCGAACTGTCGCTCACGGAGGAGCTGGCGGTGGTGGCTGAGGCCGTGGATGCCGAGGCCTCGTGAACTGATCACGCGGCCCCGGACCTGATCACGCAGAGAGGCAGAGAGCGCAGAGGCCGCCGAGAACAATCAACATGATTTGTTCTCCGCGGCCTCTGCGCTCTCTGCGACTCCGCGTCATCTGTTCAAGCAAACCCCGCGTTCATTTGGCCAGCTGCTTGAGCCGCCGCAAACTCGGCACGCGCCACGCCACCGTCGCCACGACGGCGAGGGTCGCCACACCGCCCACCACGACGGCGGTCACCGCCCCCCACCAGCGTGCCGTGAGCCCCGACTCGAACGATCCGATTTCGTTCGACGAGCCGATGAAGATCTGATTCACCGCCGACACGCGGCCGAGCAGCGATTCGGGGGTGCGGATCTGCAGCATGAGACTCCGAATCACCACGCTGACCATGTCGAACGCCCCGGCCAGCGCCAGCGCCCCAAGCGACAGCCACAGACTGCGACTGAGTCCGAACAGGATCGTACACACGCCGAACCCCGTGACCGAGATCAGCAGGTTGCGACCCGTATGCGCGAAGGGCGGCCAGCGCGTGAGCGCGACGCTGGTGATCACGGCACCCACCGCCGGCGCCGCCCGCAGCAGTCCGAGACCGGAGGGACCCGTGTGCAGGATTTCGGCAGCGAACACCGGCAGCAGCGCGATCGCACCGCCGAACAGCACCGAAAAGAGATCAAGCGTGAGCGCCGACAGCAGCAGCGGTTCGCCAAGCACGAAGCGCAGACCGCCGGTGATCGAGCGCAGGATGGGCTCGTCGGTGACCTCGCGCACCGGCGAGCGATGGCGCACCGAGAACAACGCACCAACCGCGAAGGTCATCAGGACGGCATCGACCGCGTAGCCCAAGGTCGTGCCGCCGAGCGCGTAGAGTCCACCACCGAGCGCGGGGCCCAGGACCGCCGCCAGTTGCCAGCTCCCAGTGCGCCAGGTGATGGCATTGCGGTACAGCGTGCGCGGCACCAGCTCGGCGCTGAGCGCTTGCCGGGCCGGCTGTAGGAAAGCGCGCGCCAACCCACTGACCACGATCACCGCGTAGATCGCACGCACGCGCTCGGGCGCGGCGAGCGCCAGACCGCCGATCGGTGCGGGATGCGCCAGCCACCAGAGCCCGAGGGAGCACAACACCAGCATCGCCAACGCCATCAGCGCGATGCGGCGTCGATCGTGGCTGTCCGCCACATGGCCAGCGAACAGCGACATGCTGATCGCCGGTAAGGCTTCGGCCAGTCCCACGATGCCGAGCGCGAGCGGGTCGTGGGTGAGATCATAAATCTGCCAGCCCACGACCGTGCCTTGGATCTGGATGGCGAGGGTCAGCGTAAACAGCGCCAGCAGATACCGACGGAAGTTCGGAATGCGGAGCGCGGCGTACGTGTCGTGTTGCGCGTCGAGGGGAGGTCGCTCCACGCTAGCGATCGGCTCGCGCTTCGTCTTGGCGCTCTTCGAGCCGACGTCGGCGGCGCGCCTGCGCCGCGTCATATCGACGGAATTGCTCGTCGGTTTCCGGTAGGACGAGCGCAATCGGCACCGGACGACCGTTCCGGTCGATCGCGACGAAGGTGAGGTAGCAGGTGTTCGTGTGGCGGCGCGCGCCGGTGATGAGATCCTCGGCCTCCACGCGCACGCCGATCTCCATCGACGTGGTGCCCACAAAATTCACCGAGGCCTGACAGGTCACGAGATCCCCGACGTGGATCGGCTCGCGAAAATCCACGCGATCGATCGAGGCGGTCACGCACGCGGTGCGCGCATGACGAAACGCGGAGACGGCCGCCGCCTTGTCGACCATCGCCATGATCGCACCACCAAACGCATGCCCGAGAATGTTCGCATCATGTGGCATGATGAGTTCACTGGTCACGTGCTGCGAAGCGGACACGGGGCGGGACACACGGGCGAGCGAGGAATCGGTCATTTGACACGTGAGAATGAAGTGGCCCGCAGCCGCACGGTCGCGTGGGCGATCGACGGCCGATGCGGCCAGCTGGCGCGCTGAATGAGACCGTCCAGCGACGTGGAGATGTCAAACGCGCGCGACAACGCGGCGCGCGCCGCGCTGTCGATCGGTGGCGTATCGAGCGGAATCAGCTGATACGCCGGCGCCGCCACGGTGGCGATCGGCCACTCGTGCGCCTTACCCACGGCGCCGCCGATCAGCACGAGGGCCAGCGCGTCGCCATCGGCCGACGGACGCGCCGCGATTTCGTAGTTGGCGCGATTCCATGTGACCCGCGCCGAGTCCGTGGTCCACTCCGGCAGTGTGGCGCGCACGGACTTCCACCAGACCGGCACGTTCACCGTGATGGGCGGCAGATACAGCGCGAGCGCCTCGCCATCGGTACCATGCCCCGGCACCATGAACGCCACGGCGGGATCACGACCGATGTCGGTCACACCGAAGCTCGCGGAATCGAAGCGGAAGCTGTCGAGCGCGTCCGACGCGACCGACGCGCGTTCGTCACCCGCCGCGCCCGCGGTCCGGATCGAGTCGAGCAGCTGCGTCAGTGATGCCCGTGCGGCTACCGTCACGCGTCGCGCCTCGTCGGCCCCGACCAGGACCTCGAGCGATGCCGTAGCGCCACTGCGCACGTCGAGCACCATCCGGCGGCCCCCGTGCCGGTGCGGCGGACCACCGTCAATGTCCACGTTGAGCAGGTGCTCAATGGTGATATACGGTCCGTGCACATCGATGATTTCGATTTCGTCGCTCACCACCGTGCGCGGATCGTCGGGCATTTCCTCGTCGGCCGGATCGATCTCGGCGTCGCGAGGATGCGCGCGACGCCACACCGCGAGTTCGTGCATGACCGTGGAGTCGCCGAAGAGCAGCGTGCTGTCCCGATGCTGCAGTTCACGCGACCATAGGCGCGCGCTCGCGAACGAGGCGTCGGGATACTCGGCCCCGTCGTCACTGAGGAAGATCTCGAACAACCGACCGTCGACTTCGGTGAGCAGGATCGGGGCACTGCGCACGCGCATGCCGTCGCCCCCGCTGCGCACCCAGTACGTGGAGTCGCCGGCCGCAAACAGGAACTCCGCCGGCGGCAGCGCCTCGCCGCGCGACGCACGGTCGCCGCACGCCGCCGCCAACGCCGCCGCACCCACCGACAGCGCGAGGAGGGCGCGAACGCGTCGTGACGCCGGACGCAGCAGCGTCGGCATCATTCAGGCCGTTCCTTGTACGAGCGCGCGCACACCGTCGAGCAGACGGGCGATCTCGCGGGCGGTGGTGTAACACGAGCAGCCCACGCGCACGAGTCCCTCGTGGGCGAGGCCAAGCCGGCGCGCCACCGTGGTGGCGTAGAAGTCACCGTTCGACACGTACAATCCGAGCGGGGCGAGGAATCGTGCGACGTGCTCGGAGGGGTGCCCCTGCACATGGAACGACACGGTGGGCGTGCGAGCCGTGCCCGGCGGCGGCCCGAACACCGTCACGCCATCGATGGTGTGCAGCCCGTCCCAGAGTTCGCGCAACAGCGCGTCACCACGGTCGTGCAACGCGTGCATGACCGTCCCCAGTCGCTCGCGACGTGAGGCGGTGCCGTTCACGGCGAGACTGGCAAGGAAATCCACGGCTGCGGCGGCGCCCACGATGCCCTCGTGATTCTGGGTGCCGGTCTCGAGACACTCCGGCACGTAGTCGGGCGCCGGTTCGAGGCGCGGCAGGTCGAGCGCCGCGGTGGCATCATGCCGTCCGTAGCAAATGCCGATGTGGGGCCCATAAAACTTGTACGCGCTGCACAGCAGAAAATCGGCGCCAATCGCGTTCACATCCACGAGGGCATGTGGCGCGAAGTGCACCGCGTCGACCACCGTGATCGCGCCGGCCGCCTTGGCCAAGGCCACCATCGCGCCCACGTCGCTCACCGTGCCGAGAATGTTCGAGGCCGCCCCGATGGCGACGACCTTGGTGCGCGGAGAGAGCAGCGCTTCGAGGGCCCCCGCTTCATGGCGGTACGTCTCGAGGTCGAGCGGCAGCCACTTGAGCACCGCCCCGCGCTCTTTGGCCAGCGCCTGCCATGGCGCCACGTTCGCATGGTGATCGAGTTCGGTGACGATGATCTCGTCGCCGGGCTGGAGCGACCGGCCAATCGCGCGCGCCACGTGAAACAGAATCGTGGTCATATTCGCGCCGAAGGAGATCTCCCCCGGCGTGGCGCCGAGGAAATCGGCCAGCGTCACGCGCGCGGCGGCCAGCATCGCATCAGTCTCGACGCTGGTGGGATAGACCCAATGCGTGTTGGCGTTGTGATGCAGCAGATAGTCGGACATCGCGTCGGCGACGACGCGCGGCACCTGCGTTCCCCCCGGTCCATCGAAATACGCCACGGGATGCGCCCCTTCATGACGCGTGAGCGCCGGGAACTGGGCGCGGATCGCGTCAACGGACACCACGGCGTCAGCCACAGCGGTCTGGCTCATGACGGTAGCCCGTTGGTCGAGGACCCACCGATCTGCGCGCCACCGAGACGCTCCACGACCTTAGCCGCTTCCACATGATCGGCTTCCTCGCCGAGTTCGTTGTGGGCCATGCGAAACAGTTCGGCCGTGAGTTGCAACAGCGGCGAGGGCACCCCTTGCTCCCGCGCCAGTTCGGCCGCGATGCCGACGTCCTTGTCGAGCAACGCGAGTCGGAAGGTGCGCGGGAAGGCGCGCGTGAGCACGCGCTCCGGGAAGAGATTCATGCTGCTGTTTGAGCGCCCGCTCGACACATTGATCACGTCGAGGGCGATCTCCGCTGTGACGCCGGCCTTCTCGAGCGCCACGAGGCCTTCGGCGGTGCCCCAGATGTGCATGGCCAGCAAGGCGTTGTTGACGGCCTTGAGCGCATCACCGGCGCCCACGGCACCACAATGCACGATGCGTTTGCCGAAGCACGCCAACACCGGCTGCACGCGCTCGAGCGTCGCCACGTCGCCCCCCACCATCACGGTGAGCGCGCCCTGTTCGGCGCCGACGACGCCGCCCGACACGGGCGCGTCGAGGAAGCCGATGCCACGTTCGGCGAGCCGCGCGGCCATGCGGCGCGAGGTGGCCGCGTCACCCGACGTGCAGTCCACGAGCACGGCGCCCGAGCGCATCGTGGCGAGCAGTCCGTCGGGACCGTCGAGGAGCGCGTCGACGTCGCGCGACACGGGCAGGCAGGTGATCACGACGTCGCAGTCGCGCGCCGCGTCGGCCGGCGTGAGGGCGTGCCGCACGCCGAGCTCGCTCGCCATCGCTTCGGCTTTGGACCGCGTACGATTCCAGACCGCCAGATCGAATTCGGGTCGGGCGAGGTGGCGGGCCATCGGCGCACCGATGGCGCCGAGTCCGAGAAAAGCGACGCGAGGCATTGCGAGACGGGTAGAAGGGCGCGACGCCGGCCATCAGCCGGTTCGCGATCGGCCGTTGAGGAAGCGGCACGTATCGTGGAGATTGAAAGATGCCACGTCAACGGATCCACGTGCAGCTCGACGGCCTGGTGGCCGTTCACGCCGTGCGCGCGGTCTGGACGGCACTGGGCGCGGTGCCCGGCCTCTTGAGCGCCGAAGTCACCATGCAGGGCGCCGTCCTCGAGCTCGATGGCGATCTGGACCGTGCCGCCCTGGACGCCGCGCTCGATGCGGCGGGGGTGTCGGTCCGCAGCATTCGGGTCGAAGCGAGGATCCTGCCCGTTCTGTGAGGAACGCGGTGGGTGAGGGCCTGGGCCGTCGTGTGGCTTCTATCGCTGGGTGTGTACCGCTAACTTGACGGCCTGACCGCCGCCCTTCGCCGATGCCACCTCACTCGAAAGTAGACCGGCCGCTCGCGGCGCTGATCGTTCCGGACCTGCTCGAGCTGCTCGAGGAGCACCCGGAAAGCATCGGACCGCAGACGGCGGAAATGCACCCGGCCGACCTCGCGGACATCGCGGAGGCGCTGCCGGAGGACATGGTGCGCGCGTTCCTCTCGGCTCTGCCGAAGGAGCGGGCGGGCGAGGTGCTCGAGTATCTCGACGAGAACCTGCGCACGATGGTGCTCGAGGAGCTGACGGCCGTCGAGGCCGCCTCGATCATGTCGGAAATGACGCCCGACGAGCGGGCCGACGCGCTCGAGGAGCTCGACGAAGAGACGGCGGACGACATTCTCGCCGAGTTCGAGCCGGCGGAGAAAGCCGAGACGGAGCGCCTGCTGGAGTACGACCCGTACACGGCCGGCGGTCTGATGACCACCGAGTTCGTCTCGGTCGACGAAAATCTCACGGCCGAGGAAGCGCTGGTCGCGGTCCGTGCCATGTCGCGGGCCGGTCGCCGCGAGGCGATGTACACGGTGTACACGGTGGATGGGAACGGGCGCCTGCGTGGCGTGCTCTCGCTGCGCGAGCTGCTGGCGTCCCCCGACGGCACCCCGCTCAGCGAGCTCGCGTGGAGCGAGGTGGTCAGCGTCGCCCCCGACATGGCGCAGGAAGAAGTCTCGCAGATCACGTCGAACTACGATCTGGTCGCGCTGCCGGTCGTGGATTCCGAGAAGCGGCTGCTGGGCGTGGTCACGGTCGACGACGTCATCGACGTCATTCAGGAAGAAGGCACCGAAGACGCGCAGAAGTTCGGTGGTATGGAGGCGCTCGAAGAGCCCTACATGCAGATCGGCCTCTGGCAGAACGTGCGGAAGCGCGGCGGTTGGCTGGCCGTGCTGGCCGTGAGCGAGATGCTGACGGCCTCGGTGATGGCGCGCTACGAAGGGGAGATCGGCCGCGTGTTGCTGCTGTCGCAGTTCATCCCGCTGGTCATGAGTTCCGGGGGCAATTCGGGGTCGCAGGCCACGTCGCTGATCATCCGCGCGATGGCGCTCGGCGAGGTGCACCTGGACGATTGGTGGCGGGTGGTGCTTCGTGAACTGCCCGCCGGCATCATCCTCGGCCTCCTGCTCGGGGCGATCGCGTTCGGCCGCATTCTCGTGTGGAACGCGCTCGGCCTGTACGACTATGGGCCCCACTCCTTCATGATCGCCGTCACCGTCGGGTTGGCGCTGGTTGGTATCGTGCTCGTGGGATCACTCACCGGCTCGATGCTGCCGTTCCTGCTCAAGCGATTCAACTTCGACCCGGCCAGCGCTTCAGCCCCTCTCGTGGCCACGCTCGTGGACGTGTCGGCCATCAGCATCTACTTCGGCATCGCCTACCTGCTTCTCAGCGGCACGCTGCTGTGAGTTCGGTGGGGGAAGGCCCGTCGTCCGCACCATTGCTGCGGGCGACGCTGCTGATCGTGCTGAGTGCCTGTTGCTTCGGTAGCATTTCACCACTGACGGTGATCGCGACCGACCGCGGCATGGCGCTGGAGTCGGTGCAGGCGTGGCGGTATATCACCAGCGGGGTATTACTGGTGGCGTTCGGCTGGTGGCGCGGGCGCCCACCGCAGGTCGGCGTGGCACCATGGTTCACGCCGCGCGTGCTGCTGGTGGCGGGAGGCGGCCAGGCCACGGTGGCCACACTGGCACTGGTCGCGCTGCAGTGGATTCCGGCGGCGACGGCGTCGTTCCTGTTCTACACCTTCCCGGCCTGGGTGGCGGTGATCACGGCGATCCGCGGGATCGAGCGCCTGGATCGCACGCGGGTGACGGCCCTCGCGCTGGCCCTGGGCGGCATCGGCTTTATGGTGGGTGCGCCAAGCGCGGCGTCGCTCAACCCCTTGGGCGTGGCAGCGGTGCTCACGGCGGCGCTGGTCTATGCGCTGTACATCCCCGTGTTGGGCACCCTGCAACGGCGGCGCGAAGCGATCGACGTGTCCCGGGCGATCGCGGTGGGCGGCGCGGTGCTCTTCGTGGCCTGGGCCGCGGTCGCCGGCACCCTGTTCCGCATTCCTGACACGGCCGCGTTCGGGGCGAGCGCCCTGCAAGGGCTGCTCTCGGCGGTGTCGTTTCTGGCGTTTCTGGCCGGGCTGCGCCTGCTCGGCCCTGTACGGGCCGCCATCACGTCGACGGTGGAACCGTTCTGGACGACCCTGCTGGGCGTGCTACTCCTGCGGCAGTCGGTCGGCATCGGTACCTTGGTGGGCGGGCTCGCGATCATGGGAGCCGTCTTGCTGTTGCAACGGCGGCCCGTGGCGCACCGCGCCGCTCAATCGTCGGCAGCGGACACGTAGCACCCGACCTTTCTTCCTGAATGGCGAGCAGCATATGGCAAAAATTCTGGTGACCGGAGCCGCAGGCTTCATTGGCTATCACACCAGCGAGCGGCTGCTGGCCCGCGGTGATGAAGTGGTGGGCCTCGATATCGTCAATAACTACTACGATCCCACGCTCAAGGAGGCGCGCATCGCGCGACTCTCCGCCAAGCCGGGATTCCGCCTGTTCCGCATGGATCTGGCCGACCGAGACGGCGTGGCGCGCCTGTTCCGCGAAGAGCGCTTCGATCGCGTGATCAACTTGGCCGCGCAGGCCGGCGTGCGCTACTCGATCACGAATCCGCACGCGTACATCGAGAGCAACCTCGTCGGGTTCATCAACATCCTCGAAGGATGCCGGCACCACGAGGTGCAGCATCTCACGTATGCGTCATCGTCGAGTGTGTACGGCGCCAACACCGCCATGCCCTTCTCGGTGCATCAGAACATCGACCACCCGGTGTCGCTGTATGCCGCCACGAAGAAGGCGAACGAGTTGATGGCGCACACGTACAGCCATTTGTACGGATTGCCGACGACCGGCCTGCGCTTCTTCACGGTGTACGGTCCGTGGGGCCGTCCCGACATGGCCATGTTCCTGTTCACGAAGGCCATTCTCGAGGGCAAGCCGATCGACGTGTTCAATCACGGCAAGATGCAGCGTGACTTCACCTACATCGACGACATCGTGGAAGGCGTGATCCGCACCAACGATCATACCGCCGAGCCGAACCCGGAGTGGAACTCCGATGCCCCCGATCCGGCCACGAGCAAGGCGCCCTATCGAATTTACAATATTGGTAACAACAACCCGGTGGAATTGATGTATCTCATCGAGACTATTGAGAAGTCACTGGGGCGTGTGGCGGACAAGCGCATGCTGCCGCTTCAACCGGGCGATGTGCCGGCCACCTATGCAAATGTGGACGCGCTGGTCCGCGATGTCGGCTTCGCCCCGAAGACCCCAATCGAAACCGGCGTAGCAAACTTCGTCGCCTGGTATCGGGAGTACTTTCATATCGGAGACTGATGCGTCATGAAGATCGCCATGATCGGTACGGGCTATGTCGGCCTCGTGTCCGGTGCCTGCTTTGCCGAGTTCGGCCCCGACGTGACCTGTGTAGACGTCGACGCGGCCAAGATCGAGCGGTTGCTGAACGGAGAGATCCCGATCTATGAGCCGGGACTCGACGCCTTGGTGGCCAAGGGGATCAAGAGCGGGCGCTTGGCGTTCACGACCGACCTCGAGAAGGCGGTATCAGAAGCGGACGCCGTGTTCATCGCGGTCGGCACGCCGTCGCGCCGAGGGGATGGCCACGCCGACCTGCGGTATGTCGAGGCCGCGGCCATTGAGGTCGCGAAGGCGCTGCAGGGGTACACGGTGGTCGTCACGAAGAGCACCGTACCCGTGGGCACCGGGCGCCGGGTGGCGGAGTTGATTCGCGGCGCCAATCCGACGGCGGAGTTCGACGTGGCGTCGAATCCCGAGTTTCTGCGCGAGGGCTCGGCGATCGGCGACTTCATGCGCCCCGATCGCGTGGTGATCGGCGCGGAAACGGATCGGGCGCGTGCCATCATGCAGGCGCTGTACCGTCCGCTGTATCTCATGGAAACGCCCGTGGTCATGACCACGCTGGAGACGGCGGAGCTCACGAAGTACGCGGCCAACGCGTTCCTCGCCACGAAGATCACGTTCATCAACGAGATGGCGGACCTGTGCGAGAAGGTCGGCGCGAACGTGCAGGATGTGGCGCGCGGTATGGGCCTCGACGGACGCATCGGGAAGAAATTCCTGCACGCCGGGCCTGGCTACGGCGGATCGTGTTTCCCGAAGGACACCATCGCGCTGGTGCGCACGGCGCAGGAATACGGATCACCGGCTCGACTGGTGGAGACCGTCGTGCAGGTGAACGACACGCGAAAAGGCGCGATGGCGTCACGCGTGATTGCCGCCTGCGGCGGCTCGGTCCGCGGCAAGACGGTGGGTGTGCTGGGCGTATCGTTCAAGCCGAACACCGACGACATGCGCGAGGCGCCGAGCCTGGCCATCGTGCCGGCGCTGCAGGATGCCGGTGCCACCGTGCGGGCCTATGATCCGGCGGCGATGCACGAAGCCACGGCGCTCCTGCCGGGCGTGCACTGGTGCGCGGATGCCTACGACGCCGCGGTCGGTGCCGACGTGCTGGTGATTATCACCGAATGGAACGAGTTCCGCGCGTTGGATCTCGATCGGGTGGGGGCGTCGATGAGGCAGAAGGTCTTGGTCGATCTCCGCAACGTCTATCGCGCGGAGGACGTGCGCCAGCAGGGCTTCCGGTACACGAGCATCGGTCGACCGTAGTTACCCGACCGCCGGGCGTGCGCGCTCAGTCAGTGGGCGACCGCCGGGCGCGCTCGTTCTGCGCGTTACCCACGCCCCCCATGTCGCGCCCCGTGTCGTTGTCTGACAACGCCGCACTACGGCCGCGCCCAGAGCCCCAGACGAAGGCGGCAAAGCCCACCAGGAACACCAGCGCGAATCCGAACCACTGCATCGCATATGACTGGTGCGGTCCCTCCGACGGACTCGGCGGCGGCACGCGCGCGGCCTTCGCGATGTCGTACATGGCGGTGTCTCCCAGCGCGAGGAGTAGGAACGGCGCCAGCGGACGACCGGTGAGGGCCGCAATCGTATCGCGGTCGAGGAGACGAACGGCGCGGGTCGCGGTCTGCATCTGCACCGTGCCCGGCTTGTGCGCGGGGAATGCGAGCACGAGCGCATCGAGATCGAGCGTATCCGATTCCTGGGCCTGGTCGCGGTCAAACGTGCGTCCATCGGGCGAATAGACGAAACCGCGCAGCACGAGCACCGCGGTGTCGCCCCACGCGCCATCGAGCGGTCGCACCGGCGTGAGTAGGTGCACACCCGGTGAGCCGGCCTGTGACCTCGTGGCGTGCACGACTTCAGCGGCGTAATCGGCAACGCCGCGCACGTGCACGCGACGCCAATGCGATTCGGTGGTATCCACGCTTTTGAGCGTGGAGACGCTCACCACGGGCATCGTACCGCGCGCCAGCACGATCGCGTTCTGCGCGCGCCGCTGCGTAAGCCGGTCGAGCTGCCAGACACCGAGTCGAATGCACACGGCGGCGGCCAGAACCGTGAGCACCCCAAACAGCACCGTGTTCGTGCTGCGGCGACTCATGATTCGGGCTTCTCGGCGCGTTTCACTGACGCTTTGGGTGCCAATTTTCTTGCGGCTTTGAGCGCCGGTTTGAGCGCCGGTTTGAGCGCCGGTTTGGGCGCCGGTTTTGGCGCCGGTTTTGGCGCGGTGGTCGTTGCCGGTTTTGCCGCTTTCGTGGACGCCGGTGTCGTTGCGAGCTGCGCCGACTTCTTCTGCTTCGGCGGCTTCGGTGCTTTCGGCGCCTTTTCCGGCTTCGGCGCCTTCGGCGCTTTGACCGGCTTCTCCTTCTTCGACCGCGTCTTTTCCGACTCAACTCGTTGCGGGGAACCACTGACGATGCGGTCCGCCACGATGTCGGCCACGGCGCGCGTGTCGGGCTGCTGAGCCGGCAGCAGCACCAGGATGCTCAGCGGCGGCAACGACACGGTGACCGATTGCGGGAACCCGTGATAGGGCAGCAGCTCCGCTTCCGCTCGCTCCGCCACCGCGTATCCGCTGCCGCCGAACGAGGTTGCGTCGGAGTTGAGCACAACGTGATAAGTGCCCATCGCCGGCGCGCCCAATCGGTAGGCCTCGCGCGGCACCGGCGTGAGATTGAGCACCACGATCGCGTGCGACGACCCATCGTACCGCGCGTACGACAGCACCGACTGTTCCTTATCGGAGACGTCGATCCAGCCGAAGCCCGACGGCTCGTGGTCGCGCCGCCAAAAGCACGAATGCTGACGGTACACGGCGCCGAGCGATTCCATGAACGCCATCAGCCCCTGACGGCGGGCGTCGCCCATCAGTTGCCATTCAAGACTGATGTCGTGATTCCACTCGTGATGCGACCCGAGCTCCGTGCCCATGAAGAGCAGCGACTTGCCGGGACGCGTGATCGAGTAACCGATGAGGGCGCGCAGATTCGCGAAGCGCTGCCACACATCTCCAGGCATCTTCTCGACCAACGACTTCTTGAGATGCACGACTTCATCGTGCGACAGCGGATTCATGAACCGTTCGCTGTACTCGTACATCATGGCGAACGTGAGCTTGTCGTGCGCGCCCTTGCGAAAGAACGGATCGACTTTGAAGTAGTCGAGCGTGTCGTGCATCCACCCCATGTTCCACTTCAGCGTGAAACCGAGTCCGCCCTCGCTGATGGGGTGCGTCACCTTCGGCCACGACGTGCTCTCCTCGGCCACCGTGATCACGCCCGGATGCAGCGAATGCACGGCGTGATTCAGCTGCTTGAGGAACGACATCGCTTCCAGGTTCTCGCGGCCACCGAATCGGTTGCGGAGCCACTGACCAGCC
This sequence comes from Gemmatimonadota bacterium, assembly GCA_947461225.1. Classification (GTDB taxonomy): domain Bacteria; phylum Gemmatimonadota; class Gemmatimonadetes; order Gemmatimonadales; family Gemmatimonadaceae; genus Gemmatimonas. The sequence goes on along the minus strand of CANHJV010000054.1, from coordinate 6,327 downwards.
TCGCGTCCGTAGTCGAGATACAGCATCGAGGCGACCGCATCGACACGCAGTCCGTCGATGTGAAACTCCTCGATCCAGTACAGCGCATTTGCCAACAGGAAGTTGCGCACTTCGTGGCGCGCATAATTGAAAATATGCGTACCCCACTCGGGGTGATCGCCGAGTCGCGGATCCTCGTGTTCGTAGCAGGCCGTGCCGTCAAAGCGACGGAGGGCCCAGTCGTCTTTCGGAAAATGCGCGGGCACCCAGTCCAAGAGCACGCCGATACCCGCTTCGTGCATCGTATCCACGAACGCTCGGAAGTCATCGGGCGACCCATGACGCGACGTGGGCGCGAAATAGCCGCCCACCTGATATCCCCACGATCCGCCGAACGGATGCTCGAGCACGGGCAGCAATTCGACGTGCGTAAACCCCATGCGCTTCACATGCTCGGCCAATCGCGGCGCGAGCTCGCGATAGGTGAGCAGGCGATTGTGTTCCCCACGCATCCACGACCCGAGGTGCACTTCGTACACGAGCATCGGTTCGCGCAGCGGGTCGGCGTCGGCGCGCTGGGCGAGCCAGGCGCCATCGTTCCAGTCGTACGTCCCACGCGCCTGCACGATCGACGCGTGCCCCGGACCCTGCTCCATCTTGAACGCGTACGGATCGGTCTTCACCCCCAGCGATCCACTGGGCGACCGGATCTCGAACTTATACAGTGTTTCCGCGCCCACACCGGGCACGAACAGTTCGAACACACCGCTGGTGCCGAGGAGTCGCATCGGATGCGCACGCCCGTCCCAGCCGTTGAACGCGCCGATCACCGACACGCGCGTCGCGTTGGGCGCCCACACCGCGAACGACGTGCCGGCCACGCCGTCAAGCTCGCAGACATGCGCACCCAGCTTCTCCCACAACCGCAGGTGGCGTCCCTCGTTGAAGAGATGAAGATCTATCTCACCGAGGGTAGGAGGAAAGCGATACGGATCGTCGCGTAGCACCACCGTCCCATCGCCGAACGTGATTTCGAGACGATACGCGATCGGCACAGTGCGATCGCTCAGGAAGCACCCGAACAACCCGTGTTCGTCGCGCGACATGGGCCAACGCTGCTCACCGAGCACCACCGCGATGGACGCCGCGTTCGGTTGAAAGGCGCGGATCGCGACCCCATCCACACCATCGAGGGTGCTCGGATGCGCGCCCAGCAGGTCGTGCGGCAGGGCGGATTCGCCTCGAACGAGCCGCAGCGCAGCGTCGGTTGATGCAGTCGGCACAGTCATGCGTGAAGTATATCCCCCGAGGCGAGTCGCGTCAGAAGAGCGATGGCTGATCCCCGATCGACTGCGGGTCCACGGTCGGCAGTCCGAGCCGTTCCTGCAGCATCCGCACCGATGCCGGACCGTGTCCGGCGAAGTGGTTGTTCACGAATCCGAACACCTCGCGCACCTGGGCCTGCAGCACCGGGATCATACGGCTCCACGCGTCGAGCTCGGCACTCCGATCCACCTGCAGTCGCGAATAGTCCACGATGGCCCGATCGGGACCCATCCAGCGCAGGTAGGCGAAGTCAGCCGTCGGCTGCTCACACAGCTTGAGCAGCCACTCCCGTGGAATCCATCGCCCATCGCTAAGGGCCAGCGCCACACCGTGACGCTTCAGCAGCGCGAGGGTGCCCTTCCGGACCCACGATGCCTGACGGAACTCGACCGCGAAGCGGAGATCGGTCGGCAGCGCCGGCAGAAATGCCGCAAACGCGTCGATTTCCGATGGCGAGAAGTCGGGCCCGCATTGAATCAGAATCGGCCCGAGCCGCGGCCCCAACTCGCGCATCCGATCGGCAAACACGTGCAGCACGTCGACGGCATCCACAAAACGCCGCTCGTGGGTGATCTCCTGGGGCAGCTTGCAGGTGAACGTAAACTCGGGGGGCGTGCGAGACGCCCAGCCGCGCACGGTGCTCACCGGCGGAATTGCGTAAAACGTGGAGTCGATCTCCACGGCGTCGAAGGCCCGCGTGAACGTGCGCAGAAAGTTCACCGGACGCGTCCCCTCCGGATAGAACGGCCCCACCCATGCCGGATAATTCCAGCCTTGCGTCCCCAATCGCAGCCGTGCCGGACACATTACCGATAGGTCTCGAAGAACCCGCGTCCACGTCCGCTGAGTACGCGACCGCGGACGCGGCCTGCAAGCTGTGCTTCACCAGCCATCTGCACGAACCACGGCTTTCGCAGCCCACGCGCCGACTCGCTGTCGCCGCGTTCCACTAATCCGATCCGCGTGTCCGTCGCCACCGCATCGTCGACGGTGAGCGTGAGTCGCAGCGTATCGGTGCCGCGGACGTCGATCAATTCCGCCGTGGCCGGCACCTTGAGGACGCCCTTCGCCGTTCGGACGTCGCGCGCATCGTCATAACGAATCACGCGCGGCCGGAAGAGTGCGAGGAAGCCCTGCGCGTCGGTGACGTACACGAACAGCGGCGCACTCCCGCCGGATGACGCGCTCGCCGAATCTTCCGGCGTCACGCGGCCATACAGCAACGTGTATTCGCCGGCGCGGGCCGATCCCCATTCCCAGGTCACACCGCGCCATCCGCCCCAATTGTGATCGTGATACGCCTGCGCCCCATTGAATTGTTCGCACACGCGAGCCACACAGAGTGAGCCAGTGGCGTCGGCGCGTAAGGCGGGCACGGCGTAGCCCGACGTAAAGTCACCGCTCACCAGTGTCGCGCCGGGGAAGTCCACGCGCGGTGCGGGCGACACGACGAGATCGAGGGTGAGCGGTGTGCCGACGCCTTCTTCGCGCACGTCGGCGCGCACGGCATACCGGCCATCGGGCAGCACGCGCACGCTGTCGTTGCCGATCGTGAGATTGGCATCGCGCGTGGAGAAGCGTACGCGTTCCTTCGGGATGGTGCGGCTGAAGCGCCGCGGGGCACGACCGCGCTCGTGCAACGTGACGAGCACCTGCCCACCCCACTGGCTGCCCGTGACATCACCGCCCACGATGAACGAGACGAACGCCCAACGAGTCGCATCGGGGGAGATCACGTTGAAGTAGTGCCACTCCCCCCACGAATTGCGATTCGCCATCCCTGGCGTGGGCAGATGGAAGTGATCGATATCGTGACGCAGTTCGGCCGGCGTCGGTGTCATCCAGCGTCGATCGCCGTCATCATCGTCCCACGCACCGCTGGCTACGGTGGGTAGCGCGCCAAGGGTACGCGTGGCCGACGGGATCTCGCCGCTGGCCCGCACCGGATGCTCGACGCCATCCGCGGTGGTCACGTACAGCAGCTTCCCCTCGAGTTGCGGCGCCGCCACCGTCACCACATCGCTGAGGCGTGGTGCATTGAGCACTTGCCGGTGCACGAATCGCGCGTTGGGTACCGAGAAGAACAAGCCGCCCAGTCCACCCGTGGTGAGCACCTCGATGTCGATGCCCTCAGGCAACACCGTGATCGTGCCGCCACCGACCAAGCGCTCCTGGCTCGCCTGTCGCACCATCGCCTCGCCCACCGCCAGCAGCACGATCATCACGCCCACGCCAACCCCGAAGCCACCGCACAGCAACAGCGCCCGCAGTGGACGCGACGCGACCGAGCGCCACGCCAGCAACTGCGCCATCGCCAACCGGATCGCGCCGGTGTTGGTGCTCACGCACCACTCCGGGCGTGCACTCGGGTGTCCGACGCCACGCGGCCATCATGCAATCGAATCACCCGCTGGGCGGCCTGGGCCACGACGGCGTCGTGCGTCACGAACACCAGCGTGCGTCCATCGCGATGTAAACGCCCGAACAGCTCCAGCAGCCGCACCCCGGTTTCGGCGTCGAGTTCGCCCGTGGGCTCGTCGGCCAACAGCAACGCCGGCTCGTTCGAGAGTGCACGCGCGATGGCAACGCGCTGCTGCTCGCCGCCCGACAACTGCGTGGGGCGGTGATCGAGCCGGTCACCAAGGCCGACATAGCCCAGGAGGTCACGCGCCCGCGCCCTTCGCGCCCGCTTGTCCATGCCCGCTTCGGCGAGGGGGAGCTCGACGTTCTCCGAGGCCGAGAGCGTGGGCATGAGATAAAAACGCTGGAAAACAAATCCGATGTGCCGCAGCCGGAAATCGGTGGCCTCACGATCCGACAACGACGCCGTGTCGCGTCCGTTCACCAGCACGCGGCCCGTCGTGGGCACATCGACCGCACCGAGCAGATGCAGCAGCGTACTCTTACCGCAGCCGGACGGCCCCGTGATCGCGGCGAACTCGCCGCGGGCGATGGTGAGGTCGATGCCGCGCACGGCTTGGACAAGTGCGCTACCCATGGGATAGCTGCGTACGACCTGTTCGCAGGCGATCACCGACGCCGGCACGGCACCCGATGGAGCTCCCGCACGATGTTGGGTCACGTCAACCAATGGCTTCCTCGCGCAACGCGCGAGCGATAGGGATAGAGGCGGCGCGCCATGCCGGCAACAGTCCGGCCAACGTGCCCGACGTGAGCAGCAGCACGAGCGCGCGCCAGCCGGCGTCGGGACTCCACACAAAAAAGTCGAAGGCCGAGGGCAAGCCCGGGAAGTCGCGCAGAATGCCATTCAGCCACTGGGCGGTGACCAATCCCAGCGCGAGGCCACCAACGATACCGGCGCTGGTCAGCATCAGCCCCTCGAGGAAGACCTGTTGCAGCACGCCGATGCGCTGCGTGCCGATGGCCCGCAACACCGCGATCTCACCACGTCGTTCGTTCACCGACAACGTGACGAGCGTGGCGACGAGTAAGAATCCGATGCCGAGGCTGATCGCGCCGAGCACGAAGGCCAACTGCCGAAAGTAGGAGAGCCGCTCTTCCACCTGACGAATCGCCGTTTCGGTAGAGATCGCGGTCACCCGCGGCTGCGTGGTGGCAATCCAGGCACGGACCGCCTCCACCGACGCGGAATCCCCCCGACGCGACTCGGCCATGGCCAGCGACATGCGGTCACGAAAGCCTGGCCCCAGCAACTGACGGAGCAGTGCCAAGTCGAGGGCGATGACCGGCGTTTCGCCGGGCACGTAGATGAAGCGCCCCATACCACCGATGACCACGCGGCTCGAGCGGGCCGCCGTGCGCAACTGCGCATCAAGTCCCGACGAGATCGTGATCGTGTCGCCGACTACGTGTCCCGCGCGCGTGAGAAAGGTCTGACTGACGACGATCCGTGGCAGCGGCACCGTCGCGCTGCGCTCGGCGGCCGAATCGGCACGGGTGATGTCAGTTCCGGCTTCGAGCGTGTAGTCGCCCTGCACCGCCTGCTCGAGCCCCAGCGTGAACGCCGAGGGGATCCGGCTGCCGTCGATGGTGAGGGTGGCGCCAAGCGAAGGGCTGACCGCCTTGATGTCGGGATTGGCGCGCAACGCCCGCACGATCGCGCCGGCTCCGTCGATCGTGGCCTCGCTGTCGAACGGCAACGTACCCTTGGGCGACACGCGGAGCTGGTAGCCACGCGTGAGCAGCAGTGAGCGGAACGACTCGCTCATCCCGGTCGCCAGCATCACCATATCGAGCAGCAGCGCTGCCGCGACCGCGATGCCGAGCATGGCGAGTGTCGTTCGGGCGGGATGCCGGCGCAGCGTGGCCCAGGCCATCATGAATCGCATCGATCAGCGCCCCATGAGCGACAGCGGCGACGATTTCACCAGTCGCCACCCGGCCGCGGCCCCCGAGCCGATGCCCAGCACGAGCGAGAGACCGGTGGCGAACGCGAAGATCTGCGGCGTGAGCAGCGCGAACACCAGCGGCGTGCGATACACCTGCTGAAAATGCGCGTTTACCAGCAGCGACGCGATCCAACCGATCCCGGCACCGAGCACACTGCCGATGAGTGACACGATGGCGGCCTCGATCACGATCGCGCGCACCACGGTGGCGCGGGAGATCCCCATCAGCCGGAGCGCCGCGATATCCCGTCGGCGCTCCTCCACGCTGAGCAGCAGGAGACACAGTAGGAACACCGCACTGGCCACCACGGTGATGATGCCGATGGCGGTGTGGAACCGTTCGACCACGCGAAAGGTGCGCGAGCTCTGCACGGCCACGTCGCGTGACTTGTGCGCGCGGAACCCGAACGCCACATGATTGATCCGCGCCAATGCGGAGTCGATCGACTGGCCCTCGCGCGTACCGACGGCGAAGCGGTCCACCCGATCGTCGAGAGTGAGTAGCTGTTGCAGGTGATCGAGGTGCACTCGTACGCGATACTCGCGTCGCGCCACCTCGGCCGGATCGGCCTTGCGCTCATAGATCGCCGCGATCGTGGCGCTGTCTCCAGGCTCGCCGGGCCGGGCCGAAATCCGAACGCGCGCGCCGACG
>CANHJV010000053.1 GCA_947461225.1 Gemmatimonadota bacterium | reverse complement strand
TACAAACCCGTGGACAACTTCGCCAGCAACACCGCGCCCGCCTCACGCAACCGTACCACCACTTCAGCGTCGTAGTCGGGAATTTGATCCTTAAAGTCGGCCGAGCCCCACGTCGTGGGCACACCCTTCACCGCAAACAGATCCTTGATACCGTACGGCACCCCATGCAGCGGACCACGGTACTTCCCAGCGGCGATCTCGGCGTCGGCCGCATCGGCTTCCGCGCGCGCCTGCGACGCCATCAACGTGACCACGAAGTTGAGCGTGGGGTTGAGCTTCTCGATGCGCGCGAGATAGATGTCGGTGATCTGTCGCGACGTGATCTTGCGCGCCTTGATGAGCGCCGAAATGCGATGCGCCGGCAGAAACGCGAGGTCGTCGGGATTGGTGGGCACCGCACCGCTCCACTTTTCCACGGTGTGCGGCGTGCGCGCGAACGCCGCCGCGCCCTTCTCGCGCACCACCTTCTCCATGAGCGCACCGGTTCCACCCGGATACGGCATGAACTGCAGCGCGGGCGCTTCGCCATTGCCAAGCGGCACCGGGGGTACCTGCGGCGGCTGCGCCGCACCACTGGCTGCCGTGCCGAGACCATTCGCTCTCGCCAGCGCACTCTGCGCTCCAGCCGCTTGCGCACCGAAGGTGCTCGCCGCCGCGGCAACCAACGAAAAGAACATGAACTGACGGCGGTCTACGCCGGTCGCCGATTCATCGTGCTCGGCGGCCACCAGTTCGGCCTCGGCTTGTGCCAGAAAATCCAGGGGGGTATCCACGCGGGGGCTCCAACGGAGAGAGACAACGGAACGGGACGCGCAACGCTCGCCACGAATATCTCTCCCGGTACGCGCCGGAGCGAGCTTCGTTGAGCTCGCTGTACCACCACGGCCGCCGTTATGAATGCCCGTCGGGATTCTGGATGCGGAACACGAAGGGCTGTTCAACCAGCTGCGACACGGCCCGGCCGTGCAGGATCGCCGGCCGGTACTTCATCTTTGTCAGGGCCGTTCGGACCGCATCCACGAACTCCGGATTGGGCTTGTCGAGCACCACCAGCGACGCCGTGTCCACATGGCCGACGCTGTCCACGACGAAACGCGCATACACCACGCCCTGCACGCCCGCCTTGAGCAGCGCCGGCGGATACTCCGGCCCCTCGGCCGAGGGATCGAGCGTGACGGTGGAGTCGACCTCGATTTCGCTGTATGCCTTCTCCGACTCGTTCGACGCGTCGGGAAGCTCGAGCTCCTCCCCCGCCACGTCGCTGCGGCTCCCGCGTGGCACGGGTGTCTTGCCGTAGGCGGACGTTTCAAGGACCGGGATCGGCACGGAGGTCAGCTGCCCAAGCCCAAGAAACTGGATCGCTTCCTGCACCGGCGGAGGCGCCGACTGGCGGAGCGGCGCGAGAAAACTCACCGCCTCGTCAACCAACGGCGTCGGGGCGATGCGGTTCAATGCACGCGCGCCCACGATGGAGACGGCGACGAACGCGGCGTACGTGCTGAGGCCGAGGAGTTCGGCGCCCACCGCGTGGAGCGTGGTGCGACGCGTTGACTCGATCAGCGTGAGACGGACTCTGGCGTGTGACATGTCGCGACCCTCTGGGGGCGAGACGACGGCGGGGACAACGGGACCTCCTTGATCAATGCGAGGCGTCTCGCGGGTTAGCAAGGGGAAATGTGATCGCCGACGGGTACGGCTCGCGACGGAGTCCACCGAAACGGTCGAGGCCGGGAACGTCAACGCAGTCGAGCGCCGTTCGCTTCCCACATGTCCGCCCTGCAACTCCTCTGGTTCAAGCGGGATCTCCGGATCGCCGACCACGCGCCGCTCACCGGGGCGGCCGCCGCCGGGCCGGTGGTCGCGGTGTACGTGCACGAGCCCGAGCAGCAACAGGCCGTCGACCGTGATCTGCGACATGAGTGTGCACTGCGCGACGCGTTGGACGAACTCCGGACGTCACTGCAGGCACGTGGTGGGAAGCTGCTGGAACTGCACGGTGCCTTACCCGATGTCTTCGCCACGCTGCACGCGGCGCTTCCGTTCGCCGCCCTCTGGGCGCACGAGGAAACCTGGAACGCCCTGAGCTATGCGCGCGATCGCCGTGTCCGCGCGTGGGCGAAGCAGGCGGGCATCACGATGCACGAGCTCCCCAGCAACGGCGTGGTCCGTCGGCTCGCCTCACGCAACGGCTGGGCTGAGACGTGGCAGCAGCGGATGCGCGCACCGATCGTGTCCACGCCCGCCCGCATCCTGACACCGGCGGCATCGGTGACCGACGCGGCGTGCCATGCCCTGCCCGTCGAGATGCGCTGGGCCGCGGCGCCAGCGGTCGCGCCCGTGCTCGCGCCGGCGTGGGCCGAGTGGCAGCGCGGTGGTGAGGCGCAGGCGCACGACATGCTGCAGTCGTTTCTGTCGGCGCGCGGTCAGGACTATCGACGGGCCATGTCGAGTCCCAACGAGGCGCCGGCATCGTGTAGCCGCCTCTCGACCGCGCTGGCCTTCGGCACGATGTCGGTTCGGCAGGCCTATCAGGCCGCGCGTCGGCGCGCCCGCGCCCTGCGCGACGAGAACGCGACCCGTCCCGAACCAGACGCCGCACAGTGGACGCAGAGTTTGGTGAGCTTTGCGTCGCGACTGCACTGGCACTGTCATTTCATCCAGAAGCTCGAAGACGAGCCACACCTCGAGCATACGCACTACGCACCGGTCTTCGACGGACTGCGACCCGCCGAGCCGGATCTGGATCGGCTGCGTGCGTGGCGCGACGGACAGACCGGCTACCCGCTCGTCGACGCCTGTATGCGATCGCTGCGCGTCACGGGCTGGCTCACCTTCCGCATGCGCGCGATGGTGATGAGCTTCGCGAGTTACCATCTTTGGCTCGATTGGCGACACACCGGCCCGATCCTCGCGCGCTGGTTCACCGACTACGAGCCGGGCATTCACTGGACGCAGTGCCAGATGCAGTCGGGCACGACCGGCATCAACACGATCCGCATCTACAATCCGTACAAGCAGGCCGAGGAACACGACGCAGCCGGTGTGTTCGTCCGACGGTGGGTGCCAGAACTGTCGGCCCTCTCCGACGCCGACCTCATTCGACCCGAGCAGACGCCGCTCATGATGCAGCAGATGACCGGATGCCTCATTGGGCGCGACTACCCGCTGCCGATCGTGCACCACGAAACCGCGTATGCCTTCGCGCGCGACCGCATGCACGCCATCAAGCTGATGGCACAGCAATCGGGGAGTGCGGCGCGGGTGTACGATCGGCACGGATCCCGCCGAACGCCACTGCATTCGCGCACACGGTAAACGGGCTCACGCCCCGGTGCGCTTGACGGCGCCGATGCCGAATCGCACACTTTACCGTCTACGGGAAATCCCGTAGACGCTTCCCCACGCCGGCCCGATCCCATTGCTTCTGCTGCGGCTATTCCACGTTCGCGTACTGATCGACATGGCCGTGCTGCTCGCGGTAACGCTAGCCGCCCCGGGGCGCAGCGCCGCGCAGGGTACCGGCACGCTGTCGGTGACGGTGACGGCGCAGCAGACCGGCGTCGCGCTGCCGTATGCCGTCGTCGCCCTCCCGGAACGCACCGTGGAGCGGTTCACGGACGCCGGTGGTCGCACCACGATCATCGCCCTGCCCGCCGGCAGCTACGACATCGCCGTGCGTCGCATCGGCTTTGCGCCGTATCGGGGCCGCGTCGTGATCGAGGCGGGCACCGTGACCACGGCCGCCATCACGCTGGCGCAGATCCCGGTGCAGCTCACCGGCATGACGGTGCGTCCACGGGAAGTGTGCACGAAGCCCGGTATGCCCGATCGCGCGCGCGATCCCGCCGTGTTCGATGTCGTGGAGCTGCTGCGCGAGAACGCCGACCAGTTCCGCTTACTCACCTCGCAGTATCCGTTTCGCTACGCCACGCAGCGCATATTCGGCTCGCTCGCCGATAGCACGGTCTTCGTGCAGGCGGTCGATACGCTGGTGGCCGAGAGTACGTCATTGGGTGGCTATCGTCCCGGCCGTGTGGTGCGCGACCAACGCGGCGCCGGCGGTCGCACCGAAACTACGATGGCGATTCCCGTGCTCTCGGATATCGCGGCCCCCTCCTTCATTGCCAACCACTGCTTCCACTTCGGTGGCATCGTGACCGAAGGCGCCGAAACATGGGTCCGGCTCGACGTGCGCGCCGCCGACAAACTGCGCTCCCCCGATGTCCATGGCACCTTCTTTCTCGACAGCGCCACGGCGCAGCTTCGCCGCATGGAGCTCGAAATGAGTCGCCCCGACCGACTGCCACGACGGCTGCAGGGCATTCGGACGGTAGCCGTGGCAACGACCTTCCGGGAGATCACGCCAGGGCTGTCTCTGGTGGATCGGGTCTGCGCCATCAATTGGCAGAAGCCGTTTCAGGGACGCGGCCGGAGTCACCCGGTGGAGCTGCAACAGCTCGCCGCCTACCGGTTCGATGCGGCACCGCCCGATGCCCCGATCGAGAGCGCGTACGACACGCCGGCGTGGCGCCAACGCACGCAGGTGCCGCTCGGCCGGCTGTGGTGCGATGGCGTGGGTGCGGCGAGCTGATGACGGAGCCTTCCCGGTCGCCGGGGTACGACGGTGCACGTTCGCGACATTCGCGGGTATCCGCCGCATCGGCTATCGTCCTCAGGAGCCCGAATCACGAGTGCGCGATGCCGGCCCCGATGCCGGCGCGCCTTCCACCGACTCGACCAACACGACCGATGCCGAGTAGCCCCCGCCCCGTATTTCCCGTGCGACCGTTCGCGTTGATGCTCTCAAGCATCGCTCTGTTTGGCGCCTGCGCGCGCGCCGGCCGCGGCGTGGGCAGCGGCGTGGGCACCGCGCCCGAGCCGGCGATGCAGCCGGTCATGCAGGCACCGATACAAGTCGCACCGCCGCCGCCCGCTCGGGTGTCGTCCGACACGGCGCGGGCGGATTGGCAACGCCTCGACTACGACACCGACCAGGTGATGGGCGTTGGCTCCGAGCGCGCGATTCGTGAGCTGCTGGCGTCGCGCCAGCCGCAGCGGCGGGTCGTGGTGGCCGTGATCGACGGTGGCGTGGATACGGCGCACACGCGGCTCACGCGCTCGATGTGGAAGAACCCGCGCGAGATCGCGAGCAACGGCAAGGACGACGACGGCAACGGGGTGATCGACGACGTATATGGGTGGAACGCCCTCGCCACTACCGATGGCACGCCGGTTCGCTACGACACGTTTGAGCTCACGCGGCTGTATGCGGCCTGCCGCAATCAGCCTGCCGGATCACTCACCGCGAAGCCCACATCGGCCGAGTGCAACGATCTCGCCTCGGCGTATCGTGACAAGGCGAAGGAAGTGAAGTCCACGTTGCTGCAGGTGGAGAACATCGACGAGATCCTGCAAAGCGTGGAGCGCATTCTTGGCACCGCTTTGAACGGCGCGCCGATCACACGCGCGTCGGTCACCGCACTGCGGCCGACCTCGGCCGACATGGACGAGGCGAAGCGGATGTGGCTGCGACTCGATGCCGACGGATTGAATGCCACCGAGATCGCGAGTGCGCGCGCGGCGTACGATTCGCAGGCGCGCTACGGACTCGACACGCTGTTCAATCCGCGCTCGCCCCAGCGCGTGGTCGGCACGCGCGACGTGACCGGCCCCGACGCGATGCATGGCACCCACGTGGCCGGCATCATCGGCGCGCTTCGAGGCGACGGTGACGCCATGCAGGGGATCGCCCCGAATGTACAGATCATGGCGGTGCGCGCCGTGCCCGATGGCGACGAGCGCGACATGGACGTGGCCCGAGCCATCCGGTACGCAGTGGACAACGGCGCGCAGATCGTGAACATGAGCTTCGGCAAAGGCTACTCGCCGGCCAAGGCGTCAGTGGATTCCGCGGTGCGCTATGCCGCCTCGAAGGGCGTGCTGCTGGTGCATGCGGCCGGCAACGAAGGCGAAGACAACGACGAAACGCCCTCGTATCCCACGCCGGTGCTGAGCGGCAGCCCGCGCGCGGACAATTGGATCGAAGTGGGCGCGTCGAGCTGGAAGCCGCTGGCGGCGTTGCCGGCTGAGTTCTCGAACTATGGCCGCGAGCAGGTGGACCTGTTTGCCCCGGGCGTGGACATCCTCTCCACGGTGCCCGGCGGGGGCCTCAAGCGCGAGAGCGGCACCAGCATGGCGGCACCGGTGGTATCGGGCGTAGCCGCGTTGCTCATGACCTACTTCCCGGAACTCAGCGCCATGCAGGTGCGCGACATCCTGATGGAGTCGGTGCGCAAACTCCCCGATCTTGAGGTTCGGCGACCGGGTGATGGCGCCCAGGTGAAGTTCGCCACCTTGTCGCGCACCGGCGGCGTGATCGATGCCTACGCCGCCGTGAAGCTGGCCCTGCAGCGCGTGGCGCCGCGGCCGTAGCGCATAACGCGTTACGCGGCCGATCGGATTCCGATCGGCCGCGGGTGCCTCAGCAGCTCTTGCACTTGTGGTTGTTCTTAGCGCCCAGCTTCTCCAGCAGTTCGATGGTGTCGAGGAACGGCGGAATACGCTGTACCGCACCGTTCGCCATGTCCACCGTGGTCTGACCGGTGCGGGCGACGGCCATGGGGTCGGCCCCCTTGCTCACCAAGTACTTGATCAACTCGTTGTCGCCACGCGAGGCCGCGTGGTGCAGCGGCGTGTAACCCTTGAAGTCGCGGGCGTTCACATCGGCCTTGAGTTCTTCCACGAGGAACTTGACCGTGGGGACCCAGCTGTCGGGGGCATGACGATGCGCGTTGGCCGCGAAACCCTCGCCGTAACCGGCACCGCTGGCCGCATGAATGGCCAGCACGCCAGGGCCATTGTCAGGTACCGGCGGCAATCCTGACGGATCCTTGCCGGCGGCGACATCGGCGTCGAGCTCTTCGGAGCCCGGCAACCGTCCGGCTGGCTTGATCGTGGCAACGTTTGGATCGGCGCCGTACTTGAGCAACAGCTTCATCGCGTCGAGATCGGTACCGTACGCCGCGCGCCAGAACGGCGTGGCACCGGCGGTGCTGACGCTTAGCTGGTCGAAGTTGTACGACATATACCACAGGTGCTTCGTGAGCCGCGCGTTCACATCGGCACCCGCTTTGATGAGTGCTTCCATCAGTTCGAGATACGACACGTTCGACTGGTACTGCGCCACCGGCTGCGGATACGCCGCCTTGGGGGCCCACACCACGTTGATCACGGCGTACAACGGCGTGGCGTTCGCCGTGCTCGCGAGCTTGGGATCGGCCCCGCGATCGAGCAGCGACTTGGCCAGATCGAAGCGCCCATTGATGGCGGCCATCAGCAGCGGCGTCGTGCTGTCGCCGGCGCTGGCATGATTGACGTTGGCGCCCGCCATCAACAGGGCGTTCACGGCGGCGACCTGCCCATCACGCACGGCCAGCAGTAGCGCCGTGTTGCCACCCTTGCTGCCTACCAAGTCACCGTACGACGGGCCACGCTGCCGGCGGTCACCGGCCGTTGGGGTGACACGCGTGTCGGAATTGCCGCTGGGGACGGCTGAGGCCGTCGCCGGTGCCGTCGCCGGTGCGGGAGCCGGTGCGGGAGCCGCCGATGCCGCTGACGGCGGCGCGGTGCGCGGCGTTGGTGCCGAGGCCGAGGCCGGAGCCGTGCTGGCCGCGCCCGGAGTCGCCGCGCCAGGAGTCGCTGCGCCCCCCGTCGGCGCGAGCAACGCGTCGGCCGACTTCATCGCCGCCAGCCGCCGCGAACGCGTGACGAGATACGCGCGATCTTTCTTTTCCTGTTCCGGGATGCTCTGCGTGCGCGTTTCCGCCTCGATGTCCGCACCGCGCTTCACCAGCGCCGTGATCGCCGACACACGATTCGCCGCCGCCGCCCACATGAGCGGTGTCTGCGAGAACGCCGACTCACGCACGTTCACGCTCACCCCCTTGTCGACCAGCGCGTCGATCGTGGCCGCGTCGCCGCTCGAGGCCGCGAAGTGCAGCGCCGACGCACCGCCGGACGACGTGGTGGCGTTCACATTCGCCCCCGCAGCCAGCAACGCCTTCACCGTCTCGGCACGTCCATTCTGCGCCGCGAGATGCAGCGGCGTGTAGTTGCCGTTGCGCGTCACCGGATCCAAGCGGGCACCCGCCGACACCAGCATGCGCGTAGCCGCCAGATTACCGCGTGAGGCGGCCCAGTGCAGCGCGGTCATGCCATCGCCCTGCACTTCGTTCACATCCACGCCTTGCTTGAGCAGCACGCGCAGGCCGGCACTGTCGCCGCGCATCACGGCATCGGCCAACGGCGAATCCGACGCCGGATTCCCAGCCGACAGCATCAGCACCGCACCGAACGCCATGCCGACGGCGGTGAGCCGTTTGCCGGCCCGCTGCATCAGCTGGCCCGTGCTCACGTTACGCATGGGAGTTCAAGTTGAGGGCGCCCGTGCTGTCACCGAACGTGGTCAGATCGTTCATGCCCAACGTGTGCATCATGCTGAGCATCGCGTTCGCCATCGGCGTGCCATCCGGCGCCTTGATGTGCAAGTTGCCGGCGAGGCGGTTCTCGGCCTTGCCGAGCAGCATGAGCGGGCAGCGGCGATGATTGTGCACGTTCGGATCGCCCATTGGCGAACCGTAAATGATCATCGTCTTGTCGAGCATGTTGCTCTCGCCTTCCTGAATGCTCTTGAGCTTGTCGAGCAGGTACGGCAGCATCGAGACGTGGTACTTGTTGAGCAACTGGAAGTCGCGCACGCCCTTTTCGCCGCCGCCATGGTGCGACGCCGGATGGAAGCCCTTATCGGTGCCGCTCTCCGGATACGTCCGGCTGGTGCCGTCACGGCTCATCTTGAACGAGAAGACGCGCGTGACATCGGCGGCGAACGCGAGCGCCTGAATGTCGAACATCAGCTCCACGTGTTCCTTGAACGAATCGGGCACGCCCGCCGGCGCGGCAGCGAGCTCGCGCTCCTCGCCGCTCGAGTTGCGCGCTTCCACCATCTGAATGCGGCGCTCCACCTCGCGGATGTCCGTGAGGTAGCGATCCATGCGGTGACGGTCGTCGGCATCGAGGCCGCGCGACAGCGACGTCATCTGCCCCGACACGAAGTCGAGAATGCTGCGACGCGAGCGACGGCGATCGGCCCGCTCGGCGCTGTTGCCGCCCACGCCAAACAACTTCTCGAAGGCCACGCGGGGATCGCGAATGACCGGCAGGGGCTCGGTGGGCGACTTCCAGCTGATGGAGTCCGTGTACACGCAGGCGTAGCCGTACGAGCAGCCACCGGCCTGATCGACGTTTTCGATGCACAGCTGCATGGAGGGGATCGGCGTGTCCTGGCCGAACCGCTGCGCATAGAGCTGATCCAGCGACGTGGCGATTTTCACATCCGAGCCTTCCGTCTGCTTCGGATGCGTCTGCGTGAGGAACGTCGCGCTGGAGCGGAAATGGTCGCCGCCGATTTCGGGCGGTGCGGCCGGCTCGGCCTCTCGCACGTCGGTGTTGCTGATGATCGTCATGTACTCGCGGTACTTGTCCAGCGAGGACAGGGCCGACGGCGACAGATCGAAGTCGCGACCGGTCGCGGCGGGCGACCAGAAGTTGAGCTTCGACCCGATGTCGTTGGAGCCGGCGGCGCCGTGCACCATTTCGATCGCGATCAATCGCGGCGCCGCGTTGGCGGAGCCCATGATGCTCTGCCCGCGGGGGACCATGGCGTTCAGATACGGCAGCGCGATCGTGGCGCTGAGCGACTGCACGAACTGTCGGCGAGGCATCGCCTTTCCAGTCAGGAACTGCATAGCGGGTGCTCCGTAGGAGTTGATCAGGAACGTGTCAGTGACTCTGGCCGACTGATGCCCCGCGCGCGGGAACGGCGGCCTGCGCGACCGGCACCATGCGCATCCGGAACGCGTCGCTCTTCACCACGCCGAGTACGACATCTTGAATGCGATAGTTCTTGGCCTTCACCGATGCTTCGATCTTGCGGATCGCCGGCCCGTCGGCGTATTCCACGCGCCGGCCAACGGCATAGGCCATGAGATTGGTCACGAACGTGCGCACCAGCGGCACCGGACGCTTCAGCAGGACCTGCTGCAGTTCACGCGGGCCGGTGATCTTGGTGCCATCGTAGTAATCACCGCGGGTGTCCAGCGGCATGTTGTTTTCCTTGATGCGCCACTGACCGATCACGTCGAAATTGTCGAGCGCCAGCCCGATCGGATCGATGAACTGGTGGCACGAGCGGCACGACGCGTTGTCGCGGTGCTCTTCCATACGCTGGCGTGTGGTCAGCATGCGCCCTTCCTTGCTGGCGCCCGTGACTTCGAGGTCAGGCACATTGGGCGGCGGCGGCGGCGGCGGCGACCCCATGAGCACCTCCATCACCCACTTGCCACGCAGCACCGGCGACGTGCGATTCCCCTGCGACGTGAGCAGCAGCACGCTGCCGTGGCCGAGAATGCCGACGCGATTCTTGTCGGTATGGGTGACACGGCGGAAATCGCTGCCCACCACATCGGCCATGCCGTAGTGCCGGGCCAGCTCTTCGTTCACAAAGGTGTAGTCAGCCGTGTACAGGTCGAGCAGGCTGCGGTTCTCACGCACCAGGCTGGCCACGAACAGTTCCGTTTCCTTCTGCATGTTCTTGGCGAGCTGCAGATTGAACGCGGGGTACAGCAGCGGGTCCGGATGCACCTTCTCGATATCCTGCAGACGCAGCCACTGCGCCGCGAAGCGCGTGGACAGCGCGTCGGCGCGGGGATCGGCCAGCATGCGTTTGGTCTGCGCCACCAGCACCGTGGTATCGGTGAGCAAGCCGCGCTGCGCTACGCTGGTGAGCGTCGAATCGGGCAACGTGCCCCACAGGAAGAAGGACAGGCGTGACGCGAGGTCGGTAGAGCTCACCGCCACCTTCGACCCCGGCTTGGCGTTCACGGCGACTTCGTCGGCGCGGAACACGAAATACGGGCTAGCCAGGATCGCTTCGACCGCGCCGCGCACGCCGCTCTCGAAGCCGCCGTTCTTCGCTTCGTCGTCGTAGAAGCTCATGATCGCTTTGCGGTCGCTCACCGTGAGCGGACGACGATACGCCTGCGAGCCGATCCGATTCACGATACGCTCGGCGCACGGGCGCTGCTCGGCCGCACTGAGCGGACGGCAGCTGAAGATGCGACGGCGGCTCGGCGTGTCGGACACACCCGTCGGATTGAACGGGCCCGTGACCGTGAACAGCTTCATGTGCCCCTGAATCGTGATCGCGTCCTGAATGCCGATCTGCGTGTCGGGCAGGCTGTTTCCGATCGGCGTCATGAGATCTTCCACCGGCCCTTCGAACGTACGCACGTAGGCCGCGGCGACCACGCGCGGGCCGGCCTTCACCGTGATCGGCACCGTCTTGAGATCGAGCCCGTTGGGCTCGCTCTCGTGCATGCCGCGATCGATGTCGAGCAGGGCCACACGCTCACCGTCCACCGAGATCTCGATCTTCTCGTCGAACGGCGCATTGCCACCGACCAGCTGCCCGATCGGCGTGGAGTGCAGCGACACCGAGAACACATAGGCGCCGTCGGCCGGGAAATAATGCGTGGCCGAGCCGCCACCGCGCGTGCCGATCGGCGCGTCGGCCTCATGCCCGTTCTGATTGGCGAGGCGCGAGACCTTGAACGTCGTGGTCGACACGTTCGCCTTCGCATCGCCAACCGCCAGACGGCTGATCGCGTTGGCCGCATCGAGATACGCTTCCAACACTGTGGCCGACGGAATCTGCACGTCGGCGATGTTGTCGAAGTTCGCGCTCTTGGTATCGAGCGGCAGCCACGATTCGGCGTTCACACTCACCGTGAGCAGGTCCTTCACGGCACGCTCGTACTCGGCGCGGTTCAACCGCTGGAACGACCGACGACCCACATCCGGCTTCCGCACCGCGATGGCGTCCATCTGCCGTTCGAGCGTTTCCGTGAGCACGTCGAGCGTGTCGCCCGCCGGCCTCGGACGGCCGGGCGGCGGCATCATGCCCGTGCGCAACTTGCCGATCATCTTCTCGGCGATGATCGGCGAGGTGGCGCCGACCGTGGCCAGATCGAACGACTGCAGCGAGAAGTTGCCCATCTTGCGCTGATCGCTGTGACACCCCGCGCAGTTCTTCTTGACGACGTCGTTGAGCACGACCGGGGCCAACGTACGCGTGGTGCGCGCGTGCGTCGCGACGCTGGGGCGCAGCGCATCAAGCGTGGCACGATAGCGCGTGATCGGCGCCGGCGACGACGGCGCGATGAAGCTCGCGGGTGTGGCGACGTTGAGGGGCCGTGCCAGTTGATCGGCCAGCGAGTCGGCACGATCGTAGCCGCTACCGTAGCGACTCGCGGCGATCGCAAGCATGATCGAGCCTGCACCTAGTGCAACGACAAATTTCATCCCAAAGCCTCGGGGCGGGGCGGGAACAGCAGGGCCGGGCGGGAATAACAGACGGGAACTACTATGAACAGTGTTCCCCGCCCAGACTTCGAGCAAGGGTCTCCGTCGTTAACGCGCGTCGGCGCTAGGGCGTTGTCGGAACGCCGTGTACGTTGAGCGACGGTACGTCTCCTCCCTGCGCCCCACGAATTCCTCTCAGAGCACCTCTCATGCCCCAGAGCAACACCGCCTCCTCGTCATCGGGACCCGCGCGAGGGTCCGAGCAATCGCTGGTGCGGGCGGTAGGCGTGTGGGGGCTGGCGGCCGCCATCGCCAACGTCACGATCGGCGGTGGCATTTTCCGCCTGCCGGCGTCGGTGGCGGGCGCGCTGGGGGCGGCGGCACCGCTGGCGTATCTCGTGTGCGCGGTCGCCATGGGGCTCATCGTGATGTGTATCGCCGAGGCGGGCAGCCGCGTCTCGCTCACCGGCGGCCCCTACGCCTACGTCGAACTGGCGTTCGGCCCGTTCTTCGGCTTCCAGGCCGGCGTGATGCTCTGGCTCCTGGGTACGTATGCCGTGGCCGCCGTGGCCACCGTGTACGCAGACAACGCGGCCACCCTTATCCCGGCGCTGGCCGGACCGATCCCGCGCGCGGCGCTCCTGATCGCCACCTTTGCGCTCGTTGGCGGCGTGAACATGCTCGGGGTCAGTCAGGGCAGCCGGTTAAATCAGATCACCACCGTGGCCAAGCTGGCCCCACTGGTCCTGCTGATCGTCGTCGGGGTGTTCTCCATTCAGGGCGAAAATCTGGCCATCACCACAGTGCCGGCGTCCGGGGACGTGCTGCGCGCCAGCATCGTGCTCATCTTCGCGTTCAGCGGGATCGAGACGGCGCTCGTGCCCAGTGGCGAAGTCCAGAACCCGTCGCGCACCGTGCCACGCGCGATCTTCGTGGCGATGATCGGTATCACGCTGTTGTATGTCGCCCTGCAGTATGTCGCGCAGGGCGTCCTGGGCGCCGCCTTGGCCACCTCGGCCACACCGCTGGCCGACGCCGCGGGCGTCGTGCTCGGCCCTTGGGGACGCACGCTGTTGCTGGTCGGCGTGGTCATCTCGACCTTCGGCTATCTCAGCGGCATGGCGCTGGCGGTGCCGCGAGCGCTCTACGCCTTCGCCCGCGACGGGTTCCTGCCGGCCCCCATCGCGTCAGTACATCCCACGTGGAAGACGCCGCACATCGCGATTGCCCTCCAATTGGCGGTCACGTGCGCGCTGGCCATCACCAGCGGATTCGGTCCGCTGGCGATCATTGCCAACGTGGCCGCGCTACTCGTGTACTTCGCCTGCGCCGTGGCCGCCCTGGAACTACGCCGACGCAACGTGCAGTCGGGTGGCATCCCCTTCCGCGTCCCCGGCGCCGGCGTGGTGCCCATTCTCGCGTGCGTGGTGATCGTCGGATTGCTGACGTCGATCACGATGGCCGAGTGGAGCAGCATTGTGGTCACCGCCGTCGCCGCCAGCGGGCTCTACGTCCTGTCGTCTCGCAGTCGAGCGGCGAAGCCGAAGGCGTGAGCGACGCCAGAGGCGACGGTCCGACCGGTCGGGCTCAGCGCGACGAACTCGCCCCCGCCACCCGCTTCAAGGTGCGGAACACCATCTCGGTGCCCTGCCGTAACGACTCCACACTCACCCGCTCATCGTTGCCGTGCATCCGGCGGAGCTCGTCGGTGCTGATGGGATAGGGGTAAATGCCAAAGACGGGGATGCCGCGATTGCGCCACGCCGCCGCGTCGGTGCCGGCCTGAAACAGGTACGGCGTGACCTCGGCCTCCGGCCACTGCGCCTTCGATTCGGCCGCGAGAGCACGGTACAGCAAAGACGTGTCGGGGGACGCGGGCGACGGCGCCGCCAGCGCGCCGGCCATCTTCACGGTCAGCAGGGGATCATTGAAGAGCGTCTCCAGCGTGCGAATGAGCGCCGCGGGATCGCTGCCAGGGATGAGCCGCACATTCAGCGTGAGCTCGGCCGACCCGGGGATGACGTTCGACCGGAATCCGCCGGCCACGATCACGGGAGCGATCGTATTGCGCATCAGCGAATGAATGAGCGGATCACGCGAGAGCGACGCATCAGCCGTGCGCCTCTGCTCCGGCGTACCGTTCAGCAACTGCGTATAGAGCCGCGCCGTTTCACCGGTGCTCGTCTTCGCCAGCGTGGTGAAGTACTTGCGCGAATCCGGGGTGAACTCGAGTGGCGTTTCATAGGCGCCGAGCTTCGCTAGCGCCCGACCGATCGCCACGAGCGCGTTGTCCGGCAGCGGCATGGAGGCATGCGTGCTCGTGCCCTTCGCCGTGATCGTCACGCTCATCACGCGCTTATCCGAGGTCGAGATGCTCACGTACTGCACGCGGCCATCGTCGCGCTTGATGATCCACCCACCCTCGTTGAGCGCGAACTCGGCGTCCATCTTGTCCCAATGCTGACGCGAGAGCCACGTCGTGTTCATCGGCGCCCCTTCTTCGTCCGCTTCGGCCAGGAAGATGACGTCGCGATCGAGTGGCACCTTCCGATCGGCCAGCAACATCGCGGCGCGCGCGAACACCGCGATGCCCCCCTTGAAGTCGATGGCGCCGCGTCCGTACACGGCCCCGTCCTTGATCACCCCGCCGAACGGATCCACGGTCCATTTCTCACGCTCCACGCCCACGACATCGGCGTGCGCGGCCAGCAGCAGGGGCTTCTTGGAGCCGTTGCCCTTCAGGCGCGCGAAGAAGTGCACCTTGGCCGAGTCCGGCGTGGGGACGATGTCGACCTGAAAGCCGCGGGCGCGAAAGAGCGGCCCGAGGATATCGGCGATCTGCTGCGTGTGCCCCGGCGGATTGCTGCTGTTGGCGCGGATGAGCTGCGCGAGCAGGAGCGCGGTGGAGTCGGTATCCTGGGCGGCGAGGGCGGCAGGTCCCGCGAGCAGGACGGCCGCGACGAGCCTCGACAGGCGACGGGTGACACGGAGCATGCGGCTACCTCGGGCTGGGTGTGGCAAACGGTTGGTCAACTTACCGCCCCGCGGTTCGCGAGGCTACGTTCACATGGTCGTCAACCGGAACACCCGATGTGCTACTTCCCTGCCCCTCGCGGCCGCCTGTCCTGCTCGTGATGTCCGCCAACACGGTCAACGCCATCCGGCTGCCGGCCGCCCTCGCGGTGCTGGGGCTCTTGGTGCTCTGGGAAACCGTACAGCCCTTCTTCCCGCTATTCGGGCGTGGCGTGCAGGCGCAGCGCGATCGCCTCGTGCATGGCGTCCGAAACGTCGCCATCGGGATGGTGAACGGCGCCGTGACACGCCTCGGCTTTCTCGGCGGGTGGGTCGCCACGATGACATGGAGCCGGGAGTATCCGTTCGGCGTGTTGCACTGGATCCCGCTGCCCGATTGGCTGCGTTGGTCGGCGGCGATCCTCCTGCTCGATCTCTGGACGTACGCGTGGCATCGGCTGAATCACGTCGTGCCGGGCTTGTGGCGCTTCCATCGTCTGCATCACAGCGATCGCCAGATGGATGCCACCACCGCCAATCGCTTTCACGTTGGCGAGATCGTGCTGTCGTCGATCGCCCGCGTACCGGTGCTGGCGCTGATCGGCTGCAGCGTGGAGCAGTTCGCCGTGTATGAAGTCGCCCTGTTCGCCGTCGTGCAGTTTCAGCACGCCAATATCGGCCTCCCCGACGCGTTGGACCGTGTGCTGCGCGTGGTGATCGTGACGCCGCACCTGCACAAGGTGCACCACTCGGTGGTCGTCGCCGAGCAACATACGAACTTCAGTTCGCTCTTCTCGTGGTGGGATCGGCTGGCGCGTACGTGGCGCCTGTCCACCGATCAATCGGCTATCGTGTTCGGCGTCGACGACCCTCTGTCGATTCGGTAAATCCGTCAACGTGCTGCTCTCCTTCGCCCGCGCCTGATGCCTGTGTCTGATTCCCCGCCGCCAGACTGGCCTTCCAGTATTCCGCTGCTCCCGTTCGACGACGCGAACGCGCAGTTGATGCGCACGGTCGCGCCGAAGGGTTGGATGGCGCCGGTGCCCAAGGACCGGTATCATCTGGTCGTCGTCGGCGCCGGCACTGCAGGGCTCGTGAGCGCGGCCATCGCGGCCGGCCTCGGGGCCCGCGTGGCGCTCATCGAGCGACACATGTTCGGCGGCGATTGCCTCAACTTCGGCTGCGTCCCTTCGAAGGCCGTGATTCGTGCGGCCCGGGCGTGGCACGAGGCCGCCACTGCCGCCGAACGGTTTGGCGGCCCACGCGTCACATCCGACGGCGACTTCGGTGCCGTCATGGCGCGTCTACGTCGACTGCGCGCCGACATCAGTCCCGTTGACGGCGTCGAGCGCTTCCGCTCGCTCGGCGTCGACGTGTTCCTCGGCAACGCCACCTTCAGCGGCCCCGATACGATCACCGTGCACGACACGGCGCTCCGCACGGTGCTGCGATTCCGTCGGGCAATCATCGCGACCGGGGCGCGGGCGGCGCGGCCACCGATCCCCGGCCTGGCGGACACGCCGTACGACACGAACGAGTCCATCTTCTCGCTCAGCGAGCGTCCCGCCCGATTACTCGTGCTTGGCGGAGGACCCATCGGCACCGAGCTTGCCCAGTCGTTCGCGCGCTTCGGCAGCGCGGTGACGCTCGCGCATGCCGGTACACATGTATTGCCGCGCGACGATGCCGATGCGGCCGCGGTGGTCTCGACGTCACTCGAGGCGGACGGCGTGCGCCTCGTGCATCAGGCCCGCATCGAGCGTGTGTCACACGACGGACGGCAGTTCACCGTACAGCTCTCGGGTGATGGCGTGCCGTCTACACTCGAGACCGACCGCCTGCTCGTCGCCACCGGACGCACCCCGAACACCGAAGGCTTGGGCCTCGAGGCAGCCGGCATCCGCGTCACCCCGGACCAGCAGGTCAGTGTCGACGATCGCCTGCGCACATCGAATTCGCGGGTGTATGCGATTGGCGACGTGTCCTCCGCGCTCCAGTTCACCCATGTGGCCGATGCCCAGGCACGACTCGCGGTCGCGAACGCCCTATTCTTCGGCATCGGCGGCGGGCGCACCCGTACGTTGGTGGTGCCGCGCGTGACGTACACCGACCCAGAGGTCGCGCACGTCGGTATGACCGTCGATGAGGCGGCCGAGCGTGGCGTGCGTATCGATACGATCCGCGTGAACCTCGAGGACAACGACCGGGCGCGTCTCGACGGCGACGCGCACGGGTTCCTGAAGGTGCACCTGGCCGCCGGCACGGACCGCATTGTGGGGGCCACGCTCGTGGCCGCCCACGCCGGCGAAATGATCAGCGAGATGACCGTCGCCATGACCAACGGCGTTGGCCTGGGTGGCGTGGGCAAGGCGATTCATCCGTATCCCACGCAGGCCGAGGTGCTCCGGCGCGCGGCCGACGCGTGGCGCAAGCGAGCGTTTACGTCGCGAGCACGACGGGTCTTCGCCCTGTGGTTTCGCGTGTTCACGTAAGCGGACGGGCGCGTCCGCGACCGTTGAGGCGCTAGTTTATGGCGCAGAGTACCATAGGGTCACCTCTTCACCAGCCGAGGTTCGCATGTCCGAATCGGTCTCTCGTCGTCAATGGCTCGTCAACACCGGGATCGGCGTCGCCGGCAGCATGGCGTTGCCCGGCCTCCTGCCGGCCATGGAGGCCACGCGTGTCCTCGGCGGCGTCTCCTATGGCGCACTGCTGAATCAGCTCGAACGCGACGTCACGACCATGCGTCGTGCGGCCGGACCGATCCGACTGTGCTACAACGAGAATCCGTTCGGCATGTCGCCCAAGGCGAAAGACGGGCTGATGGCGTCGTGGACGCAGCATACCTGGTACGATCCGCCAATCCGAGCTGAACTGCGCGCCACGTTCGCCAAACATGTCGGCGTACCGGTGGATCACGTGCTCGTGACCCAAGGCTCGAGCGAAGTGTTGGCGACCCTTGCGCTGGCCTACGGACAGAATGGCGGAAAGATCGTGGCCCCGTGGCCCACGTTCGAAGACCTGCCACGCTACGGCACCACGCTCAACGCCGCCGTGCACAAGGTGCCGCTCGATGATCGGTTCGATCACGATCTGTACGCCATGGATGCCAAGATCGGCAACGACACGAAGCTGGTATTCGTGTGCAACCCCAACAATCCCACGGCCACCCTCAACGACGATCAGGCACTGCGCGACTTCGTGAAGACGAATGCCAAGCGCACCACGGTCATCGTGGACGAAGCGTACTACGATTTTGTCGACGCGCCGAACTACCGCTCCATGGTCGATCTGGTGCTCGCGGGGGAACCCATCATCGTGTCCCGGACGGCGAGCAAGATCCACGGACTGGCCGGCCTTCGCGTGGGCTTTGCCGTGGCGCGACCGGACATTCTCGCGAAGCTCTCGGCGTACGTCACCGGCGACCCGAACGTGTTCGGATTGCACGCCGCCAACGCGTCGCTGCAAGACACCGAGTATCAGACGTTCATCAAACAGAAGAACCGCGAAGGCCGTGCGCTGTTGATCTCGGCGTTGAAGACGATGGGTCGGAAAGTGACCGATTCACAAACCAACTTCGTGTTCTTCCACGCGGGGCAGCCCGTCGAGACGGTGCAAGCGGCCGCGCTGGCCAAGGGCTTCCGCATCGGCCGCGCGTTTCCGCCGTACACCGACTGGGCCCGCGTCAGCATCGGCACCCCCGAGGAAATGCAGCGGTTTGCCGCGATTCTGCCGTCGATCCTGTAGCCGCGGTGACACATCCGGCGGCACCGTCGCGTGACGGGCGCGTCCGCCAGAAACGCCGGCCGTAGCGCTACGGCCGGCGCGCTACGGAAAGAGCGCGCGTCGGCCGTCGGGTGAGGTATACATGCCTCGGCTCGAATGCCCGACGCCGGGCACTTCGACGAGCCGATGCGCGTGACCCGGCTGTCGCGCATTCATGTACTCGATCAGGGTGCGCCCCCGCTGGAAACGCCGCGCCCCTTGCAGAGTGGCGCCGCAGCTGACGTCGAGATCGGCCGTGAGGGTATCCGCCGTGCCGACCATCACGGTCATCTGGCGACTCACCAGATTCTGCTTCACCAACGCCGTCGCCACGGCATTCGCGAACGTATTGCGATTCTGCAAACCGTAGTGCCAGTCGTCGTAGTCGGGACAGCTCGCCGCCGCGGCGGGAATGGCAAAGGCACCATCCCGCGTGCGCTCAGGGCCGAGGTAGAGCCACGTGGAGGGATTGGCCGCCACGTAGCGCACCGCAATCCCTGAGAGCGTCGGCTCAACCCCACTCGTGGCGGCAAACCGGTGCACCAACTGTGCGCCGGCGGAATGCCCCGTAACCACAATGCGCGAGAGTCTCGGGAACCGTGTGCGATTACCAAGCCTCGCGAGGATCGTATCGATCGCCGAGTAGGCGCTCAGGCGCGGCAGCGGGCCGGTGCTGCTGGACAAATCACCCACGCGCCATCCGTTACTCGTCCAATACGGCTCATCAGCGGCGGGCGCGTCGTCGACCGTCTGGAATCGCGGCGCAATGATGACTGTCGACTGCAGCCGACCGGACAGCGCCGCCGCTTCGGCCATTGTGGTGAAGTACTCGTCCGCGTTGCGCTCGGTGCCGTGCACGACCACAACCGCCTCGGTGACCAGCGAGTCACCTTGCGCCAGCGCGAAGCTTTGGAAGCTCGGCACGAACCGCCCCGGCGCGATCTCGATGCGCGCGGCGCACCGTGTGACCCCGGCCGTACAGGGCGCGCGACTCGCCACCGGCACCCCGGTGGCGTCGGCGCCGCCGCAGCCCGTAGTACTCACGACCACCGCCAGCACCACACGCAGGAGCGGAAGGAGACGGTCACGCATACGACGCCTACTGAAACAGAATCGTGGTCGGCAGGCCAAGCTTGGCCGCCTTGGCACTGAACGCCGCCAGTTCATTCGCCACCAGCTGACTGAATTGCCCCTTCAGGGTGTCGAGTTGCGTGCGCAACATGCCGTACACCGCCCCCTGCTGATCGGTGGGACGGAAGTCAGCACTCGACGCCGCCACATCGCTGCCGACCGACGCCAGCTTTTCGTACAGCTGATTCGGCGTGCGGAACGCATCTTCGCGTGCTCCGGTGAGCGTGATGTCGTACAGCTTGCTCTCAATGGCGATCACGCGCTTCTCGATCACATCGATCTCTTTCAAGAACGCCTCGGCGTCGGCCAGCTTGGGATCGCGCCCAGGGGACGGCCCGAACTCCTTCGCGTCCTTGATCTTCTCGCGCAGCGTCGAGCGCAACTGCTCGAAACCGCGGCGGCTCCACTCCGACTCGTCGATCAGGGCAACCGTCTCCGACAGTGCGTCGCGAATGCGCAGCGCCAGCGCGACCTGCGCGACGATATCGGCATCGGTCCCTTCGCTATTCGGATCGCGCCGTACCTCCAGCGACTGCCTGAGGGTGTCGCGCCCCCACACCATCGCGACGGTGTAGCTTCCCGGCGCGACCAGCGGCCCGACCTGTCCACCAACCAGATCGAGGTCCCACGGCACCAACGGTCGGGAATCCAGCACGCGCAGGGTGGTGTTCCCGGGTGGTGCCGTGCGCAGCTTGGCCTTGCGCGGCCCATCGTGCCGGAGGTCCCACAGCGCGCGGTTCAACCCGCGCTTCGGCGGCGCCGACGCGAACGTGCGGATCACCGCGCCGGATGCGTCGTACACGCGAAAGCGCACGGAGTCCCTCGCCGTCGAGTCCTTCGGCATCTCGCCAATCGCGAAATTGATCGTCGCCGCGAGTGGCGGGTCCTCGCCGCCCACCAAGGAGTTGGTGGGTCCCGTCGGCGTGGCGATCTTGCGAAAGCGATACGCGGCGCGCAGCGGCAACAGCGCCGCGCGTTTCGTGGCCAGGGAGTCCGACAGGGAGCGCAAATAACTGATGTCGTCAGCAATCCAGAACCCGCGGCCGTAGGTCGCCACCACGAGGTCGTGAAAATGGCCTTGAATCTGCAGCCAACTCACCGGCGCGTGCGGCAGTGATCCGTTGATTTCGGTGAAGTGCGCGCCGTCGTCGAGTGACACGTACAACCCGTTTTCGGTGCCGGCGTACAGCATCCCCTTCCGGACCGGATCCTCGCGCACCACGTGCACGTAACTGAACACGCTCTTGGGGATATCGCTGCCGAGCTTCGTCCAGCTCTTCCCAAAATCGGTGGTCTTGTAGATGTACGGATCGCGATCGTTGATCAGGTGCGCATCAACCGCCACATAGGCCGTGCCGGCGTCGTACTTGCTCGGCTCGATCGCCGACATCGTGCTCCACTTCGGCAGCCCCGGCATGTTCGCCGTCACGTTCGTCCACGATTTGCCGCCGTCGCGCGTGATGTGCAGCAGGCCGTCCATGGTGCCAGCCCAGATCAGGTCCTTCACCAGCGGCGATTCGGCAATCGCAAACAGCACCGTCACGTTCTCGACGAACAGGTTGTCGATCACGACGCCGCCGGACGACTGCTGTTTGGTACTGTCGTTCGTGGAGAGATCGGGAGAAATCAGCGTCCAACTCTGTCCGCCGTTCGTGGTCTTGTGCACGAACTGTGAGCCCACGTACACCGTGTTGTGATCGTGCGGCGAGATGGTGATCGGGAAGGTCCATTGGAAGCGGTACTTCAGATCCTTCGGCGCGACGCCGTATCCCGCTTCCGGCCATGGCTCCACCGCGCGCGCCATCTTCGTCTGCAGATCAAAGCGCTCGAGGCCGGCGTCGTAGCAGCCACTCCAGACCGTCCGCTGGTCGATGGTATCGGGCACCGCCCACCCGCTTTCGCATCCGCCCACGGCACTCCACACGCCGATGGAACGCGAGCCACGCGAGTTGCTCGGCCCGCCGTACGAATAGCCGTCCTGCCGGTTGCCATACAGGTTGTACGGAATCTTCGTGTCCGTGGCCACGTGATACATCTGCGCATTCGGCAGCGCGATACGCGTGAACGACTTGCCGCCGTCGATCGTAATGCCCACGCCACCATCGTCACCGACCATGAACCGATCAGCGTCCGATGGATCCCACCAGATGTCGTGCAGGTCACCACCGGCGCGCGGTGGGTTCGGCATCTTGGTGAGCCCGCCGTCGGTGGTGCCCACGAAGCGCACGCCCACGAAGAACACGTTGTCGGCATTGGTCGGGTTCACGCCAAAGCGGGTGTAGTACTGGGGCCGCTCCAACAGGTCGTGATCGCGATTCACCGAACGCCACGACCTTCCGCCATCGTCGGAGCGATAGAACGCCGGCTCCGTCATTTCGATGAGCGCGTACACACGCTGCGGATCGCTGCGCGACACCCCCAGTCCGATCTTGCCCATCGTGCCGATCTTCGGCAGCCCTCGGCCCCACCCCTGTCCGTCCGCACTGGCGCCCAGCCGCGCCCAGCTGTCGCCGCCATCG
>CANHJV010000052.1 GCA_947461225.1 Gemmatimonadota bacterium | reverse complement strand
CCCGTGTTCTCGTCCTTGAACAGCACGCGCTCGAACGACTGCCCGCCGTTCACCGAGCGGTAGATGCCACGTTCGGCGTTCGGTCCATACGGATGGCCCAGCACCGCCACGAACAACCGCTCGGGGTTGGTGGGATCGATCGCGATGCGCGGAATCTGCTGCCCGTCACGGAGCCCCAGATGCGTCCAGGAGCGACCGGCATCGTTCGACCGATACATGCCATTGCCGGTGCTCAGATCGGGGCGCTGAAGCCCTTCTCCGCTGCCCACGTACAGGATGTTCGGATTGGATGGCGCGACTTCCACCGCGCCCACCGACCCGGTGTTCTGCGCATCAAAGATCGGATTCCACGTGCGGCCGGCGTCGTTGGTCTTCCAAACACCGCCGTTGGTAGCACCGATGTAGAACACGTTCGGCTGTGAGGGCACGCCCACCGCACTCTTCGTGCGGCCGGCGCGGAACGGACCGATGTGCCGCCATCGCGGCCCCTGCACCGCGCCGCTCGGGAAGGTAGCCTGAGCGGCGACGCCTGATGGCCCCACGAGCAGGGAGAGCGCGGCAACCGCCGCGAAGGCGGGAAGAACGAGGCGAGGCAATCGGATCACGGCGATACCCGGAAGGTCAGCGAGAAACCCTAGATGGACGGAAGTTACCGCCGCGGGCGCCATCGCGGATCAGTCCGCCGGCGGCGACGTCGAAGAGCTCAGCGGCGACACCGTCGGCGGGTCGGCGGCCGATCCCGCTCCGTCATCCTGATACTGCTCGCGGCGCGCGTCGGCGGGAAGAATGCCAGCATCGTTCACCATGAGCCCGACCGCATCGGGAATCATCGCCGGCCACATCAGCGCCCCCTCGAGGCGGATGAGCCGCCGCGGGCGTCGGCCCGTGCCCGCGTACCGACCGCGCGCCCACAGTTCGTACACCACGCTCAGGGCACCGCCGCACGCCGCGAAGAGCCCCCACGTGGCGGCAACCTCGCGCCACGGTAACGCCACGATCATCCACGACAGCACACCGTAGCTGAGCACCATGCCCATGAGGCGCATCCCACCACGCAGGGCCGCATTCAGCGCCACGCACGCGGTGGTCCACAGTAGCACCCCGAACAACACGATCGCCCACATGAGATTGACGAAGTACCACGTCATCGGCACGGCCCGGGCTCAAGAAGGAACGGCGCACGCATGTTCAGACGCTGGCACGGACGGGCGGACCGCCGCCAGAGGAAAAGCCTGACAAGCCGCGCGAAAGGCGCCGGCGGCGCTGGACAACCAGGCCCGGCCAGTGCAGCCTTCCGCCCTCCGCACCACTCGCATGACCGCCCGCCACGACTCGGCACGACCCGGAACGGGCACTACGACACCTCTGGAGCAACTGATGGTCCTCACCAAGGCCGAACTCATTGGCGCGTTGCAGCATGAAACGCACATCCTCCTGCATCTGGCCAGCAAGATCGATCGTACGCAGCTCGACTACCGCCCCACCGCCGGCCAGCGCTCCACGATGGAGCTGCTGCGCTACCTGTCGATCATGGGCCCGCAGCTCACCAATGCCTGCGTGAACGGCACCTTCGACATGGCGGTGTATGGGGCGGCCGGCGAGGCGGCGAAAGCGCGCGACTTCGACGGCACGCTGGCGGAGATCGCCACGCACTCGGCCACGTATGCCGCGCTGCTCGCTGACGTCTCGGACGACGACCTCCGTGCCACGATCAGCATGTTCGGCAACTCGGGCACCCGCGGCGCCAAACTCGTGAGCATGGTGTTGTCCGGCTGCGCGGCGTATCGCACGCAGCTGTTCTGCTACCTCAAGAGCTGCGGCCGTGTAGATCTGGGAACGTCCAACCTCTGGTCGGGCATGGACGCCCCCACACCGGCCTGATCGCGCGACTGGGCGGGGTGCGCGCAACAACAGTCCGGCAGTTGTGCGTGCACCGCCACCTGTTCCCGATACAGCGCATCGTCACGGCACAGCGCTGCGCCGCGCTCCACTACACCCGGCGGCTCGGTACGTAGTCCGCTGGCGTCGTCCCCCACGACGCCAGCACCTCGGTGGGCACATAGGCGGCGACCGCCCGGTTGTGCGCCCATGGCAGCAGTTCGCGGGCCCTATCCGTGCACAACAGGTTCGGCGCCGGCACGATGCCGACACGACCGAGATCGAGCCGGTCGGCATCCCAGCACGCCAGGAGCGTGGGATCGCCGGTGGTGTGACCGTCGGTGTGCCGCGCGCACGCATCGTACAGCAAGTCGAAGCGGGCGTCATCGAGATGGACCAGCGTGCCGCGCAACGATCGCGCCAGATCGCCGCCGCGCACGCCGTGCCCGTGGTCGACATCGTCGTTTACCCGCCGGGCGTCGTGGAACAACGCGAACAGCCGCACCACCTCGACGTCTCCGCCATTCGCGGCGGCCACCCGTACGCCGTTCTCCAGCACACGCGCCCAATGCACGACGCCGTGATCGCCGTGCACGGGCAACGCATAGCCGCGAAGAATCTCCTGCAGAATCAGCGCAAAATCATGCGTCATACGGCGCATGCTACGGCGCCCGCTTTTCCACGTCAGCCAGAAACGCGCGCACCGCGGCGATGTATTCCGATGGCTTCTCACGCATCGCCGCGTGCGCACCGCCAGGAATCACCACCAGCCGTGCATCGCGCATTGTTTTCCTGAACTCCTCGAGCGTGGTCGGACGCGCTTCGTCAAATTCGCCGGCGATGAACAGCGATGGCGTGGTGATGTCGTCCATGTCGGCCGCGCGCGTCCACGATTGGAGCGAGCCATTCGACAGGAACTCCGTGGGCCCCCACATCTGTCGGTAAATCGTATCGTTCGACGCCACGCCTTCGCAGCGGGCAATCGGCGGCGTGGGTAGGCGACGCACATGGCGCGCATAGAATGAATCGGTCGCGGCTTTGTAGTCCGGTGAATCGATCGTTCCCGCCTTCTCGTTGGCGTCGAGCACGTCCTGAATCGAGGTCGGCAGCTGGTCGCGCAGGCTATCGGCATCGGCGATCCACCGCGGCGTGGAGATAAGCGGGCTGCTGAAGATCACCGACGTCACGCCGGTCGGCTTGGTGGCAATCATGTACTCGGCCGCCAGCGCGCCGCCCCACGAATGCCCCAGCAGATGCACGGTATCAAGCTTGAGTGCACGGCGTACGGCGTCCACTTCCTGCACGAAGCGCGGGAAATTCCACAGCGTCGTGTCGGTGGGATGCTCCGAGCGTCCCGAGCCCAGCTGATCGTAAAAGATCACGGGCCGCTCGTTGGCGAGCGGGGCCAACACCTCGAAGCGGCACGACGTGCCACCAGGGCCACCGTGCAGGGCCAGCAGCGGCACACCAGGGCCGTTGCCGATCTTGCGATACCACACCTTACCACCGGGCACGTCAATCATGCCCTCCTGCGAGGGGAAGGTGTCGGTCGGCGCAGCCACCATGGTGCTGTCGGCGGCAGGGTCAGCCTTCGGCGAGCAGGCCGCGACTGAGCACGCGGCAGCGATAACGCTCGCGGCAACGACGTGCGAAGCGAAACGGGATGTGATCATCGGTCAATCATGCGACAATGGCCGCCACTTGTCGAGCACGTGACGGCCATCGGGTTCCAGCATGGGGCGCTGTTACATCGCCAGCGCTTGCAGATCCTGCAGCGCCTTCTTCAGCAGATCGATCTTGGCCGGATCACAGCTGCGGCTGCCCTCGACATCCATCACCAGCTTGGCGAGCGCCGCGTTCCGCGCGCCGCCGTTGGACTTCTCGGCGGTCGCGATCTGTGCCCGGATGTCACCGATCTTGGCCGGCGCCACACACCCCTTCCGCTCCAGCTGATCCGTATACGCCTTCGCCAGCGCGAAGCTGGGCGGCCACGAGATCTTCGGCTGACCCTGCGCGTTCAGGTAGTCCCACTTCACCGTGTTCGCGGCATCGATCTCGTTCTGCGAGATGAACTCGCTCGGCACCAACTGTGCCACGTCCATACCGCGCGCGATCTCCGAGCTCACGATGTTGCCGTTGTACCAGTACACCGACCACGAACCGCCCATCTCCATCCGCGTGCTATCCACCGGACCACGGTCGAAGCTGGCGATTTCCTTCGGGCGCGCCCCATCAGTCCAGTCGAACACCGAGATGCCGCCCTGATACCACGACTGCACCATCACGTCGCGCCCCGGAATCGGAATCAGCGAGCCGTTGTGCGCCACGCAGTTCTCGTTCTTGCTCTGGTACGTGGGAATCTTGTAGTAGCTCTGAAACACCAGCTTCTTGTTCACGATGTTGAAGATCGCGTTGGCGCCCCACTCCGGCTTGTCGAGCGCGCGGCACTTCGGCGAACCACCGCCGCCCCACTCGTCGCTGAACAGCATCTTCGTGCCGTCGTTGTTGAAGGTGGCCGAGTGCCAGTAGGCAAAGTTCGAGTCGGCCACGGCATCGAGACGCACCGGGGCAACCGGGTTGCTGATGTCGAGCAGGATGCCGTGTCCTTCACAGGCGCCGCCAGCCAGCCCAAGCGACGGATACACCGTGATATCATGACACTGCGAGCCTTCACTCACCGTGGTCGACACGGCGGCCGGCTTGTCCATGCCCTGCGCTGCCAGCATGCGCGTCACGAACGCGTTCACCACCGGGCGTGCCGCCGCACTATCCGCCGCGGTAGCCACCGTCGCGCCGCGGGCCTTCACGATGCTGTCGATCACCGGCTTCACGAACTGATTCGGCAGGATCACCTCTTCGTTCATCGCCGGGATCATGATCGTGAACGCGCCCTTGGCCTTGGCGGCATCCATCTCGGCCTTGTCGGCCAGCGATGCACCGTGGCTCGTCGCCGCACCGAGACCGGCAAAGATGTTTGCGCGCCCAACCACGGCCGCCGCCGCGGGGTTCGCGAGCGGCACCTTGATGATCTCAATGCGCAACCGCGACGAATTCGCCTCACCGCTCGGCGCAGCCACGCACTCGGCCAGTTCACCGGCAGGACGGATGCCCGACGAACCCGACACGTAGATGTACACGTTGTTCTTGTCCTTCGGATCTTCGAGCACCGTGTGCGTATGCGAGCCGCGGCACGTCTGCACATTCGCCACCAGCTTCGGCTCACGGATGTTCGTGATGTCGAAGATGCGTACGCCGCGCACGCGCTCCTTGCTCACCACGTCCTTCACGCCGCCCGGCTTGCAGTCCACCCGGCCGTTCATCGCTTCGGCCGACATGAACATGAGATTCTTGTACACGCTCACGTCGTTTTGTGAGGCGGGGCACTCATAGGCCACCACCAGCGTCGGCGCCGACGGATTGCTGATGTCCCACACCACCGGGCCGTTGTAATTGCCCTGAATGACGTAGTTGCCGGTAAACGCGAGGTCGGAGTTGGTCTCACCGAGAAACCCCTTGGGCGACACGGCCTTGGCCACGACCTTCAGGTTCGAGGCGTACTCAGCCGCGTCGAACAGACCGGCTTTCAGGTTGTTGCGGGGGTCGCTCGCGGGGGACGGCGCGGTGACCGGCGTTCGCGGGGCGCAGGCGGCAAAGGCGGTGGCGGCAGCAACGGCCAGCACAGCGCGGATAGGAAGAGCGTGCATTCGGATTCGCGGGTGACGGGAGGAAGGGCGTGCGACGCGGCGAAAGCACAAGCGGCTATCGCCGACCGCGGCGTACGTCAGGGGATGCGAGGACCATACGGCGTGGTGGACGGTTCGTTTCGCCGGTGCCGGTGCCCACGCCGGTGCCGGCGACACGCGTTACTCCAGGCGATCCCGTGTGGCCAGCAACTGCTCGATTGCGTCCGCCACGTGGCCGGCGTCGATGTGATGATCGCCCCGGGCCATCCGCAGGCGATAGGCCGCCATCAGCACATCGGCATCCCGGAAGCCGCTGGGGGTCTCGAACTTGTAGCAGGCGAGCTCAACTTTCAGACCGTTGGGATCGCGGAGATAGATGGAGTCCATGAAGCCGCGGTCGCGCTGCGTGAACGAGATGCCACGCTGCTCAAGTCGCGCCGGCGCCTGCTGAAATGTGGCCCGTGACACATTGAACGCGATGTGTTCCACACAACCCGCCTCGCGCGGCGCCGCACGACCCGCGTCGGACTGCGATTCGGTGGTGAAGACGGTCAGTAGTCGTCCGTCGCCCGGATCGAAGTACAGGTGATTCTCGGTCGACAGCCCCAGATTCGGCTGTTCGAAAATGAACGGCATGCCGAGGACGCCCTGCCAGAAGTCGATGGCGGACTGTCGCGTTGATCCGACGAGGGTGATGTGGTGGACACCCTGCACTTGAATGCGCTGCATGGCTACTCCATCGGGAAGGCGTTCGGCCGCGCCCGCGACCACGCGGCGCCCAGCTTTTCATCAGTGCGGCCCATTGAAGTGGCAATGATCGTGTCGCAGACTACGCCTGTGACATATCCTCGGTCAAGCACGGTACATGCGCGGCGCACGCCGGCCAGTCCACGTCATCGCTGGCGCGTACCTCGCGCACTGGCGCTGCTCGCGTGCGGGGCCATGCTTTCCGCGTGCCACTGGGTGCGCACCGGTGACGCCGCGCCATTGCGGCCAGTCGCCGCCGCGCAGGTGAAAACGGTTGGCGCATGTACGAGCACCGGCACCTGTCGCGACTCGCTCGATATTGTGGCCATGGGTGTAAGCGGCTTCCTGTTCGTGCCATGGCGCGACAGCACGCAGTTGGTGATGACGCCACCGTCGTACACCAATCCTACCCTCTGGTGGACCGTCTTCGGCAACTGGCTGTTCGGATCCAAGCCCAACGAGGCACGCATCGCGCGGCGCGTACGTGACCTGCCCGCCATTGGACCCGACC
This sequence comes from Gemmatimonadota bacterium, assembly GCA_947461225.1. Taxonomy (GTDB): domain Bacteria; phylum Gemmatimonadota; class Gemmatimonadetes; order Gemmatimonadales; family Gemmatimonadaceae; genus Gemmatimonas. Next base: position 16,891 of record CANHJV010000052.1, on the reverse strand, counting down.
GACTCGCCCGCGTGCGCGCCGTACTCGTGGGACACGGACACTACGACCACCTCATGGACCTGCCAGTGCTCGCGCGCGCGCTCCCCAACGCCACGGTGTACGGCAGCCGCTCCGTCGTGAACACGCTCAACGCCGTACCGGCCTTCGCCGGCGCGAGCGGACCCGCGTCGCGGCTCGTCCCCATGGATGCGCTGGCTGGGGAGAGCGGCGCGCGCCCGGGACGATCGCTGTCGATCAGTGACGCGGTGCAGATGCGTGCCATTGCGTGGGAGCATGCGCCGAACTTCGGCACGCATGTCATCGCGCGTGGCAACGTGGCACCAGCGAAGTCGGCGCTCCCGCGCGGCATCTTTGGATGGAAACTCGGGCGCGTATATGCCTACGCCATCGACGTGCTCGATCGCGACGGTGGCGTGGGCACGCGGATCGTGCTGCACGATGCCGGCGCCTCACCCGATGTCGTGCGTCGCGCCGTGGCCGTGATCGGCACGATGCCCACTGCGCGCAGCACGGTGCTCATCATCACCGCCGCCAACTTCGACCAGGAGCCGTCGTACCCCGACATCCTCCTCGCCAGTATCGCCCCAGCGCATGTGCTGCTGGGGCACTGGGAAGATTTCTTCCGGTCGCCTGAGAAGTCCGAGCGCGTCGTGCGAGGCATTCACGGGCGGCGACTGATCGAAATCGTCCAACGCTATCAGGGCGATCGCTGGACCGCACTGCGGGCCGGCGCGACGCTGCGAGTGCGCTACTAGTCCATTGCGCTCGTGGGGGTCGGCCGCAGCACCCCGCGCGGCGCACCGCCAGCAGATGGCTGCCATCCGAGTAGATTCCACCGTCATGCGATTGCCCTATCCCACACGCTGCCCGCGCCAAGGACTGACCCGATGAGTGAGTCGCGCCCCGTCGACCCCCTGCACGGCATTACCCTCAAAGCGATGGTCGAGCATCTGATTGAGCGATACGGGTGGGATGGACTCGGCGATCGCATCGAGATCCGTTGCTTCACGCACGATCCCAGCGTCAACTCGTCGCTCAAGTTCCTGCGCAAAACCCCGTGGGCGCGGGCGAAGGTCGAGTCGCTGTACCTGCATTCGGCGGCGCACCCGCGAAAGACGCCGAAGGCGCCCGCGGCCCCGACAACGCCCGAGTCGCCCGACGCCGAGTAGCGCGTTCACCTTCTCGGCACCGTTGACCTCAAGCAAACGCCGCCGGACTCCTCATGGAATCCGGCGGCGTTATCACATCTGACAACTCACCGCAGGTTCAGCCGCACTCACTGAACCCGCACACGTGGCACTTCACACACCCTTCCGCAAACTCGAGCTGCGAGCCGCAATCAGGGCACGTGCCCATGAACACTTCGCCGTGACCTGATCCGAATTCGATCGGCTGCATCTGTTCGGCGCTGTTGCTCATCGGTGGACGCGTGATCGGCACACCGGCCGCCGGCGTGGGCATCGACGGCGACATCGGGCTCGCCGGGATTGGCGCACTGGCCTGCGCACCGCCCGCCAACAGATCCGTCTGCACCCCCTGCTTGTCACGCCACCATTGTTCCAGCGCGATACCCACTGCGTCGGGCAGCGACAGCACCTTGTTCGGTCCGAGACCCACCGCGCGGTCACTGGAGATTCCGCGTAGCTGACGGTGGATTTCCTGCAGCGAGATGCCGCTGCGCAGCGCCAGCGATACCAGACGACCGATCGCTTCGGCATCGGCCATCGCCGATCCGCCAGCCTTGCCGAGGTTGAGGAACACTTCGAACGGCTGGCCCTTCTCGTCTTCGGTGATGTTCACGAACATCACGCCGAGCGGCGTTTCCTTACGGATCGTGGTACCGCGCATCACGTCGGGGCGCGAACGCTTGCCGCGACGGCTTGCGTTCTCCGCTTCCGCACTGAACAGCGCCTTCTTGGTGCGATCGAGTTCGTTCTGCAACTCCGCCATCGTCCCCTGCAACTCGCCGAGTTCACGCTTGAGCGCCGCGGCGGCATCCGGCGCGGCCTTATCACTCTTCGGTGCTTCCGGGGCGCCGGCGGCCTTCGCATCGTCGCGCTTGGCGGCCGCGTCCTGCGTGGCGCCAGTGCTGAGCACCTGGTTGTCACGCGAGCCGTCGCGGTACACGGTGACACCCTTGCACTTCATGTCGTACGCCATCTCGTAGATCGCGCGGACGTCGTCCTGCGTGGCCGCGTAGCCGAAGTTGGTGGTCTTCGAGATCGCCGAGTCACAATGCTGCTGGAACGCCGCCTGCATCTGGATGTGATAGACCGGCGCGATGTTGTTTGCCGTGTTGAACACGGCCTGCCACTTGAGCGGCACGTCGGCGTGCTTCACGGTACCCGTTTTCGCGATGCGCTCCATGAGTGCATCGCTGTACCAGCCTTCGGCCTTCGCGATCGCCACGAAATCTTCGTTCACATCGGGCATCATCACGCCCGCTTGGTTACGCATGAACGCCACCGCGAACAACGGCTCGAGGCCGCTGGAGCAGCCGGCGATGATGGAGATCGTACCGGTGGGCGCCACGGTGGTCACGTTGCAATTGCGCAGCAGCTGCATGGGGCGGATCCGCTGGCCATGCTCGTCACGCGCGCACGTTTCGTCGGGCCCCCAGATGGAACGCGCCCACTCGGGGAACGCGCCACGCTCGTTGGCCAGCCGCTCGCTTTCCTTCTTGCCTTCGACGTCGAGGAACTCCATGACCCGGCGGCCCATCTCCACGCCTTCCGCACTGTCATACGGGATACCCAACCGCACCAGCATGTCGGCAAATCCCATCACGCCCAGCCCGATGCGACGGATGCGCTTGGAGAGCGAATCGATTTCCGGCAGCGGGTACTTGTTGACGTCGATGATGTTATCGAGGAAGTGCGTGCTGAGCGCGATATCGCGACGCATCGCGTCCCAGTCGACCTGCCCGTTCACGACGTAGTGACCCACGTTCACCGAGCCCAGGTTGCACACGTCGTACGCCAACAGCGGCTGCTCCCCGCACGGGTTGGTGGCTTCGTAGCTACCGAGATGCGGCACCGGGTTGTAGCGGTTCGCTTCGTCGATGAAGAACACGCCCGGCTCGCCGGTGCGCCACGCACCCAGAATCATCTTGTCCCACACGTCGCGCGCGCGCGCCTGCCCCGTGACCTGGCCGGTCGCCGGATCCAGCAGGTCGTAGCTGCCGTCGACCTTCACCGCGTCCATGAACTTGGTGGTGATGCCGACCGAGATGTTGAAGTTCGTGATCTTGGTGAGGTCTTCCTTGCTCGCGATGAAATCGAGGACGTCGGGATGATCGACGCGCAGGATGCCCATGTTCGCGCCACGACGGGTGCCGCCCTGCTTCACCGCGTCCGTGCTCGCGTCGTACAGCTCCATGAACGAAATCGGCCCCGACGCCACGCCGGTCGTGCTCCGCACCATCGCGCCCTTGCTGCGCAGGCGCGAGAAGGAGAAGCCGGTGCCGCCGCCCGACTGATGGATCAGCGCCATGCTGCGCAGCGTGTCGTAGATGCCGCTTTGGCCGTTGCTGAGCGCGTCATCCACCGGCAACACAAAGCAGGCGGAGAGCTGGCCCAGCGGACGGCCGGCGTTCATCAGCGTCGGCGAGTTCGGCTCGAACCGACGCTGCGTCATCAGGAAATAGAACTCCTCGGCCACGGCCTGGACGGCCCCGTCGCTCGCCCCGTACCGACGGTCAGCTTCCGCCACCACCGTCGCCACACGCCAGAACATGTCCTCCGGCTTCTCTACCGACGTACCGGACTTGTCCTTGACCAGGTATCGCTTGTCAAGCACGGTCCGGGCATTGGCGGACAGCGTGACCAGTCCTTCCGGCGGCGTGGCGGCAAAGGGCATTGGTGGAGCTCCTGCAGTTGATGTGGGACCGTGCAAAATGACCGGAACTCGACGTGCTCAGGCGCGTCCCCGAGCACTTGGCGGCGGGCCGAGTGGGCGGGTATGGTGCCTCCGTTCGTGAGGCCGCACAAGTAGTGGCGTAAGTCGTTCGCGGCGAACGCGTTGTACAAGGCAGATCACGGATGTGCGAAGCGGCCCGAGTTGTCCACCGACGCCCGCTTTTGTGAGCGCCGCCGCTGTGACTCCGGAGCGGATACGGCCAGGCGCCCCGAACCCAACGGTCTCGCGAGTGCCGACAGCATCGCGCAACCTCTTGCACACCAACCGGTTGACGAGGCGCAGCGCCACTCCGCCACCGGCGCATCAGCATAGCCCCCGACACGCCGCCGCGCCGCGCGATCACATTCCTACAGCCCGCGCCGTCGCGTAATTGCTTGCAATCACACCGACCGCGCGCAATTGCCCGCTCTCACGACGTACGCCGCGCCAGTGACCCGCGTCGGTGCACCTCCTTGAGCGCCACATAACGCGCCGCGTTCTCCAGCGTCCCCGCCTGCTGCTCCGCGCTCAGCGCACGTACCACCTTCCCCGGCACCCCCACCACCAGCGACCCCGGCGGAACCTGCGTCCCCTCCGTCACCACCGCCCCGGCGGCGATGATACTCCCACGCCCCACCCGCACCTGGTTGAGGAGAATCGCCCCCATCCCCACCAGCACGCCGTCCTCCAGGATCGTGCCGTGCACCACCGCCCGGTGCCCGATCACACAATCCTCCCCCACGATCGTCGGCTTCCCCGGATCGGCGTGAATCACCGCGCCGTCCTGTACGTTGCTGCGCGCCCCGATCACGATGCGCTCCACATCACCGCGTATCACCGCCGTCGGCCACACGCTCACATCGTCGGCGAGCGACACATCACCGATCACGACGGCCGATTCATGAATCCAGAATGCTGACATAAAAACAGTAAGGGGTAAGGAGTACGGGGTACGGGGTGGCCGTGATGTGCTGCTCTGCGCGTCTCGTCGCGGCCCTCCGCGCCCTGCGCGTGAACCAAAGCGCTGTCCGCCGGCATCCTACCCGCCGCCAGCACTCCACCCGTAAACGGACAACTCAGAAGTACCCGCCCAACGTCACGTAGAACGCCCCACCGCGAGACACATCACGCGGCGCCACATACGGGGCCGCCGCACCGATGCGCAGGCGATAGGGCGTGTCGTACTGCACCGCCAGATCCACCACCAACTCCGCGCCCGCCGACGCCAGCCACCCGTCGCGTTCCCCGGGACGTTCGCACACCACATTCTCCGACTGCGCCAAGGCACCCGGACACCACGCCCGCGCCGCATCGCTGAACAACGTGACCGACAGCCGATCCACGAACACGGTGAACGGACTCGGCAACCGACGGAACAGCACCAACGGGGCACGATACTCCACCCCACCCGCCAGCGCGCGAAGGCCACGCTGCGTTCCCGGTGCCACACCACGCAACGAGAACGTGCGCGACGGATCGCCGATCACCACGCCCGGCAACAACTCGGCCGACTGCCCGCTCGTGCCGCCCACGCTGAACTCCGTCGTCGACGTCTGCTGTGCCACGCCGATCGTGGCGCGCGTCGCAATCACATGACGCGAGAAGCCCGGCAGGTTGAGCGCCTGGTAGTGTCGCGCCCCCACGATCGAGCGCCACGCGCCTGACGCCGTCGGATCGTTCTCGCGCCAGCGGTAGGCCGCGCTGCCACTCAGCGTGAATCCCTCTTCCACCGAGAGTCCGCGAGCACCGAGGCGTGCGGTGCTCACGCTGCTGCTCGCGAAGAACGAACCGTACCGCGTGCCGGTACGCAGCAGAGAGTTCGAGGCGCCGAGGGCCGAATCCACCGCGCTCGTGAAATCACGCAGTTCGTACTGCGCCCCCAGTGTGGCGCTCACCGAGCGACGCACGCGCGGCACGCGCCACGTGCTGGAACCGGTCACGAAGCGGCGACGACGCGCCACCAAGCCCAGCGTGGCCCCGGCATCATTCACGGCGCGGAACGTCGCATCCCACTCCTGTTGCGCCGACACATCCAGCAGCTGCACGCCGAGACCAGCGTAGCGATACGACGCGAAGGCATCCGTCTCACGCAGCTGCGGCTGCAGCAGCGCGTTCGCCGTCCACGAATGCCGTCCCAGAATATCGATGCCGCTGGTGGACGCGCCATACGTGGCGCCGCCATTGCGCCCCTCACCCACCAACGGCATCCAGTAGCGCGGCACCAGCTGACGCAGCGGCGCATAGCGCGTGGCCACGGTCGACGCCGCCCGCTCTCCCAATGCCGCCGCATTCGGGACCGACAGATCGGTCACGTTCGAACGCGGGTACCACGTCGAGCGCGCGATCGCGCCGAGCGTATCGAGCGGCGCCCACGCCACGTGATAACCGTCGGCGCGATAGAACAGCGCTGCAACCCGCGACCCATCGGGCGACACGGTGGGATCGAACACGCCGCTGCTCACCGATGACGCGACGCGCACATCATCGCGCTCTTCGCGCCACCGCATCGTGTCAACCGGCGCATCGGCGGCCGCGATCGGCGCGGTCTCGAGTTGCGAGCGTCCGCTGCGATCGCTCACCCACACCAGGCGCTGGCCATCGGGCGTGAAGCTTGGGCTCGCGAACACGCCGCGCGCGCCCGCCACCGCGAGTTGGACGTCGCCATGCACATCCAGCACGACCACGCGCTGCTCACCGGTGGGGAGCAGCTGCACCGCCGCGATGCGCTGTCCGTCCGGCGACCAGCGCGGCTCGGCCCAACGCTCCGACGCCACATCCGGCGTGATCGGCACGATGCTTTCACCCGTCGCGCTCACCCGCACCAGGCGTGTGCGATCGGCACCGAGTTGCACCGCCACGATACTGCCGTCCGCCCGCACGTCGGGCTGCGCCAGTCGTGCCCCGGTGGTCAGCCGCGTCTCACCGCGGCGATCCGTTTGGCGCGAGCGATACAGGTCCGAGCGCACGACGTACAGATCCACCCGATCTGACTGCGCGAACACCATCGTGCCGCTGGCATCACCAGGCACAGGCACATTCACATCGAGCGTGTTGCGCCAAGCCAGCCGCCGCGGTTCACCCGAGCCGGTACGGCCGGCGGGCGCGATGTAGAGCCCCGTCACCTCCCGGCCGTTGCTCGCGCTCCACACAATCGAGTCGGTGCCAACCCATCGTGGCGCCGCCGCGTACCACCCACTGGCGCTCACCGCCTGCCACACGCTGTCGCCGGGCAGCGCGGCCGTGACGCGCCGCAGCGAGTCGGTCATGCGCGCAAACAGATGATCGAACGACGCACCGAACGCCCGACGACTGTTCCGGCTCAGGAGAAAGGGGACCACGTTCGCCGCCGTGATATCCACGTAGCGCCGCATGCCGCCGTCGCGCTGCGTCGCCGACGCATGCATCAGCAGCGTCCCCCACGCATAGGCGGTTTGTCCGCCGGGAAACTGCGAGGTGGACAAGCTCCACCGCGACGGGCCCGGCACGAAATCGTCGCGCACCGCCGTCTGCGCAATCATCGGAAAGGCGGTGCTCAGGCTGCGCCCGCTTCCGGTGAACTCCGACTCATAGTGCACCGCCAACCCTTCTTTCACCCAGCTCGGCGTCAACGCATTCGGGAAAAACAGCGGATTCCGTCCGAACACCGCACGGCCCACGGCCCACGCCCCACGCGCGCGATCGATCTGAAAAATGTGCGCCATCTCGTGCGTGATCACGACGCGCAGCCATTCATCATGAAAGCGCAACTCGCGTAGCGCGATCGGCGGCACGGCGTAGATCACCACGCGATTGGTGGGGAACACTTGGGCATAGCCATTGCTGGCGTCCACGTTGTCGGCGATCAGCAGATCCACTGGGCCCGACGGCGGCGCCAGTTCACGCGACAGCTGCGCGTAGGCGGTCTCCGCCAGCAACGCGGCACGACGCGCCAAAGCTTCATGGTCGGGGCGGAAATGCACCCGGAAGTGCGGCAGGGCAATGGTGCGCATGGCGCCGCGCGGATCTACCTGTGCCGTGGCCGTCGGCACGATCGTCAGCAGCATACACAGCAGCAGCGCCACCGGGGTCGTTGTGCCGCGCGCCACGCGCTGCATCGGTGGCATCACGGCTGCAGCACGGGCGTAAAGATCCGGAAGTAGCGTTCGAGTCCCACCACGAGGCCCTCGGCATACTTCCGCTGGAAGCCCGCATCACGCATCGCCGCTTCCTGTTCGGGCAGCATGAGAAACAATCCTTCAGCGAGCGCCGACGGATACCACGTGGGCCGCGCCACGGCGAGGTTCTGATAGTGCACGCCGAGGTCGCGCAATCCGAAACGCTTCATGAGCTCTTCCTGCACCGGCCGGGCGAGCGGCTCGCTGTTCTGGTGATAGAAGAGCGTGCTCGTGCCGTTGGCGGTGAACGGATTCACACCGTCAGGCAGCGCATTCAAGTGCACCGAGATGAATGCATGCGCATTGGCCCGACGGGCGGCCACACCGCGCTCGGTCAGCCCCACCGGCGCCAGCGAACTCCGCGTCATCACCACGGTCGCGCCGCGCGCGCGCAGGAGGGCGGCGACCTGTTCACCCACCGGGAACACCGCGTCGCCTTCATAAAGGCCGGTCGGTCCCGTCGCGCCAGCGGGAGGATGGCCGGGATCGACGGCGATCGTGAGACCGCGCAGCGGATTGGTCGCATCGATCAGCGGCGGCCGACGTACGCGCAACACGAACTGCCGACGACCTTCGTCCCAGATCGACTGCCAGCCGAACACCGGCTGCGACAGCGTGAAGGTGATGCGCACGCGATCGCTCGTGACTTGATCCCAGCTGATGCGGCGCACCAGCGTGTCGTTACCGAAGATCGGTGAGATCTCGGGGTTGGCCTGTACCCCGTACAGCGTCAGCACCAGCGTGCGGCCATCCGGCTCCACCAGATGGGCCGGTCGATCACCCGTGGAGATCGCGACATCCACCCATTCGGCACTGGGCGTCACGCGGAATCCGCCGGTCACGCGTCGCGGCATCGCGGTGCCTTCGGGCAGCACGACGAGGTCGTTGCTGTCCACCCACACGTCGAGCGTGCCGTCGAGGCGGACGCGCGTGAAGCCTTGGGCTCGACCCGTGACTTCCACGATCGTGCCGTTCAGCAACATCCACTTGTACGTGCCATCCACGATCGTACGCGCGTTCACGACGCGGTCCGTGTCACTGCCGATCGTCGAGGCACTGCGCAGCATCGCCAGCACACGCGTCTCCGCCGGCAGCGCGCGCACGAGCGGCACGGTCAAGCGCACCGTGTCGCCGCCGCGCACCGCCATCAGTCGTGGCGCGCGGGCACTGTCGGACAGCAAGCGCGCCGCGATGTCCGTCGCGAACACCGCGGACACGTCCTCACCGTTGGCGACCACCGCGTCGGCACTCGGAACGCCAACGAGGCCGTTACCGCGAATGAGCGGCCGCATCGCGCCGTCGCTGCCCTGCACCATCACCGTCGCATTCGCCGGCGCCCGCAGGCTGACCCGCACGTAGTCGTCGACCTTGGCCCACATCCCACGTACCGGCAAGACCGAGCTGCTGTCCACCCGCAACGTGCCCGTGCCGGCCAATGGCCGGCGCACCGGCATCCGCACGCGCACCGAGCGCCGCACCGTGTCCGCCGCACGCGCTACGATCAAGTCGTATCGCGGGGCGCCAGCAGGCGGATTCGGAAGCCACGCCAGAAACGCGCCGTTGGGGGCGACCGGTACCGCCTGGCCATTGATCGCGAGCGTCACGTCGCCGGTGCCGAGGCTTCCGAGCACAAAGTTGGAATCGCGGCTGGTCAGCAGCTGGTTGTCGGCAGGATACCGAACGCGGACATCGATCGGCGCACCGCGCACCGCGGGCACGGCAGGCAGCCCCACCACGATCGGCGGAGGCGCCACGATCGGCGGCGGCGGCGGCGCCACCGGGAGGGTCGGGCGGGCGCACGCACCCGCCAGGAGCGCCCCGCAGAGCAGCATGCGCGAACGGGGCCTTGGCATCGGTCCGGGGGAGTTCATCATCCCGTCGAAGCTGACAGTCGGCAGGACCGTCGTCCAGCCGTACCGCAGCCGTCGATCACCGCGTTTTCTCGGCGGACTGGCCTGAGCGCACCCGAAGCGGGCCAAATCGGAGGATTTTCTTCGAACGATTTGACCCTTCGGTGAAACGAACCCCATTTTACACCAGTCTACGGATCAGTCCCCGGAAGCGGCGTCGGCGCCGACCCACCTTCTGGAACACCGATCGGGAATATTGGGCTGTAACTCTCGGCGTTCCCGTCCGTACGGACATCTGTCCCCCCGTGTGCCCCGGCCTGCTCCATGATGCTGTGACCGTTCCCGCCTCACATCCTGAACGTTTGCCGGGTGACCACCGCGTGGTCACGCGGGTCTTCGCGCTTACCGACGTGGGACGCACGCGGGAGCACAACGAGGACACGTTCCTCGTCGCGGATCTTGAAGCCGGGACGCCGCTCGACTTCACCCACGGGTATTACGAAATCACGGCCGGTCCGCACGGCCTGCTCTTTCTCGTCGCCGACGGCATGGGCGGCGCCGCATCCGGGGAGCTGGCCAGCAGTATGGCCGGGGCGCTCGTGCTCGAAGCGCTGCGACACACGTGGAAGCCAGCCGACCCGTCGCCGACCGCGTTTGCGGAAGCACTCCGCGACGCCACGGTGCTCGCCAACGCACGCATCCATCAGCACGCCCGGGAGAACCCTGAGCACCGCGGCATGGGCACCACCGTGACAATCGCCGGCCTCCTGAGCGATCACCTCTTTCTGGTGCAGGTCGGTGACAGCCGCGCCTACATGGTCCGCGACAGCGAGGTACAGCAGCTCACCAAGGATCAGTCGCTCATGCAGCGATTGGTGGAAGCCGGCGAACTCACCGCGGACGAGGCCGAGGTCAGCGAGCGCCGCAACATCATTTTGCAGGCGCTCGGCCCCGAGGCACACGTCACCGTCGACTTGACGCACCAGCAGGTCCGCCGCGGCGATACGCTCATTCTCTGCAGCGACGGGCTGTCGGGGCTGGTGCGAGCCGCCGAGCTCGCACGAACGTCGGACGAAGAGCAGGACGTGCGATCGATCTGCACGCGACTGGTCGACCGCGCAAACCAGCTCGGCGGCCCCGACAACATCACGGTGATCGCGGCGCGTTTCGATGGCGATGCGCTCGGGCAGTCCAGCAATGGGGATGCGTTCGGCTACACCACGTTCCCCCTAGCCGGCACGATGCACGACGAAGCGCGCGCCCCCGAGCCACCGGCACGCGAGGCGCGATCCACGTTCAAGAGTGACCCGACCCCAAAGTTCGGAACACCGATCCCGTCGCGGGCGGTGCTCGAGGCAGAGATCAAACGCACGCGGGCGCGCACGGGGGCGGCCGCGGATCATGCGCTGCTCGGGGCGCCCGAACCCGTGGTGACGGAGCGACGGCGGGCCGTACTACCGGTGTTCGCGATGCTCGGGATGATCGCGCTGCTGGCCGTCGCCTGGTTCCTGTTCGCACTCTTCGGCTAAGCGCGGCCGGCGCGCACGCCGACCGCGCGCACGCCGACCGCTACTTCTTGTGCCGCAGCAAGCCGCGTCCCGCCGCCTGCTGCATCACGCGATCACCACCCCAGGCCAGAACGGTGGGGTGCGTCATGCCGAGCTGCGCGACCCAGCGCGGATCGCCAAGGCCAATGAGAATCACAGAGCGCTGCAGCGCGGCAGCCTGCGCCACCAGCGCATGCACGTGGGCCACCGTCTCTGGGAGCAGCGTGGTGCGTCCCTTGCCAACCACGTAATCGGCGAAGAGCGCGATCACGAACGGGCCGCCGCTCGCTGGCGTCGGTGCATCGACCAATCGCGCGTCGTTGCCCCCGAGACGCATCGCTTCGGCAATCCCCGTGCGCTCGACCGCCGGACCGTCAGCCGAGTGATCGTCATCGACAATCGCCATTTCGGTGATCGTACCAACCGGTGGCAGCGGTCCATGCTCCACCCGAAGCACCTTGTCGGCGAGCAATGCGCCCCACGCCGTATCGGCGCCACTCGGACGACGCCAATCGTTCGGCGGTGAGGCCCACTGGGCCCACTTGAGTCGACGGCGCACCGAGTGCTTCACCCGCTCGGGCTCGAGCGTGCCGTCACCATACGCGCGCTCGAGCGCATTGAGCGCCTCCTCGAGATCGCCGGGGGCCAGCAGCACGTCGCAGCCCCCACGCACGGCGAGCACCGCGGTGTCCGCGACGGTACGTCCCTCGAGGACCGCCGCCATCGTCATCGTATCGGCGACGATCAGATTGTCGTATTTGAGCTGCTGCCGGAGCAGCCACTGCAGAATCTCGCGAGAGAGCGTCGCCGGCACCCGACTCGAGTCGAGCGCCGGGTACACGACGTGCGACGTCATCACGCTAGCGACACCGCCGCTGATCGCCGCTCGAAACGGCTGCAGGTCCTGCTCCTTGAGCTGATCGGCGGGTGTTTCGACCACCGGCATGTCGAGCGTGGGATCGCGCGTCACGCGCCCCATGCCAGGGAAATGTTTGGCGCACGCGAGCACGCCTTCCGCTTGGCAGGCCTCGATCCACGCGGTAACCAGCTGCGCCACTTTGCGGGCATCGGTGCCCATGGAGCGTGTCCCGATGATCGGATTCTCGAGCAGTAGATCGAGATCGCACACCGGCGCCAGATTCCAATTCACGCCCATCGTCCGCGCTTCGCGAGCAGTCAAACGGGCCGCGCGGCGCAACGCTTCGATATCGTCGAGCGACGTGATGGCGGCGAGTGGCGGCAGGCCCGTGGCGCCGGCGAACTGCTGCCCGGCCCCACGCTCCAGGTCGGCCGCAATCAGCAGCGGATGACGCGACTTGAGCTGCAGCTCTTTCGCGAGCGCGCGCACTCCATCCTGCTCACCGCCGACCAACTGAAAACCGCCGACGCCGAGGGCTAGCGACTGCTCGATGAGCGGACGCGTGTCGGCGAAGCCGCCGGACGGCGACCAACGGAGCACAGGGATCAGTAACTGCGCGAGTTCACGACGGGACGGTTCGCTCATGAGCGACTAACGGACGGCTGGAGTGAGCGAACCGAGGGGACGCGGACCTCGCGCTCCCGTTGCGCTGGGCACATTGCCGGCGCGGCCCGATATGTGGAGATAGCCCAGCAGTGCGAACGCCACCGCCTCCTTGGCTTCTCCATCGAAATACAAGTCATCAAAGATACACACGGGTGGCCCGTTTTCATGGGCCACCGCCGCTTCGATCATACGAACGAGCGTGGGATTGTGGGCGCCGCCCCCGGAAAGTACCACTTCGTGAACGGGCTCAGGAACAAACCGGCGATACTGGTCGGCCAGCGATCGCGCCGTCAGTGCGGTCGCCGTCGCCACGATATCGGCCGGCGCGGCCCCCGACGCCTCACAATCGCGGATGAACTGGTCGACGTACGCCCGCGAAAACAGCTCACGGCCCGTGCTCTTCGGTGGCGCATCCGTGAAGTACGGATGCCGCAGCGCGTCCCGCACGACGACCTCGCGCACCTGACCACCGGCGGCGATCAGGCCATCGCGGTCGTAGGCCAGGCCCTCATACAGCGCCCGCACCACCCCATCGATGATCACCACACCAGGGCCCGTATCGAAGGCACGCACCGACGGCATTCCGCCACGATCGTGCGTGTTCGCCGGTGGAACCACGGTCACGTTGCCAATGCCGCCGATGTTCTGCAGCGCGCGCCACTGCGTGTCGTGCGCAAAGAGCATGCAGTCGGCGATGGTCACCAACGGGGCTCCCTGTCCGCCCGCCGCCACGTCACGCGAACGGAAATCGGACACGACATCACACCCGGTGCGCTCGGCGATGCGCGCGGCATCGCCCACCTGCCACGTGCTGTGCCCGGGTTCATGCCACAGCGTCTGTCCATGCGATGCCACGGCCGCGACATCGCGCGCCGTCACACCCGCGTCGGCCATCGCGGCGAGCGCCGCATCGGCCATCCAGTCACCAATGTCCGCTTGCACACGACAGTACTCACGCGCGGTGCCCTGCTGCATCGCCTGCTCGAGCCGCGCGCGTTCCTCGCCGCGATACGCGCGATGCGTGAATCCTAGCAGCTCACAGTGCACGCGACCGCTCGGCAACTCGCGGAATCGCGCCACGGCCGCACTGATTCCGTCGAGCGACGTGCCCGACATCAGCCCGACGAGAATGCGCCCCTGATCGACGAGGGTGTCGGGCAATGTCAGACGACCGGCGGCGGTGCATTCGGCACGACGCGGCGCACCACGCCCTGCCCTTCCTCGAGACGCCGCCGTGCGGTCGCTGCATCGATGTGCAACGCATGCATCACCAACGCTAGCTTCACGCGGCCGTCGGCCTGCGCGAGCAAGGCCTGCGCCGCCTCGCGTGACAGCTCGGTGACCTCCATGACGATGCGTTCGGCCCGATCCTGCAGTTTCACATTCGTCGCGCGCAGATCGACCATCAAGTTCCCGTAGCTCTTGCCCACGCGAATCATGGCACCGGTCGTGAGCATGTTGCACACGAGCTTGGTCGCGGTGCCCGCCTTGAGTCGCGTCGAACCCGTCAGCGCCTCAGGGCCGACCACCGGCAGCATGCAGATATCGGCCACCGCCCGCATTGCATCGGGCGGTTCCGTACACGCGATCAGCAACGTCCGGGCGCCGAGCTCGCGCGCACGCGCCAGCGCACCACGTACGAACGGGGTTGTGCCCGATGCTGCGATCCCACACACCACATCGCCGGCCTGCACGGCGTGCGCGTCCATCACCGCCGCGCCGGCGATCGGATCATCTTCCGCCCCTTCAATCGGATTACGTAAGGCATGGTCGCCTCCGGCGATGATGCCGACCACCATGGCGGGGTCAGTCCCGAACGTGGGCGGACACTCGCTGGCGTCGAGCACGCCGAGCCGGCCCGACGTACCAGCGCCGACATACAACAATCGGCGACCACTCCGGAACGCCGCTTCGATCAGCGCAATCGACGCCGCAATCGGCTCCCGCTGCGTGGCCACTGCATCAGCCACGCCCTGATCTTCGGCGTTGAGGAGATCGACGATGGCGAGCGGCGACGCGAGGTCAATGTCGACGGTGCGCGGATTGCGACGTTCCGTGACACGTGAATCGTGTGTCGGTGCGGGCACGGGAGCGGGTTCGGGGGACACCGCGCGATCGGCTGTCTTGTGCTCGCGGCGCGGGGTATGTTCCAGTGGATGCCGCCGAGGGACCTGGCAGCACGAGCGACGGCGAGGGCTCACCTGCGTCGCTCTCGTCAAACTTAGGAGTCGCCATGCGCGAATCGCAACCCGATGGTCGGCACGGTGTCGTGCGTGCGCTGAGCACCGCCGCGATCGCCACGTGCCTCTGCGCCTCCGCGCTCACGGCGCAGATCCGCGGGCGGCCGGCAGCCCGCCCACCTGATGCCGGCTGGTGGTTATCCGGTGGCGCCGCCGCCGTCACCCTGAACGACATCAGCGACGGGGCCACGCGCTCTACCTGGAAGTTCGGCAGCGATCCGCTGTGGCAGATGCGTGGCACGCTTGAGAAGGCGCTCGACGAGGCCACCACGATCGGGATCTCCGCCGGGTACGGCGTGGTCGACCTCGCGCTGTCGCCCCTGACGTACACCGCGGCCAAGCCATCCACGTCTCCCGTGTTACCGGCCTCGTGCGCCAGCGGCTGCGACGCACAGACGCAATTGTGGACACTCATGGGCCAGTTCCGCAGCGGCGGCAGCGGCGGCTTTCACACGCTCTTCGAAGCGGCCGGTGGTGTCACGGGGTTCCGTGACATGCGTGTACGCGCCGACAGCGCGGGCGTCGCCGGTGTCCCGCTTGGTCCAACCAAGGGGCAGTACGACCTCTCCGGCACACTCGGGGCCGGCTTCGGCTACGGGCTCTCCAGCAATCTGCACATCGCACTCGTGCAGGAGTTCGGCATGGGGTGGCACGCCAAATCCGATTTGCCCGATGGCATCGGTCGTACGTGGCGTGCTCGCACCACGCGCGCGTCGCTGCGCCTCGGGTTCGGCTCGCATCGCTAAGGCACCGGCATACGCCGTCATTCCACTTCACCCCACGATTCACCGATGACCGTCACGATTGTTTCGAGAGCCCGCACGTGGCCGCTGCTGGTCGCGCTGCTCGGTGCCTGCGCCCAACGCTCGACACCGGCCACCAATACCAACGCGGAACCAGCGCGCGAGGCGGCGCAGTTTCCGGGCGGATGGCGCTTACCGGCGGGCGCGTCATCCACGTTCGCCTCGCAAGCGATGGCGGTCAGCAACAGCCCTGAAGCGAGCGCCGCCGCGGCCGAGATCATGAAAGCCGGCGGCAACGCCGTCGACGCGGCCGTCGCCCTCGGCTTCGCGCTGGCGGTGGCCTGGCCGGAAGCCGGTAACATCGGCGGTGGCGGGTATTCCATCGTACACATGGCCGACGGCCGCTCAGCCGCCCTCGACTATCGCGAAGTCGCCCCCCTGGCCGCGACCCGCAACATGTACGTCGATGCAAACGGCAAGGTCACGGACCGTAGCATTGAAGGCCATCTCGCCAGCGGCGTCCCGGGCGCCGTGGCGGGGCTCAACCTGCTGCTCCAGCAATACGGCACCATGCCGCTGTCCCGCGTCATGCAGCCAGCCATCAGGCTCGCCCGCGAGGGCTTCGTGATCGACACCGCGTTGGCCGGTTCGATGTCGCGCGCCGCCACGACGGTCTCGCGCAACAGCCCGGTGACGCCGTACTTCCCGAACGGCAAAGCGCTCCCCGCCGGCGCCCGATTGGTGCAGCCCGACCTCGCGCGCACCCTGCAGGCGATCGCCGACAACGGGGCGAAGGCATTTTACGAAGGCTGGATCGCCGATTCACTGGTCGCCGAACAGCAACGCGGCGGCGGTGTGATCACGCGCGCCGACCTCAAAGCCTACACGCCGGTCTCGCGCAACGCGATCGCCAGCACCTATCGTGGCTACCGCCT